>ONXS01000003.1 GCA_900321855.1 uncultured Eubacteriales bacterium | reverse complement strand
TATGATTAACTACGATGAAGAAATCAAAAAATTTACCCCAAGTCTTGAGATTGATGAAGCTGAAAATGCAATCTATAACAGCAACATCAAGGACATCACAGATATTATTATGGAAATGGTAAAAGAGATTAAAGAAAACGAAGATTAATTGGTATATTCAGAATCAGGCATTTTCGAACTTGACTCTGAATAGTTACAATAACAGTTACAATGGATTGGAGAAAGATATGAGATGTTATAAATGCGGAAACATTCTCTCTGGCAAAGATTTTTGTAATAGTTGTGGAGTGGATGTGAGAGTTTATAAGAAGGTGGTTAAGCTGTCCAACGCATACTATAATATGGGACTTGCAAAGGCACAGATTAGGGACCTTACAGGAGCATGTGAACTACTCAGAAGAAGTGTAAAAATAGATAAAAATAATATTAACGCAAGAAATTTACTTGGTCTGGTATATTATGAAATGGGAGAGGCTGTTCAGGCATTTTGTGAATGGGTAATATCTTCTAATTTTCAGCCGGAAGATAATCTGGCAACGGAATATATCAAGAGGTTCCAGTCAAACACACAAAAGTTTGAAAATATAAAGCAGACAATCAAAAAGTATAATCTTGCGCTGGGATATGCGAAACAAAATAATGATGACATCGCTGTGATTCAGTTAAAGAAAGTTCTGAATTCAAATCCAAATCTGATAAAAGGACATTTGTTGCTGGCACTGTTGTATATGAAAAAAGGTGATTACAACAGAGCGAAAAAGCCGATTCAGAAAGTTTTGAAAATAGACTCCAATAATCCGCTGGCAAAGAAATATCTGGCAGAGATAAAGAAACAGACAGATCCAAAGACTGCGGAGGTTCCGAAGAATGATACCGGAAAGAGTGGATTCAGGGACTATGAACAGGAACAGATGGACAGAGAGATGAGAGCGGGATATGATATTGCGGTCAGTAATAAGTCGTTTGCCTATAAGGAGTCAAACACAGGATTTATGACAGTCATTAATGTAATCATAGGTCTGGTGATTGGAGTTGCGCTGACTTTCTTCTTATTAATCCCTGCCAGACAAAAGGTGTTAAATGACAGACATAATCAGGCGGTATTAAAACTTAACTCACAGATAGACAGTCTGAATAATGAAAAGAAAGAATTACAGGGACAGATTACAGGACTTCAGTCAGAAAAAGACACGATATCAGGTCAGTTAGATGCAGCCGGAAATGAGAACAATCAGGCGATTGCAGATTATGACAATCTGTTAAATGCGGCAACTGCATTTAACAACAAAGATTATCTTTCTAGTGCGACAACATTAAAAAATATAGCAAACAATGCAAGGTCAGAAGCATTTACACAACTTTATACCAGTATTCAGCCGGAATCATTTAAACAGGCAGCAATTGCACATTACAACAGCGGAAGAGCAGCACTTTTGGCAGCATCTTCACCAGAGAGTTTCGATACGGCAATTGGGGAATTTAACAATTGTTTCGCATTTGATTATTTACAGGTTGATTATGCAGATGCGGCAGATAAACTGGGCGAGGCTTATGAAAAGCAATATAAGGCGGCATTGACTGTGAGCATAGAACAGGCAGCAACTTATAAAGAGAGAGCATTAAAAGATTTGACAAACATGATTAATACATTAAATGCAAATCCGGCAGCAAACGGAAGAGCGGCTCAGAATTTACAGGCTCATATAAACAATATAACAGCAAGTTAAGATACGAAAGAGGAGATGGTTTTTACCACTCCTCTTTTGTATTTTAAGCGAATATGGGATTGATTTTACAAAGCAAAAATATAAAAAGGAGTGGGAGTATGGAAAATACAACAAATTTTGAAATAATAGATGACGTTTTAGTCATACATATAAATGGTGAACTTGATCATCACGCCTCTCTGTATATCAGACAGGCGGACCGAATCATTTACGAAAAAGAAATTATTAATATTGTCTTTGATTTCAAGAATACAGAGTTTATGGACAGTTCAGGAATAGGAGTCATTATGGGGAGATATAAAAAGATTAAGGCATTTGGCGGGAAGATTGGAGCGATTAATGTGGGAAGTAATGTAGAAAAGATATTGACATTTTCAGGTTTGAATAAAATTGTAAATCATTATCGAAATCTGGAACATGCACTTGATGAACTGTCATCTGGAGTAACACATAATGTACAAGGAGGAATGTAGAAATGAAGGACAGAATGTATGTGGAAATTGATAGTAAATCCTGCAATGAATCACTGGCGAGAATGATTGTGGCGGCGTTTCTCACAACAAAATTAGATATGACTCTGGAGGAGTTAGAAGAAGTGAGACTGGCGGTGTCAGAGGCTGTTACCAATGCAATTATTCATGGCTATCAGGGAGGGGACGGAATTGTATATCTGGAATGTATCTTGGAGCAAAATGTGTTTACGGTTGTTATCAGGGACACGGGTGTGGGGATTGCAAACGTGCCACAGGCGATGAAACCAATGTTTACAACAAAAGAGGATGAGGAGAGGTCAGGAATGGGTTTTTCGTTTATGGAGGCATTTATGGACAGACTGGATGTAGAATCAGAGGTTGGAAAAGGAACCGAAATTATTATGAAAAAAATAATCGGTAAAATAGATTGAGTTGGTGGTGTAGATGGATAATAAGGAGTTACTCATCAGGGCAAAACAGGGAGATGAAACTGCCAGAGAGCAACTGGTTGAGAACAACATACGTCTTGTACACAGTATTGTGAAGAGATTTGCCATGAGGGGATATGACAGTGAAGATTTATTTCAGATTGGATGTATAGGACTTGTAAAGGCAATCGATAAATTTGATAACAGTTACGATGTACAATTTTCCACTTATGCCGTTCCTTTGATTATGGGAGAAATCAAGCGATTTATGAGAGATGACGGAATGGTAAAGATTTCAAGGTCGGTCAAGGAAAATTCATGGAAAATAAACAGATGTATTTCTGACTTGATTAAAATAAATGGAAGAGAGCCCAAAATAGAGGAAATAGAAAAGCAAACTGGAATTTCAAAAGAGGATATTATGCTCGCAATGGAAACTTCAAAAGATGTTGAGAGTATCTATAAGACGGTTTGCGGAGGAGAAGGCAAGGAACTTTGTCTGATTGATCAGTTGGGAGATGAGAAAAATGAGTCGGATAAGGTTTTGAATAATGTCCTTTTGGAACAGTTGATAAGTGAACTTGGGGATACAGAAAGAAAATTAATTGTTATGAGATATTTTGAGGATATGACACAGTCAGATATTGCAAAAAAATTAAAGATTAGTCAGGTTCAGGTATCGAGGCTCGAAAGGAAAATTCTATTAAAGATGAGAGAAAAAATAGAGGACTAAACTATTCAAAAAAGTACAAAATAATAGTATAATAGAATGATACTAGGGATAAATCCCAAGCAACAGATTGTATGCTGTGCGAACAATCGATGGATAACATAAGAATCAGCAATTGACGGATAAAGTACGAAAGCGAGAAGTCATATGGAGATTAAGAAAAATATTTTTAAGATTAAAAGTATAAAAAGAAAGATTATTGCAGCATTTCTTGTCCCGATTTGTTTATTTGTAGGTGTGAGTATCGTAATCTATTCAGTATCTATGAATGGACTTTTGAAAAATACAGAATCTCTCACAAAGACGAGCGTTGAGACTCTGAAAGAGTATTTTGAACTGGGATTTGAAAATGTGGGACTGTCGGCAACGAGAATGTCAGTGAACAAGAGTATTGTTGCCTATTTCGGCGGTGTTTATGGAGAAACAAATGAAATAGATGCAAAAAATGCAATTATCAATGAGGCAGTTGCAGATAAGTATATCAATTCCATTGTTATCTTTTCTAACAGTCAGGAAAATGCAATTTCGAACACACAGGTATTAAAAAATAAAAATGTGTATGAGACATTTGTAAATTCCAGTGCCGGAAAATATGTGAAAGAGAATATAAAGAACGGTATCTGTTATATTCCTGAGCACAAAGAACTAGATATACTTACGGGAGTGAGCAGTTCAAATTATTGTATGTCCTATGTAAAAGAACTGCGCAATAGCAGTAACAAGCCGATTGGTTATATTGTCATTGATATTAAGACAGATTTTGTGCAGAACATTATTGATAACGCAAAGGTTGGAAATGGCAGTATTGTCGGATTCGTGACAGACAAAGATGTGGAACTTATCAGTGGACATGACAATTTTGAATTTAGAAAACAGGCATTTTTTAAGAATTTAAAAAGTGCAGGAAGTAAGCGTGTGAGTGTAAATGGCAAAGCATATCTCTTTGTATATAATACAATTAGTGCGAGTGGTGTTACCGTGTGTGCGCTGATGCCAAGCAAGGCAATCACACATGAGGCTACCGTGATAGGTGTGCATACAATTGTCGCAATTGTTATCAGTACAATGATTGCAGTATTTGTCGGTTCTATAATTGCAAAAGGAATTTCAAAGTCTATTAGTCAGGTCAATAAACTGATGGAAACAACTTCTAAGGGTGATTTGACTGGCAAATTAGAGATAAAACGTGAGGATGAGTTTAAACTTTTATCAAATAGTATTGATGACATGATTCAAAGTATGAAAGATTTGATAAGAAAGACAAATTCACTTAGTATGCAGGTAAAGACATCAGCAGATAAAGTAGATGAAAATTCGGATATTGTTTATAATTCGGCAAAGGATATTAGCCAGTCTATTGAAGATATTGAGCAGGGATTAGAGGCACAGTCGCAGGATACAGAGAACTGTCTGGAGCAGATGTATGACCTCGCAGAGCAGATAGGAGAGGTTTATCAGAAAACAAATGAAATTGAGCTTGTGGCAGGTAAAACGAGAAAAACAGTAGATAATGGTATAGTAGTTGTCGGTGACCTTGAGGAAAAGGTTCTTGATTCTACAGAAATTACAAAGAATATTATCAAAGAGGTCACAGAACTGAATCGAGAGTCCAGAGAAATTAATACTATCATTGGAACGATTAATGAAATTTCAGAAGAAACGAATTTATTATCTTTAAATGCCTCTATTGAGGCGGCAAGAGCAGGAGATGCAGGAAGAGGTTTTGCAGTTGTCTCTGATGAAATCAGAAAACTTGCCGAGCAGTCAAATGAGGCTGGTATTGAGATTACAAGAATTATCGGACAGATTCAGGAGAGACTGAAAAAGACAATAGCGACAGCGCAGAGAGCAGATGAGATTGTAATTTCGCAGTCAGATGCACTTGGAACGACTGTTCAGGTATTTGAGGATATTAAAGAAAGTTTTGAGACTCTGGCGGATAATATGACAGCAATTTCCAATAGTATCAAAAAAATGGAACATGCTAAAAATGATACGCTGGATTCTATTACGAATATTTCTGCTACTTCACAGGAAACAGAGAGTTCTTCGGTAGAACTTTCCAGAAATGCCGGAGCACAGATGGATGCGTTTAACGCTTTGAACGAAGAAGTGAAACTGTTAAAAGAAAAAGCACAGGAACTCGATACAACAATTAGTATTTTCAAAATAGAATAAACAGATGAATATTACAATACAGTCATTTTGAGAAAAATGGCTGTATTTTTTTGTGAAAAAAAGCCACACTATTAAAAAATAGAAATGCGTCTTGGTTTTGTATTCGCAGAAACAGGACGTAAAAAGACAGGTGAAATATATGCAGGAAAAATTAAAAGTAATATTTGTCTCTTTGATTGTATTTCTTGGAACCGCATTTGCCATTATGTCGTTTAATGAAGATGTAGCAGTGACGGAGATGTTTAAGAAAGTCTATTTGATTATTACAGGGACAACTCACGAAGGATTTGGCGTACTTGAATTTTTCTACGGTATTGGGATTGCATTGGGAATTACGGTGTTTTTTAATCGTTTTTCGAAAAAGGAAAATGCAGAACCGACACCAATTGAATTGAAAATGAAACAGTACGCAGACGATATTGATGATTATATGAATGGAGGAACACAATGAATTTTTTTTATTAATGATAATAGGCATCAGTTCTGGAACGCTGGTGGCAGGCGGGCTCTGTTCCCTAATTACAACAATCGGTATTTTAAACAGACTTGCCTTTAAGACAAAAACAGTAAAATGGATACGCCTCTATGAAAAACTGATTTTCTGGTCAGCAATTACATGTATTTATGCTTATCTGTGTATGCCAAATCTGCACATGAGAGGCATGGCGGCATTTCTTCCACTGGCAGTTGTGGGATTGTTTATGGGAATCTTTGTCGGTTGTCTGGCGATGTCGCTGACAGAGGCACTCGATGCCTCGGCAATTTTATTTCGGCGTATTCATTTGTCAACAGGGACAAAGTATATCATACTGGCTGCGGCACTGGGCAAGCTGGTAGGAAATGCGGTGTATTTTTTGTATTAAGATGCGTGAAATGATGAATTTCGCATTATTTAGAAAAAATAGAAAGGACATTAATATGCAGGTAGCAAATAATGATGAGTTATCAAAAAAGTATAACGATTATGTTAAGCGTGTCACGAAGACAACAAGTCTTCCGAAAAATATGTTTCATGCGTTTTTGACGGGTGGAGCAATTTGTACATTAGGACAGGTAATTATGGAAGTGTTGAAGGCGAGGGGAATGAGTGAAGATCACAGGAATTTTATGGTGATTTTAATTCTTGTCGGTATTTCAGCATTTTTGACGGGAATGAATATTTATCCAAAGATTGGTAAATTTGGCGGTGCCGGCTCTCTTGTTCCGATTACCGGATTTGCAAATTCAGTGGCAGCGTGTGCAACGGAATTTAAGGCTGAGGGTATGGTCATGGGACTTGGATGCAAGATTTTTACGATTGCAGGTCCGGTCATTTTGTATGGACTGATTAGTAGTTCTGTGCTCGGAATTATTTATTATATAGGAGGGCTGTTCTAATGACAGAAGGGATGCAAGGCAAGACAGCAGAAACAATAGAAGAGATGACAAGAAATCATACAGTCGGAGGTAAGAAAAGTCAGTCAGTACAAGTTGTCGGAGGAAGAATGAGGGGATGTCAGAGTATTGAATTTGAGAAACTGCCCCTGATTTTAGAGTATGCGAGTGTAGCAGGAAGTAAGGAGAGCCGCGGACCGTTAAAGGATGAGTTTGATGAGTGCTGTACGGACGATTTATTTGGAAGTGATACATGGGAGAAGGCAGAGAGTGCGATGCAAAAGAGAACCGTGGACTTGCTGTTAAAAAAAGCGAGATTAAATGAGAGTGATATCAGGTATCTGTTTGCAGGAGATTTGCTTGGACAGTTAATTGCCTCTACCTTTGGACTGAGGGATTTTGAAATTCCATTTTTTGGACTTTACGGAGCCTGTTCCACAATGGGAGAGGCACTGTCACTTGGCTCTGTGATGATTTCGGCAGGTTATGCAAAAAATGTCATTACGCTTGCATCAAGTCATTTTGCAAGTGCGGAGAAGACGTTTCGTTTTCCACTTGAGTATGGAAATCAAAGACCTTATTCTGCCACATGGACAGTTACAGGCTGCGGAGCTCTGATTTTAGGAGATGAGGAGACAAAGGATTTAAAGGCAAAGGCGAGAATCAGGGGCATTACAACAGGAAAAATTGTGGACTTTGGAGTCAAGGATTCGATGAATATGGGAGCGTGTATGGCTCCGGCGGCAGCCGATGTCATTCGTGCAAATCTCGTGGATTTTGGTTATGATGTAGATGAGTATGACAAGATTATTACGGGCGATTTGGGATATACCGGTCAGACGATTTTACTTGATTTGTTAAATGCCATCGACATTGATATTGAGAGGCAGCACCTGGATTGTGGAATTGAGATGTTTGACAGCGAAAAGCAGGACACCCATTCGGGTGGAAGTGGCTGTGGCTGTTCAGCGACAACATTGTGTGGACATATTATGAAGAAGATTGAGAGCGGCGAGTGGAAAAAAGTTTTGTTTGTTCCAACAGGAGCACTGCTCTCGCCAATCAGCTTTAACGAGGGGCAGTCAGTCCCTGGAATTGCCCATGCGGTTGTGATAGAAGGAGTGTAGAAATATGGTATTTTTGAAAGCATTTCTTGTGGGAGGAATCATCTGTGCGATTGTGCAGATTTTTATAGACAGGACAAAACTGATGCCCGGCAGAATTATGGTTGGACTTGTAGTGCTCGGAACAATTCTTGGATTTTTTGGAGTATATGACACATTTATCGACTTTGCGGGGGCAGGAGCAAGCGTACCACTTCTGGGATTTGGAAATACCCTGTTTAAAGGTGTCAAAGAGGCAGTGGACAGTGACGGTCTGTTTGGAATCTTTATGGGTGGATTAAAGGCTGGAGCAGTCGGAATTACAGGGGCACTGCTCTTTGGATTTATCGGTTCTCTGTTCTTTAAATCAAAAATGAAAGGATAGGTATGGTAGAAAATTATTTTGATTTAGTGCCAGTCATTAATGATGAGACTGCTTATGTGACAGGAGAAAACAACAATGTCATCATCATAAACAGGAACAGACGATTTGCATGGTTTAAGAGAAATGGAGACATTGAGCTGGACAGTTACGGGAGTAAATTGTTTCGGAAAATCAATGGAAAGAGAACGGTTGGAGATATTTCAGACGAATTAGAGAAGGAATTGGGAGAGGAAAAAGAACTTGCAAGGCAGAGGGTGCTGGTGTTTATGCAGATACTCAGGAGGATGCATTTGATAAAATTTGGAAATGTGTAGAAAACTACTTGACAAAAATGGTTTATAACTATAGACTAAGTTTATAGTTATAAACCGGTTATACTATAAGAACAATGATAAAGGAGAAAATGAAATATGGAAATTCAAAAACTTTGTGACAGTGATTATCGTTTTATGTGTGTGGTATGGGATAATGCTCCGTTAAATTCTGGTGAGCTTGTAAAACTCTGCGAGCAGGAACTTGGCTGGAAGAAGTCTACTACATATACAGTTGTGAGAAAGATGTGTGAAAAGGGATATATTTCAAATGAAAATGCTACAGTGAGAGTGCTGATAGATAAAGACAAAGTTCAGGCAGAGGAGAGTACATATTTCGTGGACCGAACATTTAACGGCTCACTCCCAGGGTTTATTGCAGCATTTTTGGGTGGAAAGAAAATATCAGGAGAAGAGGCTGAAAAGCTAAAAAAACTCATTGATGAGCACAAGGAATAAATCAGGAGGATTTGATGAAATACATAGATATTTTGCGCGAAGTTGCAGAGAAAAATATTGTAGTTTCTGTTGTGATTTTGATTGTTTTATTTGCAAGATTATTGTTAAAGAGAGCACCTAAGATTTACTCTTATGTACTGTGGTTCGCAGTGGGATTTCGAATGATGTTTGATGTTGCATTTCAGACAAAATTCAATTTTATGAATATAGCGAAAAATCTTTTGAATCATAAGAGTGAGACAGCAGTATCTGTAGCTGACACTTATTCAAATGCAGAAAATGTTATTAGAGTGTCAGAACAATATGGCAATACGGTGGCACCTGCAAACACAACGAAAAGTGTAGCAGAGAGTGTAAACACACAGATTTCTGATAAATTTGTGGATGCGGCAAATCGGCTAAGAGGAAATTCGAAGGAGAGTCCAAACAGATATCGTATATTATCTGACAGGGAAGTCATGAATTTTTTAGTAGTGATTGCATGTATTGTATTAGTTGTATGGCTGACAGGAATTGTTGTGATTTTAGCTGTGCAGTTGATTTCATATATTCATCTTGGAAAAATAACAAATCAGGCAGTTTTGATGAAAGACAATATCTGGGAATGTGATTTTATTTCCTCGCCTTTTGTATTTGGACTGATTCGACCTAGAATCTATCTGCCATTTCATCTAAGTGTGGAAGAGAGAAATTATTTGATTGCACATGAGAGTTACCATATTAAGAGAAGAGATTATCTGGTAAAGACTGTGTTCTTTCTTCTTGTGACTTTGTACTGGATGAATCCGCTTGTATGGATTGCATTTCGTATGATGACAAGAGATATGGAGATGAGTTGTGATGAGGCGGTCATTCGAACCTACGGAAGCGAGATAAAAAAAATCTACAGCAGTATGATATTAAATTTTGCCACAAAGAGTTCGGTTCAATGCTCCTATGTAGCATTTGGTGAAGGAGATGCAGGAATGAGAATAAAAAATATATTAAAGTTTAAGAAACTGTCAAAAGGTATGACGGTAGTTGTAGTAACAGGAGTGGTTGCTTGTGTGGGAGTTTTGATGTCTTTTAATTTTGATGTAAAAGCAAAAGAGACGAAAAATGAACAATCCATAGGGAAACAAGTTTCTGACACAACAATAGGAAAATCGCAATCAGTGGAACAAGAAAGAGCAGATATTTCGATTCCTAAAATGAATAAAACTGTAAATATCAGTCCAGACAATTTTACAGATACACAGTTAGAAAAATATGGAGAATACTCGGATGAGGAAGTCTATGATATAAGAGATACCGAAGACCGATATAAAGTGTATACGCAGGATGAATGGGACAAAGTTGTCAAAAAAGGAGTATCCTATGATGAACTGCCTCGATATCAGATGGGAGATGAGGTATCAATTGCAGGAACAGATAAAGTAACAGTTGTGGTAAAGGATGCATATGTTGCAGATTGCGTAGAGGGCGTACCAAAAGAGTATGCACCTTTAACCTTTTTAGATGAGAACGGAGAGCCAGATGAATTTGGTTATCTTATAGTGATGAATGTTTCAATTCAAAATGATGACAGTAAAACGAATATTTATGCGATTTCTGATTTAAACATTACAGACAGAGATTTTAGAGAACAGAGACAGGGAGAAGGAAATTTTATAGGTGGTCCTATTCGCTATCCGAGTGAGCCAATCTTTACCGGCAGTTATAGTAGAATGAATGAATCTAGTTATTATTCTATCATATTAGAACCAAATGAGACATATGAGGCAAATATAGTGATGTATGTGGATAGAGAGGCATATGGGAAAAATTTAGATTTGCTCGTATTTCCAGAGGAAATATATAATAATGATGAACTCACATATGAGAGTGGAGCGGTGATTCATTTAGATGTGGATGGAAATTCCTAAGTAGCATAATCTGTACATTAGGTAGAAAGGTTGTCAACTCAAGAACATTGAGGTAACAACCTTTTTTAGTTTATGATAATAGATTGTTCGCGATTTTTTTGTTGACAACGAATTTAATGTTTTGTATAATAAAATTAACGATAAACATTAAAATATTATCAATTTTCGTTAAAGTAGAAAGGAGAACATATATGGAAAATGAAAAGTTTCGAAAAAGTGCAGTGATTTTTGATGGCATTTTATATGTTGTCGAGATTTTGTGCATACTTTTTGCAATTTATTATCTGGGACTCATTGTATTTTCAAAGTATACTCGTATTTTTCATCAAGAGTATTACGAGGCGGATATTAATGGAATTATATTTAACGTTGGACAGTGGATGGTTCCAAAATCTGATGTAAAGTATTTGAAATTTGCCAGCATTTATAGGAAAATATATTCATTGGGGATGCAGATATTTTTGTTTTTTATATGTCATAATATTCGCAAAATATTGCAGCCAATGAAACAGCAGCAGCCTTTCATAAAGGGAATTTCAAATCGGATTCGAACAATTGCATGGATTTATTTTGTCTATGGATTGTTTTTAAATATTTTCTCAAATTTGATTCGAATTTATAATCTAAAAGGAATGACTAAAGTCTGGTATATGGATAAAATAATCATTTATAAAGTTAGCATTTTACCTGATTTTATTTTCGTAACTCTTATTTTGTTATTTGTATCTTATATCTTTCGGTATGGAGAGGTGCTGCAGCAAGAGTCCGATGAAACTCTGTAGACTAGATTAAACAAGGAGGATTCGATGGGGAAAATTGTATTGAGATTGGACAGGGTAATGGCAGACCGCAAAATGAGTTTGAGGGAGTTGTCCGAAATTGTGGGTGTGTCAAATGTCAATCTGTCAAAAATGAAGACAGGTAAGATTAGTGCGATTCGATTTTCTACATTAGAGGCGATATGTGAAGCATTACATTGTCAGCCGGGTGACATTTTGGAATATCAAGTGGATAATCCAAAACAGGATGAACACTAAACAAGTGATGGATAAGAAGTATATGGAAATTGTTGTATGTGTATAGGAAAACGAAAAGCGATATTATGTGAGGTGAGATGGAACATGGAGAAAAAGAGAATAATCATTGCCATAATTACCCTGATTGTTGCACTGAGCGGATTAGAGGGGATGTCCTATTATATGTTTGGCAGAGAGTTTATAAAAAATAATACAAACACCAGACAAAGTTTTGAATCTCTTATGATAGAAGACGGACAAAAAATTAAAGTAGATGATTTGACCTTTACTTTGGAAAAATATTATTTGGACGAACAGACACATCAGTTTGTGGGAAAAGTTGCAGTCTGGTCGGAAGATGGAAATGTGAGTTTTTACAGAAACAAAATAAGAGGTGAGATGGATGAGACATATTATATCGGATGGAAAAAATCGGATTTTATAACAGGAGATTACGGCTCTCTTATGGACACAGAAAAGTATTATGAAATGCTGAATATGCACACGAATACTTTTAGCGATGCGATTTATGATGTGCAAAGAGAGGAAAATAAGATTTGCTTTTACATAAGATATAGCGAATTTAGTCTCAAATATAACACACCATATTTGTTTGTGAGAAAAGATGGAGAGACAGAGTTTGTTTCCGATGAAGGAGATAAGGAATATGGTTCTTATGTAGATAAAAGATATTATTTTGATTTACATGATAATGCAAAAAACAGAGAAATCATAGAGGGAAGTTATGATGTTTGTCTGTCAAAACTTGCAATGAGTATTTATTCGAATCAGAAAGTATCTGGAACCATTCGTTTTGATGATGTATCATTTGTCTATGAAGATGGCAGCGAATTAAAACTGTGTGAGAATGGAAATAGTTTGGAAGACAAAATTTTAGGTGATCCGAGTTTTTACAATCATTCCGAATTAGGAAATCAATATGATTATACAAATAACAGTTATTTTGATTCGATTCTTTTTGCAAAAAGCTTTGACATGACTATGTATGGCGATTACAAATCATGCAGAACAATTGTGTTTCGCAATGCAATTGATATAGATGGTGTCAAAGAAGTTCATGTAGATGGGAAAATATTTCACATGAGTTAGGATGAAATTCAAATAAACATTTACACCAAAAATGTACAAAGTCAGTGCCAGGAATGTTGCTCTGAGTTCTATGGGAGAGCAGTTCTATGAACTTCTGCCGGGAGAGACAGATGAGAAGAAGATGGAAAATTACCACAAAATTACAGATATGATTGATGAGATTGGTAAGTAGTGAATCGTTACAAAATTTTATAGATATAAGCTCAATTATGTGATAAAATATGTTCTAGTAATTATAAACAGAGCAGTGATTTTTTCACGGAGGATAGAGTGGTATGAAGTTATTATCAGTGGCAGTTCCATGTTATAACTCGCAGGATTACATGGAGAAGTGCATAAATAGTATATTAGTCGGTGGAGAGGATGTCGAGATTTTAATTGTCGATGATGGTTCCACAGATAAAACAGCAGAGATTGCAGATAAATATGAGAGGGACTATCCAAAAATTGTAAGGGCGATTCACAAAGAAAATGGCGGACATGGAGATGCCGTGAACACAGGTTACAGAAATGCAACCGGTAAATATTTCAAGGTTTGTGACAGTGACGACTGGTTTGATGCGAGCGCATTTAAAAAGGTTTTAAAGACACTCAGAGAGTTAGAAGAAAAAAATCAGGAAATTGACCTTTTGCTGGCAAATTATGTCTATGATAAAGTTGGAAGAAAAAAGAAAAAAGTCATGAAATATAAGGGTGCACTTCCGGAGAAAAAGATTATTGGATGGAATGAAGATGACATAAAATTTAACAAGTTCCAGTATGTGCTGATGCACTCTGTAATCTACAGAACTCAGATGCTCAGAGATTGTGGACTGAAACTTCCAAAGCATACATTTTATGTAGATAACATCTATGTTTTTCAGCCTATGGTAAAGGTGAAAAAGCTGATGTATTTAAATGTTGATTTGTATCACTATTTTATCGGAAGAGAAGGGCAGTCGGTCAATGAGCAGACCATGATTAAGAGAATTGACCAGCAGTTATTTATCAATAAAGTGTTGATTGATTTCTTTAGTAAGAATAAGGAACTTCCAAAGCAGAAGTATAAGTTTATGTTCCAGTATCTCGATATGATGATGTGTGTATCATCTGTTATGTGTATTATCTCAGGAGATAAGGAGAAATTGAAGAAAAAGCAGCAGCTCTGGGATTATTTAAAAATCAAAGACAAAGATTTGTATCATCAGTTAAGACGAACAATCTTTGGTATTTGGATGAATTTACCCGGAAAAGTGGGAAGATTTTTCTCAAAGACAGGGTATCAGGTGATGCAGAAGGTATTTGGATTTAATTAGAGAACATATTTAAGAACTATTTAGAATATAAAAAACTTCAGGTGTGAGGCCTAAGCCCCAACATCTGAAGTTTTTGTTTTTTTCTCACGCAGCCTATTGTAATCAAGTACATAGACTGGAACATATAAAATAGCTGCAAGTCCAAATCCGCCCAAAACATCAATTATAGAATGTTGTTTTAAGAATACTGTAGATAAAATGATTGATACGGAAAGAACCCAAATTAGTGTTTTCCATACATATTTTTTTTCCAGTCCTTTACTCTTAAAAAGAGCAATCATGCAGCCAAGAGTATTAAAGACATGGAGACTTGGAAAGACATTTGTACTTGTGTCAGCTTTTTGGAGAGAAGAGACAAGATGTGAAAAAATATTATTGCGTTCCACAACCTGACTTCTCAAATCAAGTCCATTTGGCCATACGGTACATATAATCAAGAAAATTGTCATACCGGTAAATAAAAATGCACATAACTGATAATATTCTGTTTTTGAATAAAATAAAAAATACACAAATGTGATGCCAACAAATGGAAACCATAGAAAATATGGAATAATAAAATACTCACAAAAAGGAATCTGATAATCCAGATTGGTATGTATTAATGTGTATTCTTTTACATTGTTTTCTAAATATATAAACCACGGCATATAAAACACAATATAAATAAGTGTCCATGCATGGCTGTATTTTTTTAAAAAGTTTTTCATAAGTAAATCCTCTTATAAATCTTGAGATACGAAATAATCTTTTTGTTACAGTGCTGCATCTCAGTTGTGTATCTTCTCACGGAGATAAGTTTAGCAATGCTTTGCATAGTGTAACATAAGTATCTTATATTTTCAAGAACAGAAATGTTAAGAACATCTATTGTACCGCCTTTGTCAATGTCTGATTTAGAATGTCTAACAGAATGAGATAAGTGTACTTACTGTCTTGTGGATAAGAAATCTGATTGAGGGGAGTACCAGACTGCAATTGAAACTCAATTTCTTTCATGGCAGTTTCCATAAGAGGATACATAGATTTTACATCATCATCAATATTTTTTATTTTTGCAGATTTAATCTGCTTTTTATCTGTTATGATTTCTAGTTCAATCAGACCGTTATCAAGTGTGAGTGTCGAGGAATAAATTCCCGGAGCATAAGAGATTTTATGCTCTTTATCATCTGTCTTAGACACATATCCAAGTGATTGACTTTCCTGAATTGTGGTATCGTCAATGGAGCTTTCTTCGATAGAGCTTTCTTTAATGGAGCTTTCTTTAATGGAGCTTTCTTCAATAGAGGTTTCTTTAATAGAGCTTTCTTCAATCGTGTTTTGGGCAGAGTCCTTTGAGGAGGGTTCTGTAGAGTTTAATGTCTGACTGACAGAAGTTATTGCATTTTCCTTTTTTACATGTGTCTGAGTAAAGTATACAATAAGTGATAGAAGAATAAGGCATACAATAATCATACCGCCAACAATCAGTTTTTTTCTGTGGAGAACTACAATTTTGGGATTCTGATTCATATTCTGTTCCGTCCTTTTTTTTGATATAGAACTGTCTGATACTGCTCAAAATTGCACACTATTATGAGTTATCATAGACAGATACCTGATATTAAATAGTATGAGATGGTAGCGATTAATATTCCAAAATGTTATAATAACATGTATGGTTACATTTTCGCATGTTTGCGGATTATGTATTTTTAGGAGGAAAATTTTATGGGATTACAATTAATTATAGGAAACAGTGGAAGTGGAAAGACACAGATGCTGTATGAGAATATCATACAACGCAGTTTGCATGAGGACAGGAAATTTTACACGGTTGTTCCAGAACAGTTTACGATGGAAACGCAGAGAACCATTGTGGAATTGTCGGGAGAACGTCAGGGAACAACAAAGATAGATATTGTCAGTTTTAACCGACTTGCCAAACGAGTATTTGATGAGGCCGGACTGAATCAGTTAGAAATGCTTGATGATACAGGCAAGAGTCTGCTGATTCGAAAAGTTGTAGAGCAGAATAAAAAAGATTTTCGTATTTTTGGTTCAAAAACAAAGATGAATGGATTTGTCAGTGAGATGAAATCGATGATTAGTGAGTTGTACCAGTACGGAATTGTAGGTGATAAATTTGATGAAATGTTGTCTATGACGGAGGGAAAGCCACTTCTTCATGCAAAATTGCAGGACGTAGATTTGGTGAGAAAAAAATTAAAAGAGTATATGCAGGAAAAATACATTATGGATGAAGAGATGCTTGGCAGGGTCAGTATGTTAATGGATGATTCTAAAATAATCAACGATTCTGTCATTTCTTTTGATGAGTATACAGGATTTTCACCAGTGCAGTATGAAGTGATTCGAAAACTTTTAAAGAGGGCGAAGGATGTGTATGTGACAATTACTCTGAGAGATGGTGAACATATAGATTACAGCAAAGACAGCGATTTGGATGTATTTGGCATAGCAATCAAGACAATCCGCAAATTAAAAGATATTGCAAATGAAGAAAAAGTTGAGATTTATTCAGATATGATTCTGACTGAGAATAAGAGACAGAAGGATAAAAAGGGATTGCTGCACCTCGAACAAAATATATTTCGAACAAAAGTCAGACCGGCGCATGCAGAGAATCAAATCAGTATTCATGCCTGCGATAATCCAATTGATGAGATTACATATTTGGCATATACAATTCATTCACTCATCAATCAGGGGTACCGATATAAAGATATTGCTGTTATTACGACAGATATTGAAGAATATCACCGATATATTGAAGAAATATTTAAAAAGTATCAGATTCCGGCATTTATTGATGATAAATCCAATGTTATGGCGAATCCAATGGTGGAGAGCATACGCGCATTTTTAGATATTATCGGGGAGAGTTTTTCTTATGAATCTGTATTTCGATTCCTTCGCTGTGGCATGACTGATTTAGAGCGTGATGAAATTGATGTTTTGGAAAATTATGTGATTAAGAATGGAATTCGAAGTAAGAAAAAGTGGACACAGACGTTTGAGGAAGAGAATGATGAGTATGATTTGCTCAGACAGAGAGTGTTAAATCTGATTATGCCTGTCTATGAGGTGTTTAAAGAAAAGAGAAAAATTTCAGTGCAAGATGCTCTGGCTGCACTGACACAACTGATTGAAGAATTAAAGATGAATGAGCAGTTGGAAGTGATTGCACAAAAATTTGAACAGATGGGCAAGCCATCAAAGGCAAATGAAATCCGACAGACATATGATAAAATTATGGAATTGTTTGAGCGAACAACAAATCTGATTGGTGATGAGAAAACGAATGCGAAAGAACTTTTACTGCTGCTAGAGGCAGGATTTGAGGATATAAAAGTCTCAAGTATACCGCCAACACTTGACCGTGTTGTGGTTGGAGATTTGATTCGAACAAGATTAAACCATGTAAAAGTATTATTTGTCATCGGTGCCAATGACGGGCTGATTCCGCAGGCGGATTCTGGAAATGGTGTTTTGACAAGACAGGAGAGGGAATTTTTATATAATCAGGGAGTAGAGTTGTCGCCGACTGTCAGAGAAAATGCGTTTATACAGAAGTATTACCTCTATCTGATACTTACAAAAATGTCAGACAGACTCTATATCTCTTATAAGAAGAGTACCGCTGGTGGGGAAGCGATGAGAGCATCTTACATTGTTCACACAATTCAGAAAATGTATACAGATTTACAGATATTAGATGAATCTGTTGTGGAGGAGAATACCCTTTCAAAGCAAATTACAAATAAAGAGACAGCACTGGCATTTGTGTGCAAAAATGTAAACGATTTTGTACAGGGAAAACTGAGTCAGGATGAAAATAAAGTTTTTTGCGAGATATACAAAGAATTAAAGCATGCAGGTGTGGATGTAGAAGATATGGTTTTGAGAGTTCTCGACCATAGACCGGCTGGAAAGTTGGATGAGATAGTGGCGAGGGTTTTATATGGAAAAAATATGAAAAATTCTGTGTCCAGATTAGAAACTTATGCCCAGTGTGCTTATAAGCATTTTGTAGAGTATGGTTTGTCACTCGTAGAACGACGAAATTATGAAGTGTATAGTGATGACATCGGAAAAGTGTATCATAAAACAATGGAATTGTTCTTTAAAAAAGTAAAGGATAAGAACATCAGCTTTGAAGATGTAAATGACGATGTACGAACAAAAATCTTAAAAGAGAGTATCGGAGAAGCTGTTGGAAGTGAAGAAAACGGAGAAGTATTTCACGATACTGGAAGAAATAGTTATCTTTTGGAGAGAATTGAAAAGATTTCAGATAAGACATTACAGATTCTTCTGGAACAGATTCAGGCGGGAGAATTTGTTCCATCTGAATTTGAAATTCAGTTTTCGCCAGATATAGGTTATGACAATATGAAATATATTTTGAAAGATGGAAACGAGATGAATATCCGAGGCGTCATTGACCGTATTGATTACTATGACTGTGGAGATGAGATTTATATCAAGATTATTGACTATAAGACATCGGATAAAAAGTTCAAAATCAGCGATGTATATAATGGTATACAGCTCCAGTTATCGGTATATATGGACGCAGCCATCAAACATGCACAGAAGAAATATCCGAATAAAAAAATTGTTCCGGGTGGAATGTTTTATTATGGTATGGAGGATGTGGATATTGATGAAGAGGATTTAAAACTGACAGACAATTCAGA
The DNA here is from genome assembly GCA_900321855.1 of uncultured Eubacteriales bacterium. GTDB lineage: Bacteria > Bacillota > Clostridia > Lachnospirales > Lachnospiraceae > Bovifimicola. Next base: position 43,102 of record ONXS01000003.1, on the reverse strand, counting down.
AGAGAATGAAAAAATCATCAAAAAAGAGCGAATGAAGAAAAAGAGAATCAACGGAGTTGTCAATGAGAGTATGCAGGTATTAAAGGCATTTGACAAGGATATGCAGGATATTAAGGAGCAGGCGGGAGAGTCTCTGTTTGTGCCTGTGACGTTTAAAAAAGATGGCGGATTTACGAAATCTTCAAAGCAGCTCACAATCGGAGATATGAATTGTTTACTCAGTTTCACACATAAGAAAGTAGGAGAGTTTGGACAGGAAATTTTGGATGGTTCGATAGAGGTAAATCCAAAATATACAAGTAAACAGTACCTGCCTTGTACCTATTGTGAGTATTCGGGAATTTGTGGATTTGAGGACAAGCTTGCCAATTATACACGAATCAGTTCGATGGATGATTCGGAGGCATTAAAAATGATGAGAGAATATAACAATGATGAGAAAGAAAATCACCAGAATCAGAAAGAGGGGGAAAAGTAATGCCAAATTGGACAAATAAACAAAAACAGGTCATTGAAACAAGGGATAAAAATATTTTGGTATCAGCCGCAGCAGGTTCTGGAAAGACAGCAGTGCTTGTTGAGAGAATTATTCAGAAGGTACTAGATGAAGAACATCCATTGGATATTGATAAAATATTAGTTATGACATTTACCAATGCAGCCGCTGCTGAGATGAGGGAGAGGGTACTTCAGGCAATATCAGAAGCTCTTGAGAAAAATCCGGAAAATGAACATCTGCAGAGACAGCAGACTTTTATTCACAATGCCCATATCACGACCATTCACAGTTTTTGCCTGAATCTGGTCAGAGAACATTTTAATGACACCGATTTGGACCCTGGTGTCAGAGTAGCAGATGCCAATGAGATTGAGCTGATGAAGTCTGATGTAATCAAAGAGGTCATGGAAGAGTTTTATACAAAACATGAGGAAAATTTTATTCGATTTGTGTCTCTTTTTGAAAAGAAGAGCAATGATGCCTCTGTTCATGATATGATACAGAAACTCTATCATAAAGCAATGGGATACCCACAGCCGCAAAAATGGCTTGAGAGCTGTATTGACATTTATGACTACCAGAATATGACGGAATTAGAACAGGACACAATCTATATGCCAGTTTTGAAACGATACACAGACAGTATTTTAGAAGAGTATATTGGAATGTATCAGATGATGTTATACCTGTGTGCGACAGGAGGCCCACTGGTATATCAGGAATGTTTGGAAGAGGAACTTTCTTATCTTCAGTCGGCTTTGGCAGATGAGACTTATAATGGACGCAGAAATAAATTAAATATGGAGTTTCGAAAACTTCCGACTTGCAGGAAAGGAACGTGTGATACCGACAAAAAAGAGCAGGTAACACTTCTGCGAAACTCCATTAAAGACGGAATTGCAAAGCTGAAAAGTAAGTTATATTCCAATTCGCTTGAAATAAATTTACAGCATATGAAACAGTGCAAAGAGATGATGGAAGTGTATGTCACACTGACACTTCGATTTATTGAGCGTTTTGGTGAAGTAAAACATGAAAAAAATGTGATTGATTTCAATGATTTTGAGCACTATGCGATTAGCATCCTGATGAAAGAAGATGAAGAGGGAAATCTTGTTCCGACAAAAACAGCAGATGAATTTGCAAAAGAATTTGAAGAAGTGATGGTAGATGAATATCAGGACAGCAATCTGGTTCAGGAGACGATTTTATCTGCGGTGTCAAAAGGACGATTTGGAGTACAGAACCGATTTATGGTTGGGGATGTCAAGCAGAGTATCTATGGATTTCGTGGAGCTGATCCGGGGATTTTTGTCGCAAAATCCGCGGAGTATAAGGAGGAAGGCACAGATGGAAATATTAAGATTATACTTGACCAAAACTTCCGCAGCAGACAGGGCGTGATTGACAGCACAAACTTTATTTTTCATCAGATTATGGGAAAAGAATTTGGTGATATTGACTATAGCAAAGAGGCACTTAATTTTGGTGCCGTACTGCCAGAGCCAGACGATAATACGGTGGGCAGGATTGATGACAAGACAGAACTGCTCATGATTAAGACACAAGCAGATGAAAAGAAAAAATATACGGATTCTGAAGATGATGAGTTAGATGTTGCATCAAATGAAATTCAGGCGAAAGTCCTTGCTGACAGAATAGAGAGTCTCATTGACACGATGATGGTATTTGATAAAAATGAGAAAACATATCGCAAATTGAAATATAGCGATATTGCGATTTTGTCCCGAAGTTGTGATGAAAATACAGAAACAATCAGTGAAGAATTTGCAAGAAGGGGCATACCAGTTTCTATAGAGTCAAAAGAGGGATATTTTAAGACGACAGAGATTAAAACTTTAGTAAGTCTGTTGAAAGTTATTGATAATCCAAGACAGGATATTCCGCTTGCAGAGGTTTTAAAAGCACCATTTGTAAATCTGGAAGATAATGAACTGGCAGCGGTGCGGGCATTTGGAGGAAAAAATAAGAGTCTGTATGAAAATATGCAGTTTTATCTCAAGGCAGCGGGAGAATTGAGCGAAGAGGAAAAATTAGAACTTCCGGAAATTGAATATGATGAATTGATTGGAGAGAAACTGCGAGCATTTGTGGAATTACTTGATGATTGCAGAGAACAGGTCGCATATATGACGATTTATGAAATCATCTGTTATATTCTTGAAAAGACAAGGTATGAATATTATGCCAGCACAATGTCCTCTTCTCAGAAGAGAATTGCCAATATTGAACTGTTAAAAACAAAGGCAAAAGAGTATGAGAAGGGAAGTTACAAAGGTCTGTTTAACTTTATACGATATGTTGATAAAATAAAGACATATGATGTCAAAACAGGAGAGGCACAGATTGTAAACGACTCATTTGAAGCGGTCAAAATCATGACAATTCACAAAAGTAAAGGTCTTGAATTCCCAGTTGTCTTTATTATCAATCTTGGAAAACGATTTAATATGAAGGACGCACAGGGAAAAAATGTGATTCATGCAAAACTTGGAGTAGGACTCGATTATATTGATGAAGAGACAAAAGTGCGTTCGAGAAATATCATAAAATCAGCAATTGCAAAGCAGTCAGAGTTAGATGTGATTCAGGAGGAAATGCGACTGTTTTATGTGGCATGTACAAGAGCAAAAGATAAACTGATTTTTGTAGCACCAAATGTCTCGGAGGATATGTTAAAGAAACTGATTTCTTACAAAGACAGAAAAGATAAATATTTTGGATATGGAGTTGCAAGTATGTATAAATCTTATCTCGACTTTGTATTATCGTCACTGGCAAGAAATAAGGCAATGAATGATATATATAGTGAAGTTTTGAAAATTGACACTCCGACAGGAAGTCCAATTTATCAGGACGACAGCAATATTGAAGTTCGATATATGATTATGACAGAATTGTTTGAAAAGGCGATTGAGCATGAAGTGGAAGAAAAAAACAATCTCGTAAGACTGACAGAAATTGATGATGCGGTAGTTTACAATAATTCGGTAAAAGAGGCATTGGAAAAACAGTTTCAGTTTGTATATGAATACAATCGCGAGGTACTCAGACATGCCAAATTTAGCGTGTCAGAAATCAAAAAAATAAGTCATGAGACAGCAGATGAAGGAGTCTTAGAAACAACCCTGAATATTGGAAATGAATACATACAGGAAAGTCAGTATCAGGAAGAACAGGAATCTGTAAATAAAAAAATATTAGGTGCGAGCAGAGGTACGATATATCATAAGTTTTTTGAACATTTGGATTATTCGCAGGAGGCAGAATATCAAAACATTCAGATGATGATAGAAAATCTTGTACAACAGAAACAGATTACACGAGAAGAGGCAGACGTCATTTTTATCAAGGACTTTGTGACATATGGAAAAACTGATTTATATCAGAGAATGAAACGTGCGGCTCTGGAGGGGAAACTCTATCGTGAGCAGCAGTTTGTTGCAGGATTTACAGAGTCAGAGATTGAAAATTATGAACAGGCAGCGAAAAAGACTGGAGAGACAGGAGTGATAGAGAAACTTTCGGAAGTAGAAAAAGAGGGAGATATTGTGTTGATTCAGGGTGTCATTGATGCATATTTTGTAGAAGATGATAAGATTTGTATTGTGGATTATAAGACAGATTCTGTGAATGATGAGTCACAACTGGAGAAAAATTATTATATTCAGTTAAAACTCTACGCAGATGCCCTATCTAAAATAACAGGAATGTCCGTAGAGCAGATGATTATTTATTCGACAAAATTAGGCAAAGAGATTAAATTAATATAAAAAAGGTAATGATTCAGAAACAAGTTCAAAATGGCTTGATTCTGAATCATTATAAAAAAGATGAGGAGATGAACATATGATTTTTCCAGAATATTTAAAAATAGGTGATACCGTAGGTGTCACAGCGGTATCAGATGGTGTTGGTGATCCATTAGATAAGGTGCGATTTGAACATGCAAAACAGACACTTGCAGATAAAGGAATTGACGTTTGGTTTACCAATGATGTTTTTCAGGTAGAGCATCAGGGAAGGTCTGCCAGTGGAATTCAGAGAGCAGAGGAGTTCAACGGGTTATTGAATAATGAAAAGATAAGTACAATTATTTCAGCAAAGGGAGGCAATTTTTTAAATGAGATGCTGCCTTATGTGGACTTTGAAAAATTGGTTGCTCATCCAAGATGGTTTCAGGGATTTTCAGATAATACCTGTCTGACACATATCCTGACAACAAAATATGATATTGCATCTGTCTATGGAAGTAATTTTTCGGAGTTTGGAATGGAAAACTGGCACGAGAGTGTAAAAAATAATTTTGCACTGTTATCGGGAGAAAAGATTGTGCAGAAATCTTTTTCCAAATATCAGGATGGATTTGGTGACAGAATTACAGGGCTTGAAGGATACAGCGAAGACAAGGATGTCTGTTGGAAACTTGATGATAACACATTAAAAAAGACGAACCATATCGAGGTGTCGGGAAGACTCATTGGTGGCTGTCTGGATGTATTACTGTTTTTACAGGGAACACATTATGATGGAACAGAACAATTTCTTGAGAAATACAAAGAAGATGGAATTATCTGGTATCTGGAGTCTTTTGAGACAAATGCAGAAAATATGATGATGTATATGTGGAAGTTAAAAGAGCTGGGATGGTTCAAATACACAAAAGCTGTAATGTTTGGAAGAGAGCTGTTCTATCGTGCATCCATGGAGACTTCTTATGAAGAGGCTTGTATGTATGCACTTGGAAGTCTGGATATTCCGGTTGTATTTGGATGCGATTTTGGACATGTAGGTCCTAGATTTACCATGATTAACGGAGCAAAGGCAACATTGAAAGTTGATGGAAAAAAAGGAGAGCTCTCCTACGATTCGTAGGAAGCTCTCTCTCCGCCAATATATTTGTATCTTGTTCTTGCACATACAACGTGTGCATCACCAATGGTACTCTGTTTTGTTCTGACTGGAACTGCAACCGGTCTAAGGTGCATACCAATCAATGTATCACCGATGTCAATTCCGGCATTTGCCTGAATTGTCTCGACAGCAACTGCTTTTTCAAAACCGGCATAGGCAGCAGTTGAAAAAGAGCCACCTGCTTTTAGCTGAGGAACAACATTTACAATTGTGAGATTATGTTCTTTTGCACATTTTTTTTCAACAATTAAGGCACGATTTAAGTGTTCACAGCACTGTGTCGCAAGATAGATACCAGCCTGATTTGTAATTTCGTGAATTGTATCAAAAATCGCTTGTCCGATTTCTGCACTTGAAAAAGTGCCAATCTGATGATGGTCAACTTCACTTGATGAACATCCGACAACGAGGATGTCACCCTGTTCAAGTTTTGCCTCTGCAAGTAATTCGGTCACAACTTTTTTTGTTTCTTCTGTAATTTTATTTATATCGAAATTTGTGTCAGTAGAAATTCCGTTTGCCATAAATATCTCTCCAATCTGTATAAAGTTCTGTATATTTTCATATAATAACTCAAAGTAAAATGAAAATCAATATGTACAGAGTTGCAATTTTGTTCTACAGACCGATTATGGGGAAGTTAAAGTAGAAATCATATAGAAGGAGAAGTAAATGGGGAATTTTGATATGTTATCTGAAAAAGACAAAATGAAATATGAGATTGCAGAGGAACTGGGATTGCTTGAAAAAGTAAAGGAACTTGGCTGGAAATCCCTTACGGCGAAAGAAAACGGAAAGATTGGCGGGATTATGACTGCAAGAAATAAAAAAAAGATAAATAAACAAAAAAACTAATGTATTTTTCTAAAATTTATGATACTATGATACTATTCTTAAAAATAACAGAAAGTGGGTGGTATTATGAAATTTCAGCGTATTAATCAAGACACAATCAGATGCATAGTCAACAGTGAGGATATGCAGGAATACGGAATAGCTTTTGAAGATTTTTTTAAGAATAAAGGGAAGGTAAATGATTTTTTACATGAGGTGGTGGAACGTGCCAGAGAGGAAGTTGGATATACTCCAAAAGATGGTATGTTATCTATGCAGATTATTCCAATTAGTCCGAATAAACTTTCGATTACATTTTCGGAAGGTGAGGCGGGTGGTTACAAATCATTATTGGAAAGTCTAAAGAGTGGATTGGAAGAAAGTCTGGGAGCCGACCTTTTAGATGCGCTCGATGAGGATACCGATGAATATGAACAGGATGAGAATTTTCTGGAACCAGAGACAAATACACAGCAAAATCTTGGCATGTTAAATTCGAAAATGGTTATGATTGGAATGTCAGATATTAACCAGATGGCAGAGTTTTGCAGGGTTCTTGATATAAATAAGACGGTGACGAGTCAGTTATATTTTGTGGAAAATCAGGGAATTTACAGTCTGATTGTAGAAAAGAACAGGCTGTCGACAGCAGATATGAAACAGATGCTGATTCTTGCAATAGAGTATACATCGATTATCACCGATGATGAGAAAGTAATTTCTCATATCCGAGAGTATGGAGAGGAAATTATCAACAAGAGCGCATATAGAATTTTAAAAAGCTATGTATAATAAAAACGACAGATGACAAATCTATTGTTGACAACAGAAAGAAGTGTCCTGCGATGATGGCAGGGCACTTCTTTTATTATTCTTGTATTATTTTTGACAACAGATTGTTTAAAGAGCATATAGTCTGTTGTTTTGCATGTTTGCAAGGGAAAATTATTTCTTGTGAGTATATTTATTTTTTCTGACAATGGCAGCACCCAGAGCATAAGGACCGGTGTGACATCCAATTGTTGTTCCAATAATAACTTTTAAATCAATACATTTTTTTCCAAGACGCTGTTCTAATTCAGCGCGGAATTCTTTTTCTTCTTCAGGATTATATCCGCATGCAGTGACAATTTCGTAATCTTCAATATTATTCTCAGGTTTTTTGAAGAATTTTTCCATATTTGTGATGACGTTATTCAATGATTTTTTACGACTTCTTGAAATTCCGCCAAGACCAATATCGCCGTTTTCCATGATGATTGTAGGGCGAATACCGAGCTTATCACCAGCGACAACCGCAACTTTACCAATACGTCCGTTTTTAATTAAATACTCCAGAGAACCAACGGTGAAGAAAATCTTGCCAGACCCCTTGATGTTCTCAAGTTCAGCAACTGCATCTTCAAACGATACACCGGCCTCATTCATCTCTACGGCTTCATTTACGAACAATGCTTCACTCGCAGTGTTTAGAGTAGAATCAATCACGGCAATCTTTGCGTTTTCATAATCTTCTAAAAGCATATTTTTTGCATTGCATGCACTATTGTAAGAACCGCTGAACTTACCTGAGATTGTGATACATACAATAGGAATATTTTTTTCAACATAAGGAGTAAATGCGTCTACATAATCCTGAATCGATGGGAGCGATGATTTTGGAATTGCATGTTCATTAATCATCTTTAAATAGAATTCATCATGGGTGATTCCTTCTCCCTCTTTTACATAATTTACTCCGTCAAAAGTTACATAAAAAGGTACTATATCTACATGGTGTGCAGTGAGGTAATCTTTCTGAAGGTCACAGGCACCATCACTTATAATCTGAAAATTCATATTAGCTGACTCCATTCTAAATTTATTTGTAATTGTAACTGGTTTAAAATTTTTTCAAGACAGTTACCGTTATCTCAACCATTTCGTCAAGTGAATATCCGGTTAAACTAACGAAATTATAACATGTAGTTTTAAAAACTACAAGATGTAATTTCAAAAAAAGTTTCCCAAACCATATATTTATGATATAATCAACAAATAAAAATAGTTGCAAACGATAATTAGGAAAAAGTAAGGTGAAGATATGTTTCGAGTATGGGTAAAAATATTCAAGGATAATCACATGCTCAGGGATACAACAGTTGAAAATGATGAGAACCTGACAAGAACAAAAAAAGTCTTAAAAACATTGGAACAGGCTTGCTATGAGTTTGATTTAGGTGTTCCAATCTGGCTGGATGCAAATATTGCTGATTTTAAACGAGTGGCAAAGACGCAGTTCAGACAGGAGAGTTTTATGGAGCACATAGATTTTGACTATTTAGAATTTCATGTGATAGAAGAGGACATGACGGGATTCTAAGAAAAATTCTTTTGATTTCGAAATCATATGAAATTGAGGACTGTCACAGAGTATAGGCAAATGGTAATATATTATAAATAACAGGAGGACGATTGTGCTAGAAAATTCAAAGAGTAAAATAGGAAAAGTAATTGCAGTTATGAGCGGAAAGGGTGGAGTTGGTAAATCATCCGTTACTTCATCCATTGCTGTCTTACTTGCAAAAAGAGGGTATCAGGTAGGTATTTTAGATGCAGACCTCACAGGTCCGTCAATTCCACAGATGTTTGGAATGGGAGATGAGATGGCAACTGGAGACGAGAATGGAATTTATCCGGTAGAGTCAAAACTTGGCATCAAAGTGATGTCAGTAAATTTACTGTTGCCAAATAAAGAAGAGCCGGTTATCTGGAGAGGACCGATTATTGCAAGTGTGATTAAACAGTTTTTCAATGATGTGTGCTGGGGAGAACTTGATTATCTCCTGATTGATATGCCGCCCGGAACAGGAGATGTACCTCTGACTGTTTACCAGACAAAAGAGGCAGAAGGTTCTGCTAAAAGTGTGGTTGATGGTGTAGTTACCGTCACATCACCTCAGGATTTGGTGAGTATGATTGTAAAGAAAGCATATAATATGGCAGTAAAAATGGAAATTCCAATCGTTGGATTTGTGGAAAATTTCAGCTATATGGAATGTCCGGACTGTGGTAGAAAAATTGAAGTATTCGGAAAGAGCAAAGTAAAAGAAGAGGTAGAGTCGCTGGGACTCAGACTCTTATCACAACTTCCAATCGTACCGGATTTTGCACAGACAGCCGATGAGGGAACATTTGATGAGTTTGAAAATGAGCATTTAAAAGATACAGTAGATGCTGTGATTGACTTATAGAATGGAGACAACTTAATTATGGAAAATCAAAAAGATATGGAAAATTGTTCAGAAAAAGCTTCAGAAGAAGGAAGTGTGGAAGAAAAGGGCAGCCGTTCCGAGGCAAAAAAAGAAATTCTAAGCTGGGTGAAAGTAATGTTAATTGCCTTTCTTGTGGCTTTTATTGTAAGCCATTTTATTATCATCAATGCCAGAATACCTTCTGTCTCTATGGAGAATACAATCAAAGTAGGTGATAAAGTAATAGGAAATCGTCTGGCATACAAGTTTTCTAATCCTGAAAAAGGTGAGATTGTGCTGTTTGTTTCACCAGAAAATGCAGGACAACATGCAGGACAGATATTTATTAAGCGACTCATCGGTGAGCCGGGAGATGTCATCTATATCGAACACAATGTGTTATATATCAACGGAGAGGCTCAGACAGAGGATTATGTTGATAGCTGGAAGGGCAATGACTTCAAGATGATTTACAATCCGGAACTGAATAAAATGCAGCTCTATGATGATATTAGTCAGTTGAATCTTGATGATTATAAGATTCCAAAAGACAGATATTTTGTAATGGGAGATAACAGAGATGGTTCCGGTGATTCAAGAGCATGGGGCACAGTTGAGAGAAGTGCGTTTGTTGCAAAGGCGATGTTTCGATGGTGGCCATTGAACAAAATCAGCACACTCAAATAGAAAGTGGTAAAAATATGAATAATTTAGAAGAAACAAACGATGTAGTTGAAGATTCAAAACAAGATTTGCAAGAAGGTGCAGAGAAAAAGGCACAGGAAAAAAAGAAAGCAGTTATCAGAGAAGTCATCAGTTGGATTATGGTCTTTGTATGTGCATTTCTGTTTGCATTTGTTGTAAATAATTTTATATTAATCAATGCAAGAATTCCATCTGAGTCGATGGAAAAGACAATTCTTGTCGGAGACAAAGTGCTTGGCAATCGTCTTTCCTATGTATTTTCAGATGTGAAAAGAGGAGACATTGTAATTTTTTGGTCACCTGTAGATGAAAATAAGAGATATATTAAGAGGGTGATTGGTCTGCCGGGAGATACAATTACGATTGATAATAATGTATTGTTTGTCAATGGAGAGGCAGTCGAAGAAGATTATTTAAATGGATGGACCATTAATCCGGGAAAATATTATTACAATCCGGAATATCGATGTATAGCAGAATATAATGGAGACGATGGATTTCATATAAGTGATTATAAGATACCCGATGGTGAGTATTTTATGATGGGAGATAACAGAGATAATTCAAGCGATTCTAGATATTGGGGAACAATAAAAAAGAAAGCAATTATCGCAAAGGCGATTGTTCGCTGGTCACCATCCTTTAAGAAACTGAAGTGATATGGCAGGGGTAAGAAATGGCTGTAAACAAGAAGAAAAAAGAGATAAAACAAGAGAAGAAAAATATTGTATTTTCTTTTTCGGCACTGGAACAAAATAATAAAAGTATAAAAGGTCCGGGAACATACCTTCTGGAACTGGTGGGATTATTTCCAGTTTTGGTCTTGTTGTTGGATTTGTATGTAAAATATATAGGAAAAATTTCACCTGAGATTTACCGTGCAATCTTATTTGGAGGCTTTATCATTTTGTTCATGATTATGATGCTGCACATTTGTATCTGGATTGACAATGTGTTTCATGTATTTATGATTGATGAAAATGGTCAGCTCTATAAATTAAAAGTGTCAGCATTTTGGTATAAACTCAGAGATAAGATGTATCTTTTAAACCCTGCCGGAATGGGACAGAAAAAAATTGCCACTCTTATTTATATGGTTGCAAATATGAAACATGTGGTAGATTCGATTTCTGAAACAACGACAATGGAAGAACTGATAGCGATGGGAAAATTAGAAAAAATAGAATCTATATCAGAATTAAAAATAGGTGCCAAAAAGGTCAGTTTTTATGCAGAGGTGACAGAAAAGTCAGAGACAAAGAAAAAGAAAATTTCTTATCTGAGAATTTACGAAGACGGATATAATCTGGAGAACTATTTAAAAGGCGAGGATTATAGAAAGCAGAGAGCAAAAGATGAGATTGTGAGAGAAATCATGAGAGAAAATACTCCACAGTATAAGATGATACGGTTTACAAAAAAATGGAGTGGAATTATGGCATGGATTGCTGCAATCACAAAATTATATCACAGAGCTTTTATTTTATATATTGGCGTACTTATGGTTTATCTTGCAAGCAGGACAGCAGACTTAATCATTGAGAAGAGAAAGAAAGAATAAAATTACATTACTTTACTTATGAAAAGATATGTGCTATATTAATAATGCAAAAATATGGCGCATATCTTTTTTTGCGTCACTTATCTCAAGGAGGAAAAAGATAACATGGTTAGAGCAATAGTTGGAGCATGTTGGGGCGACGAAGGTAAAGGTAAGATTACAGATATGCTCGCTGAGAATTCTGATATTATCATCAGATTTCAGGGAGGAAGTAATGCAGGACATACAATCATCAATGATTACGGTAAATTCGCATTACATTTATTACCTTCTGGTGTATTTTACAATCATACAACATCAATTATCGGTAACGGCGTAGCACTCAATATCCCTTATCTTGTAAAAGAGATTAATTCTATTGTGGAAAAGGGTGTTCCAAAGCCAAAGATTTTAGTTTCAAACAGAGCACAGATTTTAATGCCTTATCATATTTTATTTGATCAGTATGAAGAGGAAAGACTCGGTAAGAATTCATTTGGTTCTACAAAGTCAGGTATTGCTCCATTTTATTCAGATAAATATGCAAAGATTGGTTTCCAAGTTTCAGAGTTGTTTGACGAGGAAGTATTAAAGGCAAAGGTTGAGCGTGTATGTGAGCAGAAGAATGTCATTTTAGAGCATATGTATCACAAGCCAACCATCAACCCAGATGAGTTATTAGAGACATTACATGAGTACAGAGATATGGTTGAGCCATATGTCTGTGACACAGTTACATATTTGCACAATGCAATTAAAGAGGGCAAGAATATCTTATTAGAAGGTCAGTTAGGTTCTTTAAAAGACCCAGATTTCGGTATCTACCCAATGGTAACATCTTCATCGACATTAGCTGCCTATGGAGCTATCGGTGCAGGTATTCCACCATATGAGATTAAGAATATCGTGACAGTTGTTAAGGCTTACTCAAGTGCTGTTGGAGCCGGAGAGTTCGTAAGTGAGATTTTCGGTGAAGAGGCTGATGAACTCAGAAGACGCGGCGGTGACGGCGGAGAGTTCGGAGCTACGACAGGACGTCCTAGAAGAATGGGATGGTTTGACTGTGTTGCATCAAGATATGGATGTAAGATTCAGGGTGCTACAGAAGTTGCACTCACAGTTGTTGACGTATTGGGATACCTCGATGAGATTAAAGTATGTGTAGGTTACGAGATTGATGGAAAGGTTACAAAAGACTTCCCAACAACAGTAGAACTTGCAAAAGCAAAACCAGTATACGAGACATTACCAGGTTGGAAATCAGACATCAGAGGAATTACGAAATACGAGGACCTTCCAGAAAATTGTAGAAAGTACGTTGAGTTCATTGAAAAAGAACTTGATACACCAATCACAATGGTATCAAATGGTCCGGGCAGACATGAGATTATCAAGAGAGAGTCTAGTCTCTAAGATTTGATTTTTCTAAACAATTTCATACTTGAAGAGCATTTATCTCAGAGGCGATTTTCACGCTGAGATAAATAAAAGATAAAAAGGCGTTACAGCGAATCAGGGTTCAGAAAGAACTTGAGTTGAGCTGTAACGCCTTTTTATTTGTGCAAACAATGAGCCAAATAGACATACTTGTATGTGCATTTGGCGAATGTCGCGACAACTTGAGAAACTCATAAAGCGTGTTTCTAATAGTTTGTGGCAATGACAGTTATGATTTATTTTCTTCGTTGTTTGGATTGTATTTTTTTAGAACACCTGCAATCCAAAACATCAGATAGATAATAACAGGAATAAATATCGATGCAAATAGAGATGCTGTGAAAAACTTCTGGGTATATGAGTTATTCATAAGTGCAAGAACCAGTGTTGTAAGGTATAGAAGAACAATGACAACAATGGTTACGAGTGCGGCAATCTGCTTTAATTTTTTCATGTAGTTCATACAACACCACCTGAGAGGTGTTTTCCTCCAATTCATAATATTTATATAATTGTATCATATATTGTTGCATTTTGCGAAGTTTTCTAAAATTTATTTACAGTAAATTTGCGATATGTTATAAAAATATAATGTTTGGAAGTCATACGGAGGATAGAGAAATGCTAAATATAGCGATATGCGATGATGAAGTCAATATATGTGGTATTGTGGAACGGATGGTAATTCAGTTGTTCGAAGAACAAAATATAGAATGTGAGACAGATACCTTTATCAGTGGAAAGAGTTTGTGCGAAGAGATGAGGAGAACGGAGTATGACATATTGTTTCTGGACATTGAAATACCAGATATGGGTGGAATTGAAATTGGCAAATTTATACGAGAAGAGTTGAATAATCAGGATATTCAGATTGCATATATTTCGTCAAAAACACAGTATGCCATGGAGTTGTTTGATTATCGACCAATTAATTTTTTGGTAAAACCGATTACAAAGGAAATGATAAAAGAAAAGATTATAGATAAATTTATAGCATTAAACAGACATAATCAATTCGTTTTCTCCTATAAAAAAGGATTTGAACATTATAGAATTTCGCTGAATGATATTATCTATTTCAAGAAAGATGTTCGTAAGGTACACGTTATTAGTAAGAAGGGGAAGGATACATTTTATGGCTCTATGGAGCAAATCTATAGCGAACTGAAAAATTATAATTTTTTGTTTATTCACAAATCTGTGATTGTAAATTATATGTACATAGCTAAAGTCAGATATACGGAAGTAGAAATGATGGATGGAGAAGTGTTTTCAATCAGTCAGTCCAGACGCTCGGCAATTCGCAAACAGTGTATGGAAATGACAGAAAGAGAGAACTGGTAAAATGTTAAATACAATAGTGTTAATCTGTACGAATATATTTGAGATTTATGTCATTTATCGTTTTATGCATGTGTTTTTTCAGGGAGACTATAAAGATGAAAGTCTCTTGATTTTAGCATATTTATTACGTTTGGGTGCAGGTATATGGTGGGGAATTTGGGGAAGTTATCCCATTGTAAATCTAATATCCAATACGATTACAACATTATTAATCGCCTTATGTTATAATCAAATATTTATCAGAAAATTGATTGCTACAATTATAACTATTATTTGTATGTTTTTATCTGAGGCAGTCGTGGCATTTATTTTGAAAATTAGCGATTTTGGAAAAATAGAAAGAGTTGATTATCAGAATTCTAATGCGATGATTATGATAGAAATTATATTATGGATTATGACTATTTTTATGTCAAAACTAAAAAATTTAAAACAAGAAACTTATATTCCAAAAAGATTTGTGATTTCAATGTTTATGATTACCACATTTTCATTTTATATGGAATTATTAGTATTTCGACAAAAGAATGTTAGTGAAAAAATTCTTTTTAGTTCATTAATTTGTGTATTGATGCTGAATTTTGTAATGGTGTATTTGTATGATTCATTATCAGAAGTTTATTTGGCAAAAATGAAAGTAGAATTTGAAGAGAGGGAGAAGGAGTACTACCATAAGCAGTCAGAATTGTTACAGAAGAATGATAAGGATTTAAAAGAATTTAGACATGATGAGAAAAATAAACTTTTAGTTTTAAAACAGATGATAGAAAAGAACGAAAATAAAAAAGCTCTTCAATACTTATCTAAAATTGATAAGAAATTAAATCACAAGAATACTTTTGCTACAACGGGAAATATTGCTTTAGACAGTGTGATTAATTATAAGTTGAGCGTGGCTAAGGAAGAAGGGATAGAGGTAAGTGCTGATATCTTTATACCAGTAGATATAAAGATTGAAGATGATGATTTTGTAATTATATTTAGTAATTTACTTGATAATTCTATTGAAGCATCTGAAAGACTTCAAGAAAATAAATATATCGATATTAAAGTGAAATATGAAAAGGATTGTTTAAAAATTAGAATTTCAAATCGTTTTGATTCAGTGTTAAAAGAGATTGACGGAAAAATCGAGACGAGAAAAGAAAATAAATCTATTCATGGAATTGGGATTTCAAGCGTTCAATCCGTGGTAAATAAATATGAGGGGATTCTTAGTTTTAGACAGGATAAAGATATTTTCATTGTAAATATATTGCTATATGTGTAAATTTTTACAAAAACATATGTAATTTTTTACAATCTTTCGCATAAACTTCTTTTATTTGGTAGAATGAATTTACTGAGCAGAAAGGAGAAATTGATATGAAAAAAGACAACAAAATTTTAGAAAAGGTTCTTGCAGGAGCTGCATTACAGGCAGCAAAAGACAGTGCAAATAAGCATTGTACATGGTATTTTCATCAGGAAAAAGCACCAGCAGAATTGAAGAAATTAAGGAAGTTCTAATGATTGAATTTGTTGCAGAAAGTCTGACAAGGAGACTGGTCAAGACACAGGTTGTAGAAAATGAAGATTACGAAATTTATTTTTATGGTATGAAACAACTATTACAGACATTTGTAAATATTGGTCTTACCATATTATATGGAATATTGATGGGGGAGTTATATCAAAGCGTTATATATGTAATTTCATTTATGCTGATAAGAAAATATGCAGGTGGTTATCATTGCACTTCGCAGATTCGATGTTATATTTTGACATCGACAGTTATACTGTCAGCACTTTCTGCAATCAAATATTGCGAGTTTTCTATTTATTTGGAACTTGCATTATTCGTACTCTCCAATATCGTAATAGTGTTGCTTTCTCCTGTGGAGACAAGTAATAAGCCATTGGATGATATCGAGAAAATTGTGTATAGAAAAAGAACACTTATTATGCTTGGATTAGAAGATGTGATGGCTGTACTATTATTTGTTATGGGAATGAGAGAAATCGTTCTGTGTATTATAATCGCAGAATTTACATTGGGGTTATCGTTAACTGTTGGGAAACTCAGCAGTAATATTTAAAAAGTGAACAGGGTATCTGGTAAAGCAGATATTCTGTTTATTTTTTATGTCTGAATGGGATAACAGAGGACGGATTTGATACATCGGGAAAAGAGAATATAGTTGGAACTGGAAGATTTTTACCACTGGAAACAGGCTATTATGTATGGCGGAATGTCTTTTGATTTTGGCTGTGATTATTTTGCTAAACTGATAGATTACGGATTGTAATTTATATGTATATGTATTGAAAATAGAAACCCACTTGTGAAATGTATCAATTTCACAAGTGGGTTTTTGTGTATATTATACAGTGACAAATAGTATTATACGATATATAATATGCTTAATAGAATAGTATATTGCGAAATGTACAAAATCTATAAGACAAGGAAATGGTGATACAAGAATGTTCGCAAAATGAGAAACAGAAAACACCACTTAGAAAAGTAAATTGCAGGAGGTATAAGGTTATGAGCAGAGGAAAGAAAGTATTGGCAGGGCTGATAATTGCTATTGTTGTATTTGCAGTGGCAGTTATTGTTTCGGAGAGACAAAATTCTGACACGCAGAAAAAAGAACATCCATTATTTGTAGGGCATGGCAAGATGCAGGAAGTGAAATATCTGAATGGAAATGGTGCTTTTTATAATGATGACTATATCTTTTTTGGATATGGCTTTGGAGAGGGAATGGGCAAGAAATTCTATCGTGTGTCGAGAAAAGATGTCAAGGACCAGCAGAAACTGACTATTATTTGCAGGGATGCCTCGTGTTCGCATGAGAGTGAGTCATGTGAGGCAAATACGGGATGGGGAGAGTATTTTGTGTTTCGAAACAAAATGTATCAGAACATCAATGATGAAAAGTATAATGGAGATGGAACTTATGAGTATCTCGGACGAATTGAGGATTATGATACCGGAGAGGTTGTTTTTCAAAATAACATTCCTGATGATATGCCGCCAGAGCAGGCGGTAGATGATGATGCCCAGAATATGTATATCCGTATATTGTCTGATGATTATATCAAAGTTCAGAGCCACAGACATGCCTATATTTTAGACAGTGAATTTAACATCAGATACACCCATTTCAATATAGGAAAGTTTCCGTGGGGAGCAATCTTTGGAAATAATTATTATTACGTCAATGACATTAGACAACTGATAAAAGTAGACTTAAATTCGGGTAAGGAGGAGGCTTTGCCGCTTGATTGTAAAGTGTTTCTTGCGGATAACGATGAACAATATATTTACTACAGTGATGAGTTAAATAATATGTATAAACTAAATATTTCAGATGGCTCGAAAGAGAAAATTGCAGAGAATGTTGGAATGTATGTGGTGCTGGATTCTTATATTTATTCAGTAAATAATGAGGAACGTGTCATTTATGACAAAGAGGGAGCAAAAATCGGAGAGTTTACAGCGTATGAAAATATGATAGAATGTGCATATCAGATTGGAGACAAGATTTATTGTCCGTTTACAAATGGTGTGGCATTTATGGATGCAGACGGAAAAAATTATGGGGAGATGAAAATTCAGTGAAATATGAAATAAAGAAAATATTAGGAAGTAGAGTTTTGATAATTGCCTTGATTTTGGCAGTAGGATTTGCACTGTTTGAGTCGAATCGAAATTATATACAGGGGTTAGATGAGGGACGGGAGCGAATAAATTCTGGTGTATATGATGCCTACAAAGGGGAATACTCGGAAGAAAAATATCAAAATCTGTTAGAAAAGACGAATCAGTTACAGGAGGAATTTGCACTTCTTGGAGAGAAAAAAGCAGATAATCGGATGCTTGACTATATGGCACTTTATGAGGTGGCGGAGAATTGTCGTACCACACAGTTGTTTTTGGAACAGGTAGTGGATGAGGCGAGATATCTGGCGCAGACACAGAGTGGATATTATAAAAAATTAAATCAAAAGACGGAGCAGGTATATAAAAACTGCAGACCGGATTTACACATTGATGAGATTTCTTCTGTTCAGAATATTTTGTTGTATTTTGAACTGCCAGAGGAGATTGATGTCGCATTTGTATTGGTGCTGATGATTTTTGCCTGTACGATATTTTTAAATGAACATATCAATCACACGTTTTATATGATACAGTCATCAAAAAAAGGAAGAGGTCACACATATTTTTGCAAAATAGGACTCTCACTGATATTTGCATGTATGCTCTCTGTCCTACAGACTATTAGCATTACTATAGTACCTGCAATTCGGTCAGGGATGGGAAAACTTGGCTATCCGATTCAGATGAGTCATAACCTGATGTATTCGCCATATAACCTGAATTTTTGGCAGTTAGTAATCGTGCTTACGCTGCTTAGGGCAATCGGATATATGACACTGGTGCTGTTATTCCTGTGTGCGACTTTGTTTTTTAAGAAAAATATTGTTCCATTTGCAATCAATCTCTTTCTGGGCGGTGGAGGTATGTTTTTGACTTATATGGCGAGTGGAAGATTTTACCGAGATGCAAGATATGGGGTGGCACGAACGTTTGGAGGATTTATTTATTTGAAAAAATATTCTCCATTTACAATGATTAGTGAGGGAATGAATTATATCGGAAAATTTGAAATGGTAAATGTATTAGGTCAGCCTGTGTCATTGTTGCAGCATGTGATGGTGATAAACCTGATTATAATTGCATTTTTGACGGTAGCGGGGTATCTCGCATACACACAGAATTTTAGGAGAATGGGGGTATCGATGTGACACTGGAATTAAAAAATATATGTAAAAGTTATGGAAAAAAAGAAGTGTTAAAGAATATCAATCTGACCTTTCAAACGGGGATATACGGACTCATTGGCTCCAATGGTGCCGGCAAATCCACTATGATGAATATTATGGCAGATGTATTAGATGCAACTTCTGGCGAGGTGCTCTGTGAAGGTCAGAATATTCAGCAGATGGGTGACAATTATAGGGCAAAGATTGGATTTCTTCCACAAAATGTTGGATATTATGGAAATTTTACCGCTGAGAAAACGGTGGAATATTTTGGATATTTGCGAGGTGTCGATAAAAAACAATTGAGAGAACGGGTAGAAAAATCGTTAGAAGTCGTCAATCTATTGAACCATGCAAAAGAGAAAGTAAAAACATTTTCAGGAGGTATGAAACAGAGACTTGGAATTGCAGTGACCTATGTTTCAAATCCGGAAATTATGATATTTGATGAGCCGACTGTGGGATTGGATCCGGAAGAAAGAGAACGATTTAAGCGATTTATTTTGGAGTTGGGAAAGACAAAGACTATCGTGTTATCTACGCATATCATCTCAGATGTGGAAGAAGTGGCGGATTATGTAATTGAGATGAAAGAAGGGATAGCCTATGAACGATTTGACAAGAATTGAATTTGTAAAGTTGTTGTCTCAAAAAAAGTTATCTATATTTTTTATTGTGGGGCTTATGATTGAGATTTTGCTGGCATGTCAGGTACGAACCATAATGCCGGAGGGATTTCGTGATTCGGTGTACCGCTATTATCTGGGAAATATTAAGGGGAAATATTCGGCAGAGAAAAAGCAGTATCTGGAGTCGGAGTATAGGCGTTTTCAGGATTTATTGCAAAATCAGGACGAATATGAGAGGCAGTACAGTGCAGGTGCAATGGAAGGTACAAATTACCGTGAGATTTTAAATGAGATAAAATCAGCAGAGTACCGTATGGCAACACTGGAATATCTGATGCAAAAGGCAGAATATTATGAAAATCGGGATATTCCGGCAGATTTTTTTTATGATATTGTTTTGGGGGATTATGTGGAGCATCTTGGCACGGATTATGTTGCACTGATTCTCATATTTTTACTGGTATTTCCAATTTATATGGACGATTATTTTGCTGGAACAACAGCGATGATTCGCTCGTCAAAAAACGGGCAGAGAAAGTTGTTTCTAAATCGGATTCAGGTTACGGTGTGTGTATCAGCAATGACAAGTATTGTGTATTCGGTGGCGGAATTTATGACAAAATATATTCGATTTGATATTGGTAATCTGAAAGCTGCAACAGGAAGTTTAATGATTGAAAAGACAGCAGCAATGACGCAGAGAATGATTTGTATGCCGGCGGTGGAATACATCAGTATCATTGCTTTGTATCGAATAGTAATAGCAATAATATTTGGAATGATTGTCTTATTGATGACAAGATATTACGGCAACATATTTAACCTGAGTGGGAACGGAAAATGAAAGTGTTGAAAAATAACTCCAAATGGGATATAATACAAAACAAGTGAGCCGTTGAGCCACAGATGAATTATTTTGGAGGTTACTATGGAAGAACAGAGAGAATATACATTGTTAGAGCAGTGGAGAGGAACAGCTTACTCAGCAGAACTTTCACAGAAAGACAGTGATAGATTATGGTCAAACTATTTCACATATGAGAAAGGAATCTATGAGCAGATTTTGGCAAATCCTGATGAAGTAGTGACAGGAACCGTTAAGGGACTGGCTGAGAAATATGGTGTAGATTTATTCATCATGGTTGGTTTCTTAGATGGAATCGATGAGAGTTTGAAGAATCCAAACCCAATCGAGACAATGACAGAAGATACAGAAGTAAACTTAGGATATGACAAGGAACTTCTTTACAAGAACATGGTAGAGGCAAAAGCTGAGTGGTTATATACACTTCCACAGTGGGATGCTTTACTTACAGAAGAGAGAAGAAAAGAGTTATACAAAGAGCAGAAGTCTTCTCACACAGTTGTAAAAGCACCTAAGATTGGAAGAAATGATCCATGTCCATGTGGAAGTGGTAAAAAATACAAACACTGCTGCGGAAGATAATCCGTATCTTATAAAAAGTAGTAAATAAAAAGTCTCACAAATGGCGAGTAAGCTGTTTGTGAGACTTTTTTTATTTTTGACAATAGATTGTTCGCAAAGCATGCAATCTGTTGTTTTGGTAAAAATATTTTTAAGGACATTTTGTTGGCGGTTGTATATGAGCAGTCTGGTCCGTTGTTGGTTCATATCAGAAGAATATTTTTCGTATTGGATGAGAATATAAAAATATGGAATCAAGAGAATAAAATTTGTGCAATATACATAATAAAACGAAAATATAATTGTAAATATTAACTACTTTACAAATGAAAGCAAAAGATATATACTCAGAATATGAAAACGATTTCATAAAAAACACAAAATTTTATGAAACAAGCAAATAAATAATATTAATAAATATAAAAATTGAAAAGAGGTGAAATATTTGGAGCAGAAGTTGATTTTTCTTGATATTGATGGAACGTTTACAAAGGCAGGTGAGAATGTTCCGCCAGAGTCAGCAGCACAGGCGGTCAGACAGGCAAGAGCAAATGGGCACAAAGTATTTATCTGTACGGGAAGAAATGAGAAGATGGCAATGCCGGTTATCAATCTTGGATTTGATGGCTATATTGTAAGTGCCGGAGGTTATGTGGTGTGTGATGAAGTTCTTTTTGATGCACCGATGAGTGATGCACAGAGGAATAAAATCGTAGATGTCCTTAGAATGAACGGAATTTATATGACTGTTGAGACAAAAGACGGTTCCTATACCGATGAAGGTTTCAAACAGGCATTGAAGAGTCACGGAGGACAGGGAAACAGCGAACTTCTCAGATGGAGAGAGCAGATTGAGAGTGAACTAGATATAAGACCGATGTCAGAATATGATGGCTCACCCGTCTACAAAGTAATCATGATGGCGTTTGATATGGAGCAAGTTTTGAGAGCAAAAGCTTTGCTGGAAGATGAATTTCAGGTCATCATTCAGGGCGAGAGTGGCGGAGTCGTGAATGGAGAAATTATAAGTAAAGAGTTTGACAAAGGAAAAGGTGTCAAAACAGTGTGTGAACATCTTGGTGCAGACATCAAAGATACCATTGCTTATGGAGACAGTATGAATGACCTAGAGATGTTAGAGACAGCAGGCATTAGCATCTGTATGGAAAACGGAAATGAGCAGTTAAAACAAATCGTAGATGAAGTGTGCGGCAGCGTGGAACAGAATGGAATTTATGAGTCTTTTCAGAGACACGGACTGATTTAAAACAATAAATTACTGAGGCGTATCAGGTTATTGACAGGCAGTGAGGTCGA
The DNA here is from genome assembly GCA_900321855.1 of uncultured Eubacteriales bacterium. GTDB lineage: Bacteria > Bacillota > Clostridia > Lachnospirales > Lachnospiraceae > Bovifimicola. Next base: position 20,385 of record ONXS01000003.1, on the reverse strand, counting down.
TTATAGCGACTACTAGTCACAAGAATATTACAAAAGAAAAATTAAACAAAGAACAACAGATAAAAATGTTAACGCAATTAACATTTCAATAAATATTATACCAATGTATAAGGAGGAGGTTCCTATGGCATTAGATTACAGAAAATGCGCAGAAGAAATTTTTAGTAATCTTGGTGGAAGAGAGAACATCGTGCAGGCAGCACATTGTGCCACAAGATTGCGACTTGTTATCGCAGATAACAGCAAGGTAAACAAAAAAGCCCTTGAAAATGTAGATGGAGTAAAGGGTATGTTCGAGTCAAACGGACAGTTACAGTTAATTATTGGTACAGGAACAGTCAACAAAGTATATGATGAGTTCCTTGCAGTGACAGGAATGACAGCAGCGACAAAAGATGATGTAAAAGCAGCCGCTGCATCACAGGCTCCTATGTGGAGACGAGCATTAAAATCAGTCGGAGATGTATTCGTACCAATTCTTCCGGCAATCGTTGCATCTGGTTTATTGATGGGACTTGTAGAGGCGCTTGGTAAAGCAATTCCGGGATTTCAGAGTTCAGACTGGTATGGATTCTTAGATATGATGGCAAATACAGCATTTGCTTTCTTACCGGTAATTGTAGCAATTTCAGCAGCAAGAGTATTTGGCGGAAATGTATACCTCGGTGCAGTTATTGGTCTTATGATGGTTCACACAGGACTGTTAAACGGCTGGGATGTAGGCAGCAAAGATGCAATTGAGACATTCTTTGGAGAGGGAATCCGCACGATTCCAACTTGGAATTTATTTGGCAACTTGAAAATTGGCGGATATGTAGTCGGCTCGATTTCAAGGCATGGCTATCAGGGACATGTAATCCCCGTAATCTTATCTATCTGGTTGATGAGCAAACTTGAAAAATGGTTACACAAACATGTACCAGAGATGATTGATTTATTCGTAGTACCACTTGTTACAGTATTTGTAACATCACTTGCAACATTCGTAGTAATTGGACCAATCTTCTCATTACTTGAGAACGGAGTATTGGCAGGAGCTGAGTGGTTAGTTCAGAACCCTGTCGGAGCAATGGTCATGGGTGCGGTTTACCCACTCACAGTAGTAATGGGACTTCATCATATGTACAACGTAATTGAGGCAGGAATGATTTCTTCTGTCGGATTAAATACATGGATGCCAATCGCATCGGCAGCAAACTTTGCACAGTTTGGAGCCTGTCTTGCAGTTGGTATCAAGGCAAGAAAAGCAAAGACAAAATCAGTTGCAGTTCCTTCTGCATTGTCTGCATCACTTGGAATTACAGAGCCGGCAATCTTCGGTGTAAACTTCCGATTCATGAAACCATTTATCGCAGCTATGGCTGGTGGTGCAATCGGAGCAATCTTTGGAGCAGTTACAAAGATTGGAGCAACTGCATATGGTGTAACAGGAATTCCTGGATACCTCACAATTAACAATCCGGTAATGTACACAATTCTTCTTGCAATCTCAGGCGGTGTTGCATTTGTTGCGACATGGTTTATCTGGAAAGAAGAGCCAGAAGAGGGCGATGCACCAGCAGAAACTGTAAAAGAAGATAAAGTAGTAGAAGAGCATATTTTAGAAAATGAATTATTTGCACCAGTAAAAGGAAACGTAATCAGCAGAGAGCAGATTCCGGATGACACATTTGCATCAGGAGTACTCGGAGACGGTGTTGGAATTGAGCCGGAAGAGGGACTTGTTGTAGCACCATTTGATGGAGAAATTTCATCTGTGACAGATACAAAACACGCAGTTGGTATCACAGGACCAAAGGGAATGGAATTACTCATTCATGTAGGTGTAGATACAGTCAATATGCAGGGCGATGGCTTTGAGATGTTTGTTTCAGAAGGAGACAAAGTTAAGAAAGGTCAGAGATTAATCAAATTTAGCATTGATAAAATTAAAAAGGCAGGATACAGCACAACAACAGCAGTTCTCTTGACAAACAGCGATGATTACGCTGATTTCAAGGTAGTAAAGACAGGCAAGACAAATGCCGGAGAAAAGATTATAGAAGTGTAAAATATTTTTAGACTTTCGAGAGTGCGAAAGAAAGTTATACTATGACCAGAGGGAGTCTTTTGTGAGACTCCTTTTGGAGTTTTCATAAATGGCAGAACAATTGTGCCTGCTATTATGTGAGCCGGAGATGACAAAATCGAGTATTGAGAGAATATGATAACGAATAGGAGTAAAGAGGAGACAGGAGTGATGGATATGTCAGGAACATTTGAAAAAAGATTACACAAACACATGGATGAATTAAAATGGCTCTACATTGAACTCTACAACAATTATGATATGCTTGCAGAGTTAATTGATGAGATGAGATCATTTTATGAGGAGCGAGATATTGACTTAAAGAAGAGGGACGAGCTCAGAGAGAGAGACGGTGGAAAATGGTATAAGAGCAATGATATGCTCGGCATGATGTTGTATATTGACAATTTTGCAGGCAATATCAATGGCGTGAGCAAGAAAATTGATTACATTGAAAAAGCAAATGTCAACTATGTGCATTTGATGCCATTTCTTGATACAACAGAGGGCAAATCAGACGGAGGATATGCAGTTTCTGATTTTAGAAAAGTAAGAAAAGACCTCGGAACAATGGAAGACCTTGAGAAATTTACAAAACTTTGTCATAAGAAGAACATCAATGTGTGTATGGATTATGTTATGAACCACACCTCAGAAGATCATGAGTGGGCAAGACGTGCAAGAACAGGTGACGGGGAATATATGAGCAGATATTATTTTGTGAATAATCAGGAAATCATCAACGAGTATGACAGAACAGTTCCGGAGGTATTCCCGACAACTGCTCCCGGCAATTTTACTTTTATTCCTGAAATTGATCACTATGTCATGACAACTTTTTATCCATATCAGTGGGATTTGAATTACAAAAATCCAAGAGTATTTAATGAAATGATGTACAATTTCCTCTATCTTGCAAATAAGGGAATTGATATTATGCGAATTGATGCGGTTCCATATATCTGGAAAGAACTCGGAACGACATGCAGAAACTTATTACAGGTTCACACGATTGTCAGAATGATGAGAATGATTTGTGAGATTGTATGCCCTGGCGTGATTCTGCTCGGCGAAGTTGTCATGGAACCGGAAAAAGTAGTTCCATACTTTGGCTATACAGGAAAACCGGAATGTCATATGCTCTACAATGTGACAACAATGGCATCTACATGGAACTCTATTGCAACGAGAGATATTCGTCTGTTAAAGAAACAGCTTGATATTGTGGCAGGACTTCCAAAAGAATATATTTTCCTGAATTATTTAAGATGTCATGATGATATTGGCTGGGGATTGGATTACGAGACACTGGGCAGATATGGAATGGAGCAGATTTCACATAAGAGATATTTGAATGATTTCTTCCTCGGATATGCGGGTGGAAGTAACAGCCGTGGAGAACTTTATAATGATGATCCGGTTACGATGGATGCGAGATTCTGTGGAACAACAGCGTCTATGTGTGGTATTGAGAGAGCACTTGAGGAGCAGAATCCGTGGATGCTTCGAGAGGGAATCAATATGGATTTGATGCTGCATGCCTATATGTTTATGCAGTCAGGAATTCCGGTATTATATAGTGGAGATGAAATTGGTCAGTTAAATGACAATGACTACAAAAATGATGTTCACAAGGCAGGTGATTCAAGATATATTCACCGTGGCAAATTTGACTGGGACAAGGCAAAGAACATTGATAAAAAAGGAACGGTAGAAGAACTGTTATTTGATGGATTATTGAAACTTGAGAAAATCAGAAAGACAGAGAAAGCATTTGTGTCACAGGCAGATATGTGGACTGTGGATACAGGTGATAATGGATGTCTCTGCATCGGAAGATACTATGCCGGCGACAAGATTATGGGATTATTCAATTTTACAGAACATGAAGTTACCGCATGGAACATTGAAAATGACGGAGAGTACAGAGATCTTCTCACAGGAAAGATTGTCGATACAAGAAAAATAACACTTTCTCCATATGGATTTTATTTGTTGAAAAAAAGAGACTGCGCATAGAAAAATATGTTATAATGTTTCACTGAGTGTAGAAACATAACAGCACTATGAGAATGTTTTTACAGATGTCACCGAATATCAATTACTAGGTGGTGACAGAGTGAGAGGTGAATAAGATGACAATAGAGGATATAGCAAAGATGGCAGGCGTTTCAAAGGCTGCGGTATCGAGATATTTCAACAATGGATATATTTCTGATGAGAAGAGAGAGGCAATCCGCAGAGCCGTGGAAGAGACGGGATATGTGCCTTCTATGCAGGCAAAAGGATTAAGAACAAAAAAGAGTTATACCATTGGTGTAATTGCCCCAAAGATGGCATCGTATTCTGTCGGACGAATGACAGATGGTATGTTGGGGATTTTTAATGAACACAACTACAACATGATTCTTGCAGTTACACAAAATGATTATAAAAAAGAATTAGAATATTTAAAAAAATTCAAAGATATGGGAACAGACGGAGTAATACTGTTGTCGACAGTATTTACTCCGGAACATAAAAAGATTATTAAATCTATGGAAATTCCTGTGATTATCATAGGACAGAAAATAAAAGGGATGCATTGTGTATATCATGATGATTATCATGCAATGTATGAAATTACCAAGTATATGATACACAGGGGTGTACAAAATCCATGTTACATAGGCGTTATACCAGAGGACAAGGCTGCAGGTAAAGAGCGTTTTATGGGATTTGAGGATGCGTTAGAGGTTGCCGGAATGAAAGAGATGGCACAACGAGCAGAACTTGCAGACTTTTCGCTGGAGTCCGGATATAAGTGCGCCAAAGCACTGTATGCGAGATGCACAGACATTGATGCAATTATCTGTGCGACAGATGAAATCGCACTTGGAGCACAGAAATATGTTATGACCGAACATCCGGAAGATGTAGATAAGGTGATGATTTCCGGAATCGGCGGTTCTACCCTGATTAAGTTATCCGGTGCACCAATCTTAACAGCACGTTATTTCTTCAAACAGAGTGGAGAATATGCAGCGAAAATGGTCATTGACTGTATCAATGGACATGACAAAATGATACAGGATGTCATGATGGGATATGAACTTTTGAATCAAATATAGAGGAGGCATATATGTCAAAACTTTTTTCCATCGGTGAGGCTCTCATCGACTTTATACCAGAAGAAACAGGAAAAGAAATTAAAAATATATCAGGTTTTCAGCCAAAATGTGGAGGAGCTCCTGCCAATGTATGTGGGGCATTTTCAAAATTAGGCGGAGAATCGGAGATGATTACAAAATTGGGAGATGACCCATTTGGAGATAAATTAGTGGATGCGTTTGAGAAATTTTCCATTGGTCATCAGTATGTAAAAAGAACCGATGAGGCAAACACAGCGCTTGCATTTGTATCATTAAAAGCAGATGGAAACAGAGAGTTTTCATTTTACAGAAATCCGAGTGCAGATATGCTGCTCAGACCGGAAGAGGTGAAAGAAGAGTGGTTTGGGGATTGCGGAATTCTTCATTTTTGTTCCGTAGCACTTGCAGCAGAGCCGATGAGAAGTGCTCATGACAAGGCAATCGAGTGTGCAAGAAAAAATGGTGCAATGATTAGTTTTGATCCAAATCTCAGATTTCCATTGTGGAAGGACAAACAAGCACTCAGAGAGACAGTATGTGCCTATATTCCGAAGGCAGACATTGTAAAAATTTCGGATGAAGAACTCAGCTTTATCAATGGAGAAGAGGCTGGCTTAGAATATTCCGAACAGCAGACAGACGAGGCGATTCGAAAGCTGTTTACAGGAAATGTCAAATTGATTGTCTATACAGCAGGAAGTAAGGGGGCTTATGCGTATACAAAAAATGGAAAGACATTTGCAGCATCGCAAAAAGTAGATGCAGTGGATACGACAGGCGCAGGAGACGGATTTATTGGTTCATTTCTCTATCAGATTCACAGAGATGGAATTGAGACAGAGAAGTTAGCTGATACAGGTTTAGAAGTGTTCAAAGACTACATTGCAAAATCAAATGATTTTTGTGGGAAATCAGTTGTTGTTCCGGGGGCAATTGAGAGCTATCCGACAGAAATCTAGATGGCGATGGTTCGAATTTTTAAGTATGTATCATAACGCGCAAATATGGACAAAAACTAAAGAAAATGATATGATAAATTAGCAACGGTAAAATATCGTTGCTAATTTCTGTATATTGAAAAAACATATATATTTTAGGAAAAAATTTAGGTAAGGAGGAAGAATTATGGCTATTACATTAGAAGAGGCAATTGAAGAGATTAAGAGCGGTCTTACAGGCAATGATGAGGTAGACAGAGACTATCTTGTTGCACAAAAAGTAAAATATCTGTCAACACCAATCAGTGCGGCAGTGACAAGAGAAATTACAAGGATGCTCTATGACAGACTTCCAAAAGACGGAGATATTGAAATCTTAGGCATTGTAGAGGATTAGCAGGCAAAATAAGTAAAAAACGACTAGGAGAAGGACATGACATTTGAAGAGATAATGGAACAGATTAAGAAAGGTCTTACATCAGATAAAGAGAGAGATTTTTCTTATTTGAGAGAACAGATTAAAAAATATGAACACAGTGAGTACAGCAAAGCCATTTCGAGAGAATGTAGTAAAATGATGTACGAGATGCTCCCAAAAGAGGCACTTGAAATTTTTGAGAGTACAATGAGAAAGAATCTGGAGGCAGTTTATGGGGAACTGCAGAAGGCAGATCAATTAATCAAGGCTAAAGAGTATGAAAAGGCACTCGAAATTACAGCAGAGCTTGTAAAAAAAGCTGATGATTTACCAATGTTTCGAGATGATACACAGACAGCATATTATTCATTCTGGGAATTGTTTGAAGAAATTTTATACAAGCAGATTTACAAACCAACAAAAGAAATTAAGAGAGCGGACTATCCATTTTCAACCATTTACTATTTGCACGGCTGTGCACTTCATGGGCTTGAAAGATATGAGGAAGAAGAAAAGTATCTGGAGGCGGCAAGAAAGTGGAATCCAATTAATTCCAAAATTGTCTTACAGTACACAGAGAATCTGAAAGAGAGAGGAAAACTGGAAGAACTTTTTGTGATTACCAAAGACTTGCTGATGTATACTTTCCACAAGGATGACCTCGCAAGATGCTATCGCAATCTTGGATATTATTTTTTTGAAAATGAAAAGTACAAAGAGGCTGTTGCAGCATATATACTCAGTTTGAAATATGACAACGATTCAGAAGATGCTATTTCTGATCTTTACCATATCCGAACAGAGGCTGGAATTGCGGCAGAGGATTTGAAGGATGAGGATATTCTTGCGATTGCAAAGGAATATGTATTTATTCCAGGTGTGAGCAAAGAGGTACTTCAGATGGCATATGGAATTGGCAATCGAAGTTTAGAAAATGGTCAGAAAGTGGCTGCAAAATATTTTCTCGGTATTGCAAACCAGTATTTGCAGGACACAGAGATTGAGAAAAAAATAAGCGAATTATAAATACTGAATAGTTTACTGATTTTACAATAAAAGAAAAAGGAATTTGAACATACTGTCTGTCAAACAGTTGTGCCAAATTCCTTTTTATTTTTTACAATACAATATTGGATTTTATTTTTTGCGTTTTGTGACTTTATCAAATACTTCTGTAATCTCGTCAGAAGGGGCTTTTGTCAGCAGTGACACAATGATATTTACAATCAGTGCGAATACAAATGCTGGAAGTAATTCATAAATATCCCAGAATCCGCCAAAGCTGCGGATGACAAATTTCCATACAAAAATCATAACACCACCGGATAACATACCGGCAATTGCACCATAGAGATTAGAACGTCTCCAGAACAGGGCAAGTAACATAACTGGTCCAAATGCAGCACCAAATCCAGCCCATGCAAATGATACAATCTGGAATACAGAACTGTTTGGATTCCATGCAAGTATCACACCAGCGATGGCGATAATGACTAAGCTAATTCTTGAGATGAGAAGAATTTTCTTATTTTCCATTTTTGAGTGGAAGAATTTTACTAAAATATCATTTGAAACAGAAGATGACGCAGCGAGGAGCTGTGAATCTGCTGTTGACATGGTAGATGCAAGAATACCAGATAATACAACACCGGCAACGCAGGCAGTAAGAATACCATGTTCTGCGAGAAGGTGTGAGATTTTGATAATAATCGTCTCTGAATTTGCACCTGTTAAAAGCTCAAGACTTCCATTTTCAGACATTGCAAGACCAACAACACCGATAAATACAGATACAGCCATTGAGATTACAACCCAGATGGTTGCCACTCTTCTTGATAACTTAATTTTTGTATCATCCCCGATTGCCATAAATCTCAAGAGAATATGTGGCATACCAAAGTATCCAAGTCCCCATGCAAACATAGAGATAATATTTAAGAAGGCATAATTTGTTGATGTATTATCCAATACACTGTCAATTCCGCCTGCCTTTGCAATACCAAATCCCATAATAGTAATTAATGCAAGTGTCATAACAATACTCTGAATGAAATCGGTTGTACTTGCAGCTAAGAATCCACCGAAAGTAGTATAAATAATAATAACAATTGCACTGATAATCATTGCTGTATGATAGTCAATTCCAAAGAGTGAATGGAATAACTTTCCACATGCCGAAAATCCGGACGCAGTGTAAGGAACGAAGAACACGATAATAACCAAAGCTGAAATCAATGTAAGAACGTGTTTTTTGTCGCCATATCTGTTTGAGAAAAATTCAGGAACAGTGATGGAATTATTTGCCTCACTGTAACGGCGAAGTCTCTTAGCTACGATTAACCAGTTCAGATAAGTACCAACCATTAAACCAATGGCAGTCCAGCCGGCATCTGCAACTCCTGTCAGGTAAGCAACTCCCGGCAATCCCATGAGGAGCCAGCTTGACATATCTGATGCCTCTGCACTCATGGCAGTTACAAGTGGACCTAATTTTCTTCCTCCAAGATAGAAATCTGAGGTAGTCTCATTTTTCTTGGAGAAAATAATACCAATAGCCATCATGCCGATTAAATAAAGGGCAATGACTACCAGTATACAAATTTGTGATGTTTGCATATTAACTCTCCATTTTCTATAAATAATATAATTCAGAACCAAGTTACTTGATTTTGAATATCTACAAATTATATATGAATTTGTCAAATTTTGCAACATAAATGGAAAGTATGGTATAATTAAAAAAAACAAAAAGGAAACTAAATTATGAAAATATTATTAGTTGCAGTCAATGCAAAATATATTCACTCCTGTCCGGCGGTGTACAGCTTGAAGGCGTATGCGGATAAGTATAAGACGGGAAATGAGGAAATTGAGATTGCGGAGTATACAATTAATGACAGATATGGAGATATTCTGTCGGATATTATTTTGAAAAATGCAGATGTGGTGGCGTTTGCAACGTATATCTGGAATGTAGACAGGGTGTTGAAACTCATTAGTGACATAAGAAAGATTAGGGAACACACAGTGAAAATCTGGGTTGGTGGTCCGGAGAGCACCAATTCACCGGAGAAGTTTATTTTGGAATCCACGGCGGATATTTGTCTTCAGGGAGAGGGCGAGGAGATTTTTAAAAATCTCTGCGACTATACCGAACAAGCCAGTGACAGCGGGACGAGCGAGGACTATATTCAGGGTGCTGCACATATAAGAGGTCTTGCATACAGAGATTTGGAGCATCCTGACCGTATTCATTATACTGGATTTGGAGATATTGTGGAGATGGATAAAATTCCATTTCTATATGAAGATTTGTCGCTGTTCGATAATAGAATTATCTATTATGAGTCTAGCAGGGGCTGTCCGTTTAACTGTTCGTACTGTCTCTCAAGTATTGACCGAAAGATGAGATTCCGCAACATTGATGTGGTAAAAAAAGAATTACAGTTCTTTTTGGATAACAATGTCAAGCAGGTAAAATTTGTGGATAGAACATTTAACTGTGACAAACATCACGCAATGGAAATCTGGAAATATATCAATGAACATGACAATGGCATTACAAATTTTCATTTTGAGATAGAGGCAGGGCTGATGACGGATGAGCAGATTGCATATGTCAATACGCTCAGGAGAGGTCTGATTCAGATGGAGATTGGAATTCAGTCTACCAATGAGGAGACGCTGAAACTGGTAAACCGAAAATATGAAATTGACAAGATTGAGCATGTGGTTGCCGGAATACGCAAAGGCGAAAATGTCAATCTCCACCTCGATTTGATTGCAGGACTTCCATTGGAAGATATGACAATTTTTGAAAAGAGTTTTAATCGAGTTTACAATATGCGTCCAAATCAGTTTCAGCTTGGATTTTTGAAGGTTTTAAACGGAACGGAGATTGCTGCACGAAGTGAGGAGTTTGGCATTGTTTCCTCAGAGGATTCTCCATATCAGGTGTTAAAGACGAAATGGATGTCTTTTGAGGATTTGATTAAACTGGAAAAAATCAGTGATATGATTGAGACATTTTACAATTCACAGTTTTTTATCCGAAGTCTTCCGTTTGTGGAACAATTATTTGACACACCATTTGAGATGTATTCTGTATTGTCTGATTATTTTGTCTCAAAGGAATATCACATCAAACAGCCTTCGGCACAGAAACGATATGATATTTTGAAAGATTTTGTGCACAGTATCACAGAGGACGAGCAGAAGTTAAAGCAGATAGAGACTTATATTGATTTTGACAAGTGTCTGCATTTTAATAAGAGCAGAAGAATGGAGTACACAGCCGAATTTGAATTGGCAGATGGCAAAAAGACTTATCATTTTGATTACAGCAGGAGAAATCCAGTCAATTCAGAGGCTGAGTATCAGATAGTGGAAAAGGTGTAAGATGTCAGAAAAAGAGAATAGAAAGCAGAGAAATTTCAGGGAAAAAGTATTTCGGATGGTATCGGTGGGTGTTGTAGATGAGCCAGTCAATCAGGCATATGATGTCATCAGTACAGGCGCACTGCTGGTCAATCTTACGGTTGCGATTATGAATACCTATGATGGGATGCATGAAAAATATGGACATATATTTGTGACCTTAGAGGCAGTAACGGTATTTTTCTTTTTGATTGATTATATACTGAGACTGTACACGGCACAATATTTATTTGCGAAGGATTCAGAACTTACCTCACTCAGAAAATATGTATTATCCTTTTCGGGAATTGTGGATTTGCTGTCATTTCTTCCATATTACATGCCAGTATTTTTTCCGTCAGGAGCATCAGTATTTCGAATATTCCGAGTGGTAAGAATTTTGAGGCTGTTTCGAATTAATGCCTATTATGACTCGTTAAATGTAATTACCGATATTATCTCAAAGAAAAAACAGCAGTTGTTATCGTCTGTATTCATCATAATTGTTTTTATGGTGGGAGCCAGCCTGTGTATGTATAGTCTGGAAAATAAAGCACAGCCGGAGGTATTTACCAATGCCTTTTCCGGAATTTGGTGGGCCGCATCTACATTGCTGACCGTAGGATATGGTGATATTTATCCGGTTACGACTGCCGGAAAATTTATGGGAATTGTGATTGCATTTTTGGGAGTTGGCATGGTTGCCATTCCAACCGGTATTATTTCGGCAGGATTTGTCGAGCGGTATCAGTCACTGGCAAAGCGTGGAAGATATGATTTGGATCAGGATATTCCGTATATTCAGGTACAGATTGACATTAGCGACAATCTTGCCGGAAAGAGAGTAAAAGATTTGCATTTACTCAACAACATGGTTGTGGCTGAGGTCGTGAGAAACAACCGAAGATTAAAACCAGAGCCAGAGATGAAATTAAAGGAAAAGGATGTTCTCATTATTTATTCGAGACAAGGTGGAGAGGATTATGATTAGACAGCCAAAATATTATAAAAATTTTCAGTGTATTGCATCCGCGTGTACGGACAGTTGCTGTAAGGACTGGGAGATTGATATTGACGAGGATACACTGCAATGTTATCAGAAAGTGGCAGGAGATTTTGGACAGAGATTAAAAGAAAACATCTTTGTTCCGAAAGAGGACGATGAGGAACTTCCACATTTTATTCAGACGGACAGGGAGAGGTGTCCGTTTTTAAATGAAGAGGGACTTTGTGATATTTTTATCAATCTTGGAGAGGAATATTTAAGTCAGATTTGCACACATCACCCAAGATATTATGACTGGTTTTCGGACAGCAGTGAGAGGGGACTGGGACTCTGCTGCGAAGAGGCAGCCAGATTAATTCTGAACGAAAAAGCAGAGGTGGCATATGAAGAAATAGAAGAAATAGAAGATACGCAGGAGTATGAGAATGAGACAGCAGAAGAAGATTACCGACTGGAATGTTCTCTCGAAAAAATGCTCTTTAAGATGAGAGATGATTTATTTCAAATTATCCATTCAGAGAAGAGTTTTCGAGAGCATATGAATGAAATGTATCAGAAATGTTTGGAGTATCAGGCAGAATATGACCAGTTTTTATATTCAGAGTCAGATGATTTTTCGCAGGATTATATATTTACAGATGAATTTTTTGAAAAAAATTATTTGGAGAGACTGATTGATTTTTACAGGACACTGGAAATCAATGACATGACATGGTGGACATGGCTAGGTGATTTAAAAGAAAATATAAATCAAATACTCAAAATGCAGGAAGAGTTTGATACTTATTATTCGGATAAACAAAAAGAATATGAGAATCTTTTACAATACTTTATTTTCCGATATTTTATGAAGGCGAGAGAAGATGACGATTTGATTGGCAAGATATATTTTTCAATTGTAAGTGTGGGAATGATTTATTTATCAGACATTTATTTCTATATCCAAAATAAAGAGCTTAGTGAGAGAGCACAGATTAATATTTGTAAATTGTATTCGAAAGAGATTGAATATGATGAAGATAATGTGAGAGCATTGTATGAGTATCGGATTCGCGATTAAAAAACAACACACAGGAATCATGCCTGTGTGTTATTTTTTGATGTGTCTATTTACTGTGATGATTTTTCATGCGCCGATATTTTTTCTGAGCGCGAATTCGATTCTTTTCGGTATATCCAATAATCATATTCTCGTAATTTTCGTGGAAATACTCAAGAATCGTATCAATATCTTCTTTTGTATTTTTCGTAGAATCAATTAAAATTTTATGTCCGTATAAAATACTTAATGTATAAGAAAGCTTTGTTTTATGCCAGAGAATGTGATGCCATTTACTGTGCTCATATGCCCATATAATTCTTCCAATAGGTATGATTTCAAAATTAAACAGAGACGTGATAATTAAGTAATGTTTTGTAAGAATCAGCGTATCTGTTTTTAAAATGACACGATTATTTACCTCCATACACACAGAACGAATATTTTTCTTTTTTTTTTTCAGTTTTAAAAGATAACGACAGGAAGGATGGAGTTCTGGAATGGAAAAAATAAGCAGGTTTGAAATCATGTATAGTAATATAAATACAAAAATGACAACCAGTGATACCGCCAGATAAATATATCCGGTTGAGTGGTACATAGTCTCATCAATCATAACTGTGGAAGTGATGCTTTTTAAACCTTCAGAGGTCCAGCTGAGGTCCGCTGCAAGCAACGCCGTCAGTTCTTCCGTTTTTTCATTATTGTCTGTCAGTCGGGCTTTTGAAGTATGGTTTTTTAATATCGGTTCTGCTTTTTCACCTTTATTTTTAACAAGCACGAAAGTACAGACATTATTTGAAATATTGTAATAATAAGAGGCAAAACGGGTTCCTCTGTGATAATAATCATAACCAGTATATGTGAGCTCATCAATATTTACTTCTGCATAGTCGGTGCCTCTTATATGGGCATCTGCAACATTCGAGACAGATTCAAAGTATTTTAGCTGGAAAACCTTTCGGAAAGGGATATTAAAACCAAGTATCAATACGATTAAAATGACTACAATAGAGATAAAAATATTGGCGAGTGAACTTTTTCTTATCTGATTATAAACATAGTTACTGCTCATAATTTCCCCTTGAGATAATATATTTTTGGACTGAATAGTCCACTGAGTTCGCTTATTTGATATAGATGACAACAATCTATATCTGTAGTTCATTATAAGGTACAGTGGAAGAATAATCAAGGTTGCTTTTTACTTTAAAATAGGTTATATTTCTCATGTGGATGGAACAAAGTATGGGAATCTATATTTTGAAACATGACAGTATTTTACAAATTTTTGTATTCAATTATGAGCAGATGGTGAAGTGGATGGAGTGTGAGAAAATGTCAGCTTATATGGAATTTGCACAGGTCTATGATCTGTTTATGGATAATGTCCCATATGAAGAATGGTGTCAGTATTTAGAAGGACTTTTAAAAGAATATGGAATTCATGACGGTCTGGTACTTGATCTTGGATGTGGCACAGGGACAGTGACGGAGATTCTGGCAGGGCATGGATATGATATGATTGGAGTAGATAATTCAGAGGAGATGCTGGAGATTGCAGCGGAAAAAAGAATTGAGTCTGGTCATAATATTTTGTATCTGAATCAGGATATGAGAGAATTTGAACTATATGGTACGGTCAGGGCAGTTGTCAGTATTTGTGATTCTATGAACTATATAACAGATGACGAGGATTTACTCACGGTATTTAAGCTGGTAAACAATTATCTGGATATTGGAGGAATGTTTATTTTTGACTTAAATACCATATATAAATATGAACAAATCGGAGAATCAGTCATAGCAGAGAATCGCGAAGAGGGCAGTTTTATATGGGAAAATACCTATTATGAAGAAGAGCAAATCAATGAATATGATTTGACCTTATTTATCAGGGATGAAAATGATAAGTATGATAAATATTATGAAAATCATGTACAGAAAGCATATTCGTTAGAACGTGTGATGGAATTGTTGCAGGAGGCAGGACTGGAATATGTATGTTCCTATGAGGCATTTACAAAAAATCCTGTGAGTGAGTACAGCGAGCGCATCTATGTGATAGCGAGAGAGTGCATGAAGGAAAGAAAAGGAGAAAAATAATGAACGATTATATTGTAAGAGCAATGGCAGCAGATAATCAGATTCGAGCTTTTGCTGCAACATCAAAAAATCTGGTAGAATTAGCGAGACAGACACATAACACAAGTCCGGTTGCAACAGCAGCACTTGGAAGATTGCTGACCGGTTCAGCCATGATGGGCGTTATGATGAAAAATGAGGATGATTTGCTGACTGTTATGATGAGAGGTGACGGACCGATTAATGGAGTGACAGTAACAGCAGATTCTCATGGAAATGTAAAGGGATATGTTGGAAATCCTGAGATTGTGATTCCGCCAAATTATCTTGGAAAGTTAGATGTTGGTGGTGCAATCGGTTATGGAACACTTACTGTCATGAAAGATTTGGGACTCAAAGAGCCATATGTCAGTCAGGTGGCACTTACAACAAGTGAGGTAGCAGAGGATTTGACCTATTATTTTGCATCATCCGAACAGGTTCCATCAGCAGTGGCACTTGGAGTTTTGATGGAAAAAAATAATACAGTAAAACAGGCTGGAGGTTTCATTATTCAGTTGATGCCTTTTGCAGAGGAGCGAGTGGTTGATATATTAGAGAAAAAGATTGCCACAATTACTTCTGTAACGGATTTATTAGAACAGGGAATGACACCGGAAGATATTTTAAAGTTTGTATTGTCTGATTTTGGCGAGGTTGAATTTACAGACAAGATTGAGACACAGTTTAAATGCAACTGTTCGAAAGAAAGAGTGACAAAGGCATTGATTAGTCTTGGAAAAAAAGAGCTCCAGAGCATGATAGATGACGGAGAAGAAATAGAATTAAACTGTCATTTCTGTAATTCACATTATAAGTTCAGCGTGGATGAGATGAAAGAGATATTAAAGAATAACAAATAGACACAAAAGAGCCGTTCTGAATAATCAGAACGGCTCTCTAATCATCTGGCTTAAATAATATAACTAATTCAAAATACAAAGTCTATAAGTCAATCGGATATTCGCAATCCGTTTCGATACTTGCTCACAACCAAATACTGCATTGCAGTAATCAGTTAAATAAATTGAAAAAGGCACACCATTTAGGATTTGATTATAATTTTGTTACGTTTGTAGCCTGAGGTCCCTTAGCGCCTTCTACTACGTCAAACTCTACAGCAGCGCCTTCCTCTAAAGACTTAAATCCTTCTGATTTAATGCCTGAGAAGTGAACGAAAACATCGTTGCCCTGCTCGTCTGAAATAAATCCGTAACCTTTCTGGTTATTGAACCATTTAACTGTACCTTTCATTATGATACCTCCAAAAATAAATTAGATAATACAGAAATATTATCTTCCGTTTAGAATAGCATACTTTGGAATGGGTGTCAAACAAAATACTTAAATTTCTTGCACTACAACAGGACCTGTGATAAGATAAAATATATCGTATTTATGGGATAGACAGGAGAAATATATGGAAATGGAGAGTTTATATCTGGCTGATTTACATACGCATACAAGAGCTTCGGGACATGCAGCGCATACCGTGGAAGAGATGATTGAGATGGCAAAAGTGCGTGGCATCCAATTATATGGTATTACAGATCATGCCAAAACAATGCCGGGAACAGCAGACGAGGAATATTTTCGAAACCTCAGAAATATATCCAGAGATTATGGTGAAATTGAGGTGCTGTTTGGTGTGGAACTGAATATATTGGATTTTGAGGGAAATGTGGATATGCCTCAGGATTTGCTGCAGGAGATGGATGTGACAATTGCAAGTATTCACAATCATATTGGTTATGAGGCGGGAACCATTGAGCAGAATACGAATACATACCTTAAAGTAATGCAGAATCCATATATTAATATTATCGGACATCCGGATGATGGAAATGTACCGGTGGATTATGAGCGACTGGTAATTGCTGCAAGAGATAGTGGGACATTGCTGGAACTAAATAATAATTCTATTGACAGTGGATTTCGAAAAAATGCAAGGGACAATGACAAAGAGATGTTAAGATATTGCAAGAAATATCAGGTGCCGATTATTATAGGAAGTGATGCACACAGTATGAATGTGATTGGAAGAAACCAGAGTGCATTAGAACTAATCGAAGAGGTAGGATATGATGAAAATCTGGTGATGAATTATCATATTGAAGAACTAAAAAAATACCTTAACCGTTATAGATAGGGAAATAGAGGACAAGAAATTATGAATAGCAAAATCAGAACGGAAGAATTGAACGAATTATTTGATGCAATTTTATTATTAAAGAATGAAGATGAGTGCAATGACTTTTTTATGGATTTGTGTACAGTGAATGAATTGCAGTCTATGGCACAGCGTTTTAAAGTTGCAATGATGCTGAAACAGAAAAAAACATATACAGAAATTGCCAAAGAGACAGGGGCATCTACGGCTACAATCAGCAGAGTAAACCGTTCATTGTTATATGGAAATGATGGGTATGATCTCATTATGGACAGGAATAAAGATAAAAAGAATCAAGAATAATTAATGAGAGAGTCGGAGAAAACGAATAAAAACGGATGGAAAAAGAGAAGAATGAGGGCTAATCATTCTTCTCTTTCTTGTCTTTTTTATCTTTTGATTTTTTTGCAGATGCAGCTACAGACTCCTCGTTCATTTTATCTACAATGTGTTCAATCATCTGCTTTTTGACATATACATCAAAGCATAGAGATGTAATTAATGTATAGAGCTGTAAAAAGTCTCTGTTTTCTTCCGGATAATCCATAAATGTCTCAGTGGAAGATTTGATTTTTTCAAGAATATCAGATTTTACGTGCTCTGTCATATCTCGCTGAATATCGCAGGAAGCCTCATAAATTTTACCAAGAGCAGTATCTTCCTCACTATTAAAATACATATCGCACAGTGGTGTAAGAATTGTGTTAATATCACTAATCGATAAAATATTCTTGTAATAATAGATTAATATAAGAAGAATGACGTGATCTTTTGAATATTTTTTCTTAATTGGTGGCGGTAATAAATTATTCTTGGAATAATTATTAATCATAGTTTTTGTTAGAATTTTATCTTCTTCATATCTCTTATTGCCTGAGAGATGTTTGTCCATAAAAGTTGTTACCTGATCCATATATAAATCAATCGAAGGAATATCTGATTCAGGAATGACACTTAACTTTTCCAATATCTCTTCGAGAATTTTTTCTGAATTTATCAAAATTGTTACCTCCAATATCCTATAGTAAAGATTTTATTGTATACGAGATACAACGATAACTATCAATACTATATGATGCAAACTATAATAGAATATTATATAGTATTGAAAACTAGATTACAAGTCTAAAATCAAATATTTTGAATGACATTTGAAGAGAAATATTGTATAATGAATTATGTAATTGAAAGTGAGCAATAAAAACAATCATAACTTTTCAGAACCAAGTTCGAAAATATTTGATTCCGAATCGTTACAAAAATCATTTTATATAAGGAGGAAATACATATGGGTATTTTATCAAGATTCAAAGACATTATGTCAGCAAACATTAATGCACTTTTAGACAAGTGTGAGGATCCAGAGAAGATGATTGACCAGTATTTAAGAAATATTGAGAGTGATCTTGGAAAAGTAAAAGCTGAGACAGCAGCAGTTATGGCTGAGGAGACAAGATGTAAGAGAGAGTTGGACGAGTGTACAGCAGAAGTAAACAAGTTCCAGTCTTATGCTGAAAAGGCAGTTGTTGCAGGTAATGATGAAGATGCAAAACAGTTTTTGGCAAAGAAAGCACAGCTCCAGCAGAAACAGGCAAGCTTACAGCAGGCTTATGATGTTTCAGCAGCTAATGCAGCAAAGATGAGACAGATGCACGACAAGTTATGCAAGGATATTGCAGACTTAAATGCAAGAAAAGATGCAATTAAGGCAAAAGTGGCAGCGGCTAAGACACAGGAAAGATTAAATAAGCTTGGAGCAAGTGTTGAAGGTGCAAAAGGCAGTATGTCTGCATTTGACAGAATGGAAGCAAAAGCAAATAATATGTTAGATAGAGCAAACGCTATGTCAGAGTTGAATTCATCAGCAGAGGACAGCAGCCTTGATGATCTTGCTGCAAAATATGATGGTGCAGGAACAGCATCGGGTTCAACAGTAGTTGATGATGAACTTGCAGCATTAAAAGCTAAGATGGGATTATAAGAACATAACATGTTTTCAGCCACCAGGATGTTTTCTTTCTGGTGGCATTCGTGTGTTATAAATTTAGGGGATAAAAGTTTCTTTTTGTAACACAGAGTATTCAGATAGGTGAAAAATGGAAGAGAAAATATATTATTGTCAAAACTGTGGCGGAGTAATGGTATTTGATACAGCCAGTCAGTCATTAAAATGCCCAAATTGCGATACACAGATTGAGATAGAAAATGACAGAAATAAAATTGTAGAACATTCTTTTAATCGGAGAGTGGCAAATACAATGAGACCTTCGAGCAGAACATCCTCTACAATGCAATGTAACGGATGCGGAGCTGTTGTTCAGGTTGCTCAGGACTGTACTGCAACGGAATGCGCATATTGTGGAACGAAATATGTTCTGGCAGATAAGCAGCAGGAGGATATTGTTCCGGATGGAGTTGTTCCATTTCGAATTGATAAACAAAATGTAAAGGAAATTTTTACAAAATGGATAAGCAAGAGATGGCTTGCACCCGGAAAATTGAAAAACTTATATGAGAGTGATAAGATTCAGGGTATCTATGTTCCATATTGGACATTTGATGCAGATGCAGACTGCCCATATACAGCAGAAGGTGGAAAAGAACGAAAAGAACGTGTCAAAAAACAGGATGGTTCTTATGAAGAGAAAACCGTTGTTGACTGGTATCATACCAGTGGCAGAGTGAATGAATTTTTTGATGATGTGCTGATTCGTGCAACCAAAAATATCAATAAATCTTTGTTAAAGGGAATTGAACCGGCAGAGACGAAGAATGATGTAGTTTCTTATTCACCGGAATATTTATCAGGATATAGTTCAGAGTGCTATACAGTTCCAATTGAAGAGGCGCACAGAGAGGCCATATCTGTTATGGATAATAAATTGAGAGAACTTGCCAGAGCGGATGTAAAGAGAAGTTATGATCAGGTTCGAAACGTGAATATTCAACCAGCTTATCGTGATGAGACTTACAAACATATTTTATATCCCGTATACTCAACTGCATTTTCATATAATAATAAAGTTTATAATGTTGTCATTAACGGTCAGAACGGAAAAATTAAGGGACAATATC
>ONXS01000099.1 GCA_900321855.1 uncultured Eubacteriales bacterium | reverse complement strand
CTTCCTACAACCTGTGTTGCAGGTGCAAAGACAAAGGAGACAGCGCAGTTTATTCAGAATATTTTCTCGTCACCTGTATTTCGTGTATATGTCAGCCCTGACATTCTTGGTATTGAGCTCGGTGGTTCATTGAAAAATGTGATTGCCCTTGCAGCAGGTATCGCAGATGGACTTGGATATGGAGATAACACAAAAGCAGCGCTGATAACAAGAGGTATTACAGAGATTTCAAGACTTGGAATTAAAATGGGTGCAAACAGCCTGACACTTTACGGACTGTCGGGTATCGGAGATTTGATTGTTACATGTGCGAGTATGCACAGTCGAAACAGAAGAGCTGGTATTTTGATGGGACAGGGATATTCGATGGAAGAAGCCATGAAAGAGGTAAACATGGTCGTAGAAGGTGTATTCAGCGCAAAGGCCGCAGTCGGACTTGCAAAAAAATACGAGGTGAATATGCCTATCATAGAGACAGTCAATCGAATTTTATTTGAAGGTATGAGTGCAAAAGAGGCTGTCAATGAACTGATGCTCAGAGATAAAACAATTGAGCATCCAGAGTTATTATGGGAATAAAAGAATGAAATGGATGCCAGATATTGAACCGACCATGTTGGTGAAAATCTGGCATTATTTTGTAATTATAAGCATTTTCAAACTTGGTTTTGAACGCAGGCAGCGAAACGGATTGCGAATGTCTGAATAGTTACAAAATGATATATTTGCAG
Source organism: uncultured Eubacteriales bacterium (assembly GCA_900321855.1). Lineage (GTDB taxonomy): Bacteria > Bacillota > Clostridia > Lachnospirales > Lachnospiraceae > Bovifimicola. The sequence continues at coordinate 4,604 of ONXS01000099.1, read as the reverse complement.
TATAGAGAGGCATTAGGAGGTACTTGTGGCAGTTGTAAAACGATATAATACAGAGAGAGAGTTTTTCTCTGAGAGGGTATTAGATAAGTTTCAGTCAATTTATGAAAATAATCTCACAATCGTAGAGGCACCAACCGGATATGGAAAGACAACAGCAATTCGAAATGTTTTAAAATCGGCGGAAGAAGAGGTATTCTGGCTGACTTTGGAGAATGAAGATGATGAGATATTTTTTGAACAGATATGTGGTCTGCTTTTAAAGTTAAAGGTAGATGGAATCTCTGAAATTCGAAATATTGGCTGTCCAAAAGACAGCAAAACGGCAAAAAAGATTATAGATTTGTTTTCGAATATTGAATTGAATGACAATTATATTATTGTGTTTGATAATTTTCAGTTTTTGAAAAATGATTTTATCAAAGAAGTAATTTTAAAATTTACCAGTGCAGCAGACAGTAAAATTCGACTTGTCATTGCTACACAGATGGTTACATATGAAACAGCATTTGATATGATACTAAATCATGAAATCAATTACATTGGAATGAATGATTTGGAGTTTGGATATGATGACATTGTCGGATATTTTCGTGAATGTGGAATTCGTCTGAATGAAGAAGAGGCGAATTATCTGTTAAAATATACGGAGGGCTGGGTTAGTGCCCTGTATCTTCAGTTGCTGTGCTATGTAGAGAATAAATCGTTTGAGGCAGATACTGGAATTAATAATCTGGTCTGTGCATCAATCTGGGAAAAACTGACCTTAGACGAACAGGATTTTTTAATTACAATGTCTGTGTTTGAAAGTTTTTCACTCAAACAGGCAATTTTTATGGCAGAAGATTTGTTATCTTCCGGTGAGGTAAAGGAACTCCTAAATTCAAATTCCTTTATTCGCTATGATTCGAGGGAGAGAAAGTATTATATTCATGCCGTGTTAAAGGGATTTTTGTATTCTGAGCTTGAAAAGATTGATTTGATTGACCAGAAAGATGTTTATAAAAAAGCGGCACAGTGGTTTGAAAAAAATGAGATGTATTATCGTGCTTTGAAATGTTATTTCAAAATTGGAAAATATGACGATATTTATAAGATGAACATTTCGATTGACGATTTGCTCAGGCATATTGTGAAGAAAAACAAATCCATGTTTTTGAAGATTATTTCGCATTGTTCCTATGACTGTAAAAGTAAGAATCTGAGAAGTGGAATGGTGTTTTGTATGCTCCTGTTTTTCTATAACGAGAAGGATTTTTTTGAAAATGAATGTAATGTTATGGAGGAACTGATTGAAAATACAGCGTATGTCATCAATCGTGAGAAAGAGCATATGCTCGGTGAAATTAAATTTTTGAAATCATATCTCTGTTACAATGATATTGAAAAATTAAATGATACGATGTCTGAGGCTTATGAATATCTGAAATCTCCTTCAAATATATTTACGAGAAGAATTGGAATCACTTATCGAAATCCCTCTGTGCTTGGATGTTATCACTCTAAAAGAGGTAGACTTGAAGAGGAAATTGAGGATTTTGAGGATATGATTATCACCTACTATAAGATTACGCAGGGGGATAGCAATGGTGCAGATGCGGTGATGAGAGCAGAGATGCTCTATCATCAGGGATTATTTGATGATGCACAGATTTTATGTCACAAGGCAATCTATATGGCGGACACCAGAGATCAGGTTCAGACCTATATCTGTACTATGTTTCTGATGGCAAGAATTGCAATCTTCAAAGGTGATTACGACAATATGAAATACATCTTGAGCAGTATTCGTACAAAGGCCGGCAAGCGCGGTCAGACGGAGTACCTGTATATGGCAGATTTGTGCGAGGGATTTATCTATATGATGATTGATAAAAAAGACTCGATTCCATTTTGGTTAAAAGATTCGAAAACCATTGGAGATAAGAGTTCGGTATTTACCCTTGCATTTAGTAATATTATTTATGCAAAATATCTCATCTGCAGTGAGAAATATGAAGAGTTTATCGGTATCAGTGGCGCAATTCTTGGGTCCATTATGATATTTAACAACATTTTGTATGAAATATATCTGTATCTTTATATTTCTGTTGCCAATTATAAGTTGGGAAATATTGCAAAGGCGACAAAGTTTCTGACAAGTGCAGTTGCGATGGCATATAAAGATGATATTTATATGCCATTTGTCGAAAATTACAAGTATATTGAAGAAATCAGCATTGTCAACCATGTAAAAGAGGCAGATGATTTTATGGTTAAAGTTTCTCAGTTATATGCAGCTCATCACAAAGAATTTAAACTTGTGGCAGAGATGTACCGCAATGACAGTGATTATGGACTTACAAACAGAGAATTAGAGATTGCAAAGCTCGCTGCAAAGCGATTTACGAATAAGGAAATTGCAGATCAGCTCTATATTGCAACAGAGACAGTGAAGAGTAATCTCAAGTCAATTTTTGTAAAACTTCACATTGCTTCGAGAAATGATTTGAAAGATTTTTTTGCTGATTAGCAGATAAAAAAGTCAAATCCCCCCAAAAAGTGGGTAGTAAAAAAATAAATTTCTGTATATTATAGTAAAAAGAAAAAGTTGATTTTGTAGTGAATGTATAATAAAAGGTCTATTGGGAGGAAGAGAAGATGGCAAGAATAAGAGATGTAGAGGCAAAAAAAGGTTATCGATTATTGATTGAACTTCAGGGTGGTAATGTTGTATACCTGAATATGTCTGAGAAAGTAGAGACAATTCGATTTTATGATTTAAGAGATGAAGAGTTCTTCAATACAGTTGAGACTGACGGAATGTGTATTTACTGGGACTACGGAAGAATTAAGATAGGTATCAATGAAATTTATGATATTATCAATGATAATATCAGTAAAATCAAGAGTAAGTTCCCAACACGCTATGCCTATGATGACAAGGGATATTATCTTGGACAGATTCATGTGGGATAATCGATTTCTTTACAACGGCTGATATACAGAAGATAAATTTGTTTTATATATTTAGAGACAGGTGGAAGGTCGCAAAATCCACCTGTTTTTTCGTGTGCAATTTCCATTACTTAGCTTTACTTTTAACAGAAAAAATGATAGAATTTAGTTAATTATTTAACAAAATAGATTTCTTTGCAAATATTCTCATGCAGACAGGAAGTGAGGCGGATGAAAAATACTCTATTCCTGACGATAGAGTATATGTAGAGTAGGATTTTATATACTTTAGGAGGATGTAGTCATATGGTTACAAATGACGCAAATATATTAAAAATCAAACATGAAGTGCTCTATGAAGTGGCAAAACTTGCATTTCAGGGCACATTACAGGAACAAAAGGATAACCTTCCATTTCAGATGTTCCCAGGTCCAAAATCAGTATTTCGATGCTGTGTATATAAAGAGCGAGAGATTACAAGACAGAGAATCCGATTGATTGAGGGCAAATGTCCGGGGGAGAAAGAGAGTAAGAATATTGTACAGGTTATTTCTTCTGCATGTGAGGAGTGTCCGATTTCAAGATATGTTGTTACAGATAACTGCCAGAAGTGTATGGCAAAGAGATGCCAGCAGGCGTGTAATTTCGGTGCCGTATCAATGGGAAGAGACAGAGCATATATTGACCCGTCCAAGTGCAGAGAGTGTGGTATGTGCTCGAAAGCATGTCCTTATAATGCGATTGCTGAGTTGATTCGTCCATGTAAGAGAAGTTGTCCGGTTGATGCCATTACGATGGATGAGAATGGAATCTGTGTGATTGATGAGACAAAATGTATTCAGTGCGGTCACTGTATTCACAGTTGTCCATTTGGAGCCATTGGCTCAAAGACGTTTATTGTAGATGTCATTGAGGCGATTAAGAGTGGAAAACATGTCTATGCAATGATGGCACCATCGGCAGAGGGACAGTTTGGAAACGATATTACATTTGCAAGCTGGAGAACTGCACTTCAGAAAGTAGGATTTTACGATTTTGTTGAAGTTGGTCTTGGTGGAGACATCACAGCAAGCAACGAGGCAGAAGAATGGGCTGAGGCGTACAAAGAGGGCAAAAAGCTGACAACTTCGTGCTGTACTGCATTTGTCAATCTGATAAAACAGCATTACAGTGAATTATTAGAGAATGTCTCAGAGACAGTTTCTCCAATGGTTGCGCTCTCAAGACTGATTAAGGCAGAGGATAAAGATGCCGTGACTGTATTTATCGGTCCATGTATTGCCAAGAAGAGTGAAGTCATTGACGAGACAATTGAAGGCAATGCAGATTATGCACTGACCTTTGGTGAGATTCGTGCCATTATGAGGGCGAAAGAAGTGAGACTTGAACCAGAAGAGAATACACTCCAGAAATCAAGTGTATTTGGAAAACGTTTTGGAAATGGCGGTGGGGTAACTGCTGCTGTCTTAGAATGTATGAAAGAAGACGGAATTGATACAGAGGAAATGAATGTTCTGAAATGTGATGGTGTCGCAGAATGTAAGAAGGCACTTCTCATGATGAAGGCAGGACGATTAGATGCAGACTTTATCGAAGGTATGGTATGTACCGGAGGCTGTGTCGGCGGTCCGAGCAGACATATGGATGCAAATAAGGCGAAAAAGAACAG
>ONXS01000025.1:20633-42873 GCA_900321855.1 uncultured Eubacteriales bacterium | reverse complement strand
GGTATGATAGGGGTCTCCAAAACCTTTGGCGGGAGTTCGATTCTCTCATCCCCTGCTCAAGATTGTAATCTTAGATTACAATCTTTTTTTTTACCTTTTTGAACGCAGATAAGCAATTCAACGTTATTAAGGCGCAAAGATGTAGGCGGGGTATCGGGAGATGCAGATGCCTATGTCAGAAGGGGCTTTCACCTCTCCTGACAAGCTGTGAAGTAGCCTGCGTTCATGAGTAAGTAGCGAAACGGATTGCAAATGTCTGCTTTACAGAAAAAGGAAGAAAAAGAAGGAACAAAATATAAAAAAATCATACAATAATAATAATTATGAATATAAGTGAGAGTATATAATGTATCAGTACAATTCTATATCACAGTCAACTTTTCGTACAATATTAGAAAAGCACAGAAATAATTATATTATTGTGGATTTACGAAACAAAAAGGTTTATAATGAGTATCACATAGAAAATGCCATTCATATAGAGTATAATGACTTTATGGCGATGGATGATTATAGTGAATTAATAAAAGAAAATAAAGATATCATATTATATTGTTCCAGTGGTGGAAGTAGTATTTATGCTTCGAGAAAATTGCAAAAATTTATTGATTATCGGGGACTGAATATATTTGCATATAGTCTGGAAGGAGGAATTCAATTATAACATGATATGATATAAAGATAGAAAGGCAACAGATGGAAAAATTTAGATTAATAGCGCCGTGTCACTTTGGACTTGAATCTGTTTTAAAGAGAGAGATTCAGGAACTTGGATATGATATTGTAAAAGTAGAAGATGGAAGAATAACATTTGAAGGTGATGAAAGTGTTATTTGCAGATCAAATGTATTTCTCAGAACAGCAGAGAGAGTTTTATTACTTGTTGGACAGTTTAAGGCATATACATTTGATGAATTATTTGAAAAGACGAAGGCGCTTGATTGGGAGAGATATATTCCGGCAGATGGAAAATTTTGGGTTACAAAAGCCAGCTCTATTAAGAGTAAATTATTTAGTACATCTGATATTCAGAGACTTGTAAAAAAGGCGATTGTAGAAAAGTTAAAAGCGAAGTATGAAGTGGAATGGTTTACGGAGGAAGGCAATGAGTATCCAATCAGGGTATTTTTAAATAAAGATGAAGTTACCGTTGCAATAGATACGACAGGAGAATCTCTTCATAAGAGAGGTTATAGAAAGCTGACCTCTAAGGCACCAATTACAGAAACATTAGCGGCTGCGTTGATTATGCTGACACCGTGGAGAGGGGATCGTATTTTATTAGACCCATTTTGCGGCAGTGGAACATTTCCAATTGAGGCAGCAATGATAGCTGCAAATATTGCACCAGGAATGAACCGTGAGTTTATATCAGAAGGATTTACCAACTTTATTAAAAAGAAAAGTTGGTATGAGGCAATTAATGAGGCGAACGATTTAATTAATTATGATGTTAAGACGGATATTCAGGGCAGTGATATTGATGGGAAAATAGTCCGTGCTGCAAGGGAAAATGCAGAACTGGCAGGAGTGGAACATTTGATTCATTTTCAGCAAAAGCCTGTAAGTGCAGTTAGTCATGCAAAAAAATACGGATTTATTATAACAAATCCACCATATGGTGAGAGAATAGAGGAAAAAGAAAATTTACCGAGTATTTATGGAGATTTAGGAGCGTTATATAAACACCTCGATTCGTGGTCTGCTTATGTGATTACTTCTTATGATAAGACAGAAGAATGTATGGGAGTTCAGGCAACCAAAAATCGTAAGATTTATAATGGAATGATGAAAACTTATTTTTATCAGTTTATTGGACCTAAGCCTCCAAAAAGGAATAGGATATAAGGCGAAAAAATGAAAAAAAATATAATCATATATATTTTTACCATACTTGCAATCGTAGGGATACTTATTTATGGAAATAGCCTGCTTTTTGGTTCGGATATACAAAAGAATAAAGCATATGAGCTGGATGTAAAAGAATGGAACACAGTAAAAGCATATTCTATCAATAAGACCAATATTGTTGCAAATATAGATTCAAGACAAATTAAATCAAATGTTGCAGGAATTTATATGAATGACAGTATGGCATTAATGATTCCTGTTGATCAGATTCGAGAGGCATTTGACTGTGCTGTCCTGATTTACAATGATGGAAGAATTTTAATTCAGAATGGAAATGACACAATTAGTATTGATACAAAACAAGACAACTGTACTGTAAATGATACGGATTCATTCAGGCTGGTTTGTGACAGGATGAATGGAAGATATTGTATTCCGGTTAATATTATTTGTGATACCTTTGGTTATCAGTATTCGTTTGATATTAGTCAGAATCTGGCAACTATAATCAGTTCAGATCCGGACAGAAAAACAATACCATATGCATATAATTATGAAGTTGTGGGAAGAGCTCCAAGAGTCAGCAATCAGGGAAATTTGGGTACATGCTGGGCATTTGCCTCTTTGACAGCAATCTCATCTACTTTGTTACCGACAGAGGCTGAGATATTTTCTGTAGACCATATGTCTATGAATAATTCCTATCATTTTTCACAGGCAGACGGCGGAGAGTCTACAATGGCAATGGCATATCTGCTGGCATGGCAGGGACCGGTGTTAGAGCGAGACGACCCATATGGAGATGGAGTTTCTGATAGTACGTTAAAACCTGTGAAACATGTGCAGGAAGTGCAGACAGTGGAGACGAAGGATTTAGATTTGATAAAAAAGCTTGTATTTAAGTATGGAGGAGTACAGAGTTCTTTTTATGCGTCAAATTTAAATAATTATACAGGCACGAAATATTATAATAAATATACAAATTCATACTGTTATATAGGTGATGAAAAGCCAAATCATGATATTGTCATTATTGGCTGGGATGATAATTATTCTGGAGATAATTTTAACATCAGTGTAGAAGGTGATGGAGCATTTTTATGTCGAAACAGTTGGGGCGACAGTTTTGGCGATAATGGCAATTTTTATATTTCTTACTACGACAGTAATATTGGACTTCATAATGTTGTTTATACAAAAGTAGAAAATGCCAATAATTATGATAATATTTATCAGACAGACCTGTGTGGTTATGTTGGCAAACTTGGATATGACGAAGATTACGCATATTTTGCCAATGCATATACCCCGATAACCGATGAGGAATTAGCGGCAGTGGGATTTTATGCCACAGGAGACAACACAGAATATAGCATTTATATATGTGAGGATTTTGATGGAGTGAATTCACTGAATAAACGTTCCGACCCAGTAATGACAGGACAGCTTAAAAATAGTGGATATTATACAATTAATCTGGATAATACAGTAAAACTGAAAAAAGATAAAAAGTTTGCAGTAATTGTCAGAATCAACACTCCAAATAGCGGAAGACCAGTAGCTGTGGAATGTGCATATACGACTGGAGACAATGACGCAGATATTATTTTGGATGATGGGGAAGGATATGTAAGTTTAAAAGGCACAAACTGGGCAAATACAGAAAGTCAGCACAAATGTAATGTGTGTTTAAAAGTATACACCAATAATATGAGTTAACAGAAAGACGAGGAACAAATCATGAATACTAATTTTGATAAGATAATTTTTGCCACTTCAAATCAGGGAAAAATGGATGAAATCCGAATGATTATGAAAGACTGTAATCTTCCAATTGTTTCTTTAAAAGAGGCTGGGATTGATGTGGATATTGACGAAAATGGAGAAACATTTGAAGAAAATGCGTTAATTAAAGCAAGAACGATTATGAAACTGACCGGATGTTTGACACTTGCAGATGATTCCGGACTGGAAGTGGATTATATCAATAAAGAGCCGGGTGTTTATTCTGCCAGATATTTAGGATATGATACACCATATAGTGAAAAAAATCAGTCAATTATTGACCGTTTAAAAGATGCGGTTGGAGAGGAGAGAAGTGCCAGATTTGTGTGTGCAATCGCAGCTTGTTTTCCTGACGGAGAAGAAGTGGTAACACGAGGTACCATTGAAGGTCAGATTGGATATGAGGAAGTAGGAGATAATGGATTTGGATACGATCCAATTATGTATGTTCCGGAACTCGATAAGACGACTGCACAGCTTGATACAGAATACAAGAATAAAATTAGTCACAGAGGAAAAGCATTGAGACAGATGTGGGAAGAGATAAAAGATAAGATATAACACGTTCGCTTTAAACTCCGATTTACGAACTGATTTTAAAGTGGTTAATATCAATGACTGGAGGTAGATTGTTTGAAGGTATTGATTGTTAGTGATACTCACAGAAAAGAAACAAATTTCGAAAGAGTAATTGAGATTGAAAAAAATATTGATATGCTGATTCATTTGGGGGATATAGAGGGGGCAGAAGATTATATCCGCTCCATTGTGAACTGTCCATGTTATATGGTAGCGGGAAATAATGATTATTTTAGCATGCTGCACAGAGATTTAATTATTGATATTGGACCGTATAAAGCATTGCTGACACATGGACATCATTATTATGTATCGCTTGGATATGAGACAATAAAATCAGAGGCAATTGCACAGGGCGTAGATATTGTTATGTTTGGACATACTCACAGACCAATTGTGGACGTTGAGAATGAGATTACATTGTTAAATCCGGGAAGTCTGACTTATCCAAGACAGGAGAATAGAAAGCCAAGTTATATTGTGATGACAATCGATGACGAGAATCAGGCTCATTATGAAATAAAATATCTTGGCTAAATATTACAATTGTATTAAATTTAAAAAATCTATGTAAAAACAGAAGAATAATGAGAATAAAAACGGAGCAGATATTTTGAGATTTTAAGAAAAATGATAAAAAATTTTTCAAAAAAAATCTCAAAATATTTGTAATTTCCTAAAAAATAGTGTCAAAAAAGCCCTAAAATAAAGGAAAAACAAAAAAAATAAAAAAGTTTAAAAAAAGTGTTGACATTTGGTTGGACATCTAGTATAATTCATCTTGCGTTGAGGAACACAAGAAAAAACGAAACGCAAAACAATAACTCAGATAACATCGGGGTGTGGCTCAGCTTGGCTAGAGCGCTTGATTTGGGATCAAGAGGTCGCAGGTTCGAATCCTGTCACCCCGACTTGTATGCGGGTGTAGTTCAATGGTAGAACACTAGCCTTCCAAGCTAGATACGTGGGTTCGATTCCCATCACCCGCTTTTGCATTGCAAAAATGCAGAATTGAAATTATGTGTCCATAGCTCAGCTGGATAGAGCAACGGCCTTCTAAGCCGTGGGTCGGGGGTTCGAATCCCTTTGGGCACATTTTTTTGTATGGTGGGTATAGCGCAGTTGGTTAGCGCGCCAGATTGTGGCTCTGGAGGCCCTGGGTTCGAATCCCAGTATCCACCCTTTTTGTTAGGAAGTATCACTGAAGTGATGGTTGCTAACTTTTTTATTATCTATCTTGTATAGATAAGCTCGTTGGAAGCAGGAAGATTACTTCGGTTGTGTCCATGTGAATATTGGGTCATCGCCAAGCGGTAAGGCACAGGACTTTGACTCCTGCATTCGCTGGTTCGAATCCAGCTGGCCCAGCTAAGACGAATAAGTCTGACAATTGAATATGGGGTATTAGCTCAGTCGGTAGAGCACTTGACTTTTAATCAAGTTGTCCGGGGTTCGAATCCCCGATGCCTCACTACTAAGAAAATAGCACAAATGCTTGTAAATCAAGGGTTTGTGCTTATTTTTTGTCTTTTTTATTGCCAAGAATAATAGAAAAAACAATCGTATGGAACTCGAACATATGATTGTTTTTTTCTTTGCCTATTGCTATAATATAAATAGAGCATAATGGACGGTAACTGTGAGAGGGGCTGATTTTATGCAGTTGGTGATAAAGCAAAAAATGTTTTCTTTGAGGGACGGATTCCATGTATTTGATGAGAATGACAACATCAAATATATGGTAAAATCGGAACTTCTGAGTCTCGGACACAAATTTCATATTTATGATACGCGTGGAAGGGAAGTGGGAGTAATCAGACAGAAGATGATGTCATTGTTTGGCGAGTTTTATGTGGAAATTGGTGGGAAACAGTTGGGCAGTATTAAGAAGAAGTTTGCCATGATTACCCCAAAGTACGAGGTTGATTTTAAGGGGTGGAAGGTCAGAGGAGATTTGATGGGGTGGAATTATGAGATTTATGATGATTTCAATCAGATTGCCCGTATTTCTAAAAAGTTTTTTCATCTGACGGATACCTATGTGATTGATATTTTTGATGGCAGGAATGAAATAGAATGTCTGATGCTGGTGCTTGCGATTGACGCGGCAAATTGTGCACAGAACAACAGTTAGGGGGAAAATATGTATATAAAAGTGAATGTAAAACAGATTGGTTCAAGGAGAAAACCGGTGGCAGCGGAACAATTTTTTCTGTCAAAGAAACCGGAGACAGTCAGGGAGCTGATTGTGGAGAGTGTGAGAACCTGTGTGGAGGAGTATAACGAACGAATGGATATGGGTGAAGAGAAACCTTTGGAACAGCAGCAGATTGATGCGATGAGCCAAGTGGGAAAGATTACATTTGGAATGAGTTACAATGGGAAAAAAGCGGATTTTATCAAGGCAGCAGAGCATGCACTGATTTCTTATGAAGATGGAATTTATAAGATTTTTGTGGGAAATCAGATGTTGGAGCAGCTTGAGGATAACATTGAGATTAGGGAGGAGTCGGAAGTGACATTTATCCGGCTTACCATGCTGACGGGAACGCTGTGGTAAGAAATTTGCGGAAACAGTACGAGAGATATTAGAGTATCATAGAAACGAAAAGAAACAAGTGAAAAGTAGGGAGAAGATGTATGGCAAAATTAACAGACGAGGAGCGCGCACAGTTAAACAAAATTTCAGAGAAATACGAAAAAGAACTGAAACAAAAACGATATGAGGTGATGAATGAAAAGCAGCAGCAAAAAACGATAAAAAAGATAGAGCAAGAGTTTGAAAAAAATCCAGATGTCGATTCTGTGGAGACTATTTTAGATAAGTATCAAGTCTTTGAGAATAAGATTATTCTTCCACAACACAAAGAGGCGGTGATTTATGCGCTGAAACATTGTGACAGGTGGGTACGCAATGCGTTTGACTGGAATCATCGGTCATTTCACACAAAGAACAGAAGAGAACTGAGAGGAACAATTGAGCGTATTCTGCGAGTTTTTTGCAGTGGCGAGAAAATGGATGCGGGAATTGTCGATATATTTTTGGGAAATATTTCCGAAGAACAGTATGCGTATGCAAATACAGGGGGGAATCACATTGGAAATTATGGAGAAGAGATGGAGATTGCCTGCGCGATTGACAGCGGAAACCAAGAATTTATTTCGATGATTAAGGATATTATCAATGGAGTATCGGATATTGCACTGGAATATTATATCGTTCGGGGAGTTATGATGGCTGGCAATCAGGAACTACACGATTTGATTGGAAATCTTCTTCTCGCGGCGAAATTAGAAGAAGGACTCAGGCAGGCTGTCTGTGAAAATGCAGACCGTGGAACTGTGCAAGGTTTTTTGACTATCGTCAAAGTGATTTATGAAAATAATCTGATTCGTTTTTCCTCGGTAAAAAGAGCACTTGGCACATGGACGGGATTAGTTCTGGACACATATGCCTCTGGTGCTGCTGTTTTGGAGCGAGTGAGTGACAAGACGATAGCACTTGTCTATGAGTGTCTGACCGATGAGAAGAAGAGGGAAGAATATCTTTTGTCGGAAGACTGTTTTAAAATTCATACAGCACTGTGGGCGTATGGTGTCTATGAGTTAGACGATATGCTTGATAAGATTAGGACAATTGGAAGACAGGGAACTTATCACCAGATTTTGACGGCTGGATATGCAATGACCAATACAGGAATTGATGTCGATATTCGAGTGGCAGTGCAGCTAATCAAAGAGCATCTGACAGAGAGAGACATTGTGGCAGTATATCTCCATATCATTATGGATAAATTCAAAGATGAAATCAGAGAGACACTTCATGCCTATAGCAAGGAGAATAAGTGGGAATTAGGAAAGAGAGTGAACTGCAGTCTGAAAGAAGGCTTTTTGAGTGAGAGTGAGGCAGAGGAGCTTTATGAGGTATTAAAGGAGCTTTATCAGAGTATTAAGGGGAAACAGGAAGTATTTTCTCCTTGCATTTTTCCGTGGTATCAGGCGGCACTCTCGAAGAATGATGTTGTCATCTGTATGGCGTATCTTGCAAGCGCATTAAAATCCAATGATAAAATTGATGCAGTTGCCGCACATCTGGCTGATGTCAGTGTGGCGGACAGCTATTTTAGAGAAGATATTTTAAAACTGCTGTTATATTATCCGGAGACGGAGAGACAGCGTGAACTTCTGATACAGAGTCTTGGCGATAAAGAGAGTTATACCAGAGGTGCTGCAAGTATGATGGCAGAGCACATAGAACTGAATGAAAAAGAATATAAAAAGTTAGAGGAGTTATTAAAGTACAAAAATGCGGAAATCAGAGGATATGTACTAGAACTGATTGTGAAACAGCCTGATGACGCACTCTATGCCTGTGCAGAGCGATTATTACAGGACAAAAAAGAGGAGAAGAGAACAGCGGGACTCGATATACTATTGCAGTTGAAGAATGATGAGAAGAGGCAGCAGTTGTTTGAAAAATGTGTGCCTCTTGCACTGGTGACAGATAAGACTACCTCAAAAGAGGAAATTCTAATCAAAGAGATTCAAAATTGTAATGTGAAAGAGGAGAGTTTCTACGACACAAACGCAACTTATGAGCCTGTCATGGATGAGGCTTATATGGAGAAGGCGAAAGAAGTCTTTGAGAGATATTTTCCAAAACAGGAAGAGACAGGCGGCGAGTATGAGTCTGTAAAGATTATTCACAAATTAGACCAGTTGATAAAGGCACACAGAGATGATGAAGTGTTAGACTATGACGGAGAGACAAAGACACTAGAGCATTGTTATGGAACTATATTTACCAGAGGAAATGGCAGGGAGAAGGCGCAGCCACTCAGAGATATGTGGACAGAATTTTATGAGAAGGAAATTGGTTCGCCACAAAAGGCGTACAGAGCTTATCTGACTGTGATTTCAGAAGGCGATTATGACAAATTTGCAGAGATAAGCAATCAGTTTATTTGTTCTCTGATTGGAGAGGCATACACACATGACGTTTTATGTAGTTTTTGGAGTCGAATTGAGACACTTTTATATGAATTTGTCAGAATTTATATGCCAGAAGAGGACAGAGAGTACATTGCGTCTTATGTTTCCATGAAACTGACAGAGTGGGACGGGACGTTCGAATATAAGGACCGTATTATTTTTGACTATTATCAGATTGCCTGTTTGTTATTTAATGATAGTGAGAAACAATTTTATGAAAGACCACTATATGATAAGAGAAGACATCTTGAATGTACATTTCCAATACAGTATCGCTTGCTGATGAAACTTAGAGATAGTATCGATTTTAATGCTTATCGACCAACTTATAGCAGAAAGTTTTATACTTCTATGAGCAGTTTTGAACCAATATCAGTAAAGATGTATCTCTACGCAGCATATAAAGGAATCATCAGCAGTGATTTTCTGTATAAGTTAATATTTGCGGAAGATGAAGAATTGAAGAAAATTTCGGGAATCACGCTTGGAAAGGCAATCAATCAGATTTCTTCGATTGCATCTATGTACAGGGAAATCAATGCTCCGGTAAATGTGAGAGGACATTTTTACAGAAGATATTATACATTGAGAGAATATTTTGGTGTGAATGATATGAACGATTTGACGGACGAGGATATTCGTTTTGTGAAGTATATTGAAGAAATTTATGAATATGTCATTAGACAGATTCTCTCTGTGGAATTAAAGCGTGGAGATACTGTGACAAAATACTCAAAAGCAATCAGGGATATTGAGCGAATTTATGGTGTGGAAAATTATGTTGCAATTCTTGCGGCACTTGGAAGTGATACCTTAGACCGTTCCACATGGTACTATGGAGAGCCTTCAAAGAAAAACACATTATCACATCTCTTGTCTGTATGTGTGCCAAATCCGGAGGACAATGCAGAGAAATTGAGAGAACTTGTGAGCAAGACAGACATCAAAGAACAGCGTCTCATAGAGGCGGCGATGTTCTCTACCGAGTGGCTGGATATGACCGAGGAGTATCTCGGCTGGGAAGGATTAAAGAGTGCATGTTATTACTTTATTGCACATATGAATGAGAGTTTCAGTGCGCAGAAAAAGGCTATGATTGCAAAATATACGCCGCTCTCCGAAGAGGAACTGACAGTGGGGGCATTTGATATTGACTGGTTTAAGAATTCCTATGAGACACTGGGAGAAAAGCGTTTTACAATGGTTTATAAGGCTGCGAAATATATCTCAGACGGAACAAAACACACTCGTGCGAGAAAGTATGCAGACGCTGTCACAGGAAAACTTGATATGGCAGATACGATGGAGAAAATCAGAGACAAGCGAAACAAGGATTTATTGATGGCACTTGCCTTAATTCCTCTGAAAGATGATAAGGATTTGTTGGACCGATATTTGTTTATTCAGGAATTTGTCAAAGGAAGTAAACAGTTTGGCGCACAGAGGCAGGCAAGTGAGCGACAGACTGCAGATATGGCAAAGAGAAATCTTGCAACCAATGCAGGAATCGAAGATGTGCTCAGATTAAATCTTAGAATGGAGAGTAAGCTCATGGAGGCAAATAAGGGCTTACGAAACGATTATGTCATTGATGAGATTACAGTGAAATTAGAGATTGATGAGAATGGCAAGACAGGTATTTCCTGTGTGAAAAATGGCAAGAAATTAAAGGCAGTTCCTGCAAAGTACAAAAAGAATGAGTACATTGTGGAATTGAACGCCACAAAGAAGAAGTTTAATGAGCAGAACAGCAGAACGAGGAAGATGTTAGAAGAGTCTATGGAGGATATGACGGAGTTTACAGTTGAAGAGATTGGAACTCTGCTCGAAAATCCAGTGACAAAGCCTGTTGTGAAAAATCTGGTATTTTGTGGTTTATGTGAGTCGGATAAGCCTGCAGGTGAAAAAAGAGCGACAGAAGAAAACATATTGTGGGTTTGCAATTATGATAAAATGGGCTTTATCTCAAAAGCAGCAGATGAATATTTTATGACAAATGCAAAGGGAGAACAGATTTCTCTGAACGCAAAAGAGAGAGTAGTCATTGTTCATCCATTTTATCTTTACAAGTCAGGTGTGTGGAGAGATTTCCAAAAGTATCTGTTTGACCATGAACTTGTGCAGCCATTTAAACAGGTGTTCCGAGAATTGTATGTAAAGACCGAAGAAGAAATGCAGATGAAACATTCACTCAGATATGCAGGAAATCAGATTCAGCCGAAGAAAACGGCGGCAGTATTGAGGAGCAGAAGATGGGTGGCAGATATAGAAGACGGACTTCAAAAAGTCTATTATAAAGAAAATATCATCGCGAGAATTTATGCGATTGCCGACTGGTTCAGTCCTTCTGATATTGAGGCGCCAACACTGGAGTGGGTGGAATTTTCGGATAGAAATACGGGAAGAGATATTGAGATTGAAAAGATACCAGATATCATTTTCTCAGAAGTTATGAGAGATGTGGATTTGGCAGTATCCGTAGCTCACTCTGGTGAGGTTGACCCAGAGACAAGTCACTCTACAATCGAGATGAGAATTGCACTTCTCGAATTTGCACTTCCATTGTTCAAGGTTTCCAATGTGGAAATCAACGGAACTCATGCCCATATTACAGGAGAGCGCGCAGATTATACCGTTCATCTCGGAAGTGGCGTGGTACATCAAAAAGGTGGAACCATGATTAATATTTTAGCAGTCCGCTCATCACACAAGGGAAGACTTTTCCTGCCATTTGCAGATGAAGACCCCAAGACGGCTGAGATTATCACAAAGATTTTATATCTCGCAGACGACAAGAACATCAAAGACCCTTCGGTGTTAAGTCAGATTCAGTAGAAAACAATAGATTGCACGTTTCGCAAACAATCTATTGTCAAGAATAAAAAAATCAGATAACAGTTTTCAAGCTGCTATCTGATTTTTTTGTGCTATTCTGTTTTGATTAGTAATGCACTCCATGAAGAGGAGTAGTTTAATTTGACAAGGTAAATCTCTATATTTTCCGTATCGCTGTCGCTAGAACCTTTGATAGAGAGTGTGAGGTTTACTTTTGCAAGGGAGTCCACTTTATCTTCTGTAATTCCAGTATCAACATCTGTGAGTGATTTTAAGAACGTATCCTTGTTTTCTGAAATTACGGAAGAGAAAGCTGTTTTATCTAATTCCTCTGAACTGTTTACTGTTGCATCAATTGTAAAATCTTCACCATAGGTTGATGTGAAGTCGTCATGCAATGCTCCAAAGGTTGAATCATCCATATTTCCATTACTTGATTCTGAAACAGCAGTATCAAAATCAAAGGCATAAGAAGTAGAAAGTGTATCATAATCATAAGAGATGGCAGCTTTTGCAATGGCAATGGCAGGCTCATCGAAATCATTTGCAGTGACAGCGGCTGTTGTTGGAGCTGATGAAGTTTTGTTGTTTGCTTTATCAGATGAAGAATTTTTTCTGGTAAATATCACAACAGCAATGGCGATGATGACTACAACAGCGATGATAGCCGGAATCATTTTTGATGATGACTGTTTGGGATTGCTTTCAGTTTGAGCCGGTTTCTTTGGAGTTGTGTGTCTGAGAGCAGTTTTTTGTGCCTCTGGTTTCTTGCTTTCTATATGTTCTTGTACAGATTCATCTTCTGAATTGTTTTCTGAATCAGAAGTGTGTTCAACTTCAAATAAGGCCTGTTCGGGAGTTTCTGGCTGAGAATCGTCTGAAGGTGTAAATGTCTGGTTGACACTATATCCACATCTCGAACAAGTGGTTTCGTTTTCTTCAATGAGATTACCACAAATAATACATGTTTTCATTGGTTTATATCCTCCTGTATTTAATCCTCAAGTATTGTATCACGATTCATTATGACGGTCAAAAAGAATTGAAAGAAAAATATCATTGTTTAGAAAAGTTTTAGAATTATTGGAAAAATTAGATAAAGGAGTGGAAGTAACTGAAAAATAGTTAAAAATATTTAATAAAAAGTATTGACAAAGTAAAATAAAACTATATAATGTAGTTATTGATACTACATAACAAAGTAATCAATAAAAGAATAGAACGTTATTGACGCTGCTATTCTAAAATTTCTCTCAGTGAGGGAAGTATCTTACTGAGAGAAGTGGGATATAACAAATATGTCTCATCAGGAGTACAATCTCCGAATGAGAGAAACGCTCTGCGAGGATACACACCGACAGATATAATCGGGCGCAATTATTCGCAAGTGAGAATTGATTTGAAAGGGTGGGCTGATATGAGCAGATTAGAACAGAAAATTGAAATTCCCAAATATACATTGGGGGAGGAACTTGTAAATGCGATTTCGCATGGATGTGGTGCAGTATTAGGAATTGCGGCGTTGTGTCTATGCGTAATCCGAGCATATATGAATCATATATCATATGGAGTGGTGAGTAGTTATGTGTTTGGACTTTCACTTGTCATCTTATATACAATGTCATGTCTTTATCACAGCTTTAAACCAAATAATGCAAAGCGAGTGATGCGAATTTTTGACCATTGTACAATCTTTTTACTGATTGCAGGAACGTACACTCCATTTACATTGATTTCTCTAAGAGGGGCAATTGGTTGGACATTATTTGGAATTATATGGGCAACTGCAATCTTTGGAATTGTAATCAATGCAATTGACATGGAACGATTTACAACGCTTTCGATGATATGTTATCTGACTATGGGATGGGCAATTATCTTTGCATTTAAGCCTTTGATGAAAGCTGTGAGCATGGGCGGAATCAAACTTCTTGTAGCTGGTGGAATTGCTTATACGGTGGGAGCAGTTATTTTTGGAATCGGAAGTAAGATTAAATATATGCATTCTCTGTGGCATTTCTTTGTGCTTGCAGGAAGTATCCTTCATTTCTTTTGTATTTACTTCTATGTTCTTTGATGATAAAATAGGTCTATAAAATATAGTTTATAGAGTGTGAATTTTATGAAAGAACAGACATATAAGAATATTAATTTCTGGTTTCGAGAAAAGGATTCCAGAATGAAGAAGTTTTTAGTCATTTATAAAATATTGCCACTCATGGTCGTAGCGGTCTATGGAGTGGCTATTTTTATTCAGTTTTATCAGGCAAAAGGCGATTACGAAAAATTAATTCGAGTCATGCTTGTGCCAGCAGTTACATTTATTTTGTGTACCATATTTCGAAAGATTGTAAACGAGAGACGACCTTATGAGGTGTGGGATTTAAAGCCACTGGTGAAAAAAGACAAAAAGGGGCAGTCCTTTCCGAGCAGACACATGTTATCTGCGACAATCATAGCGATGGCGTGTTTCTATACCAATCATATATTGGGAATCGTGATGTTTGTTTTGGCATTGTTTGTGGGAATAGTCAGACCGATAGCAGGGGTACATTTTGTGAAAGATATTGTGGCAGCGTTGATTCTTGGAATATTATGTGGGATTGTAGGATTTTATATTATTCCTTGACATTTGAATTGAATTTTAGTACAATATATATTGTTGTGAGCGCATAGCGACACACATGCGGGTGTGGCGGAACTGGCAGACGCGCTAGACTTAGGATCTAGTGGGAGACCGTGCAGGTTCGATTCCTGTCACCCGCATTTTTATATTTTAAGAGGATTGGCAGGCTTGAAGAAGTCTGTTTTTTATTTTTGTGAGAATGGAATAGTAAAACAGTATTTTGTTATAAATCAGAAGATATAGACAAATCCATATTTGACTACAGGAATCACACCAAATGGGTGTGGTTCTTTTTTTGAAAATTTTGCATATAATATTTGGAGAATAGTTTTTGGGGGAGATTGTATGTGTGGAATTTCGGGATTTATTAATTATGAATATGATTACACCAAAGAGCGTGAAAAATATGAGCAGGTTTTAGAGAATATGAATCAGGATTTGTTTCACAGAGGTCCAGACAGCAATGGATATTTACTGGGGACACATTTTGGTATTGCGCATACCAGACTTTCTATCCGAGATTTGGAAAATGGAGCACAGCCGATGACACTCAGGGCGAGAGGGAATATTTATCATATTGTGTACAATGGCGAAATTTATAATGCGGATGAAATCAAGCTGGATTTGATGAAAAAAGGATGGGAATTTGTCACAACTTCTGATACAGAGGTGATTCTGGTTGGATTTGCAGAATACGGAATTCGTATTGTACAGAAGTTAAATGGTATTTTTGCTTTTGGTATTGTAGATAAAAACAGCCGTGAAGTTTATCTTGTGAGAGATCAGGCGGGGGTAAAGCCGCTCTATTATGCGACTAAAGGGAAAAATACAATATTTTCGTCAGAGATAAAAGGTATCTTTCGATTTCCGGAAATCAGACCAGAGATGGATGTGAATGGCTGGAATGAAATTTTTAGTATTGGACCGGCAAAGACATATGGCTGTGGAGTATTTAAGGGAATCTGTGAAGTAAAGCCGGGCTATTACATAAAAATTTCAAGAGAGGGAGTGTCAGAAAAGCAATATTGGTCACTGAGAGCTGAGGAGTATTTTGATTCTTATGAGGATACCGTAGAGCATGTGAGATTTTTAGTGACAGACAGCATCAAGAGACAGATGGTTTCTGATGTGGAAATTGCTACATTTTTATCAGGCGGAATTGACAGCAGTGTGGTATCTGCGATATGCGCCAGAGAGCTTGGAAAAGAGGGAAAAAAATTAAAGACATTTTCGTTTGATTTTGTAGACAATGACAAATATTTTCAGGCAAATTCCTTTCAGCCGTCACAGGACCGTCCGTTTGTAGACATTATGGTAGATACGATTCACTCAGAGCACAGGTATCTTTTGTGTAACAATTCTGAACTGGAGCAAAATCTCTATGAGTCGGTAGATGTGAGAGATTTGCCGACTATGGCTGATGTAGATTCTTCTATGCTGTATTTTTGCAAGCGAGTCAAACCATTTGTCAAAGTTGTTCTGACTGGTGAGTGTGCGGATGAAATTTTCGGAGGTTATCCGTGGTTTCACAAAAAAGAATGTTTTGAGGCAGACACATTTCCGTGGTCGATGGATATGAGTGCGAGAAAAACTGTGTTAAAAGACGAATTTATCAGTGAACTTCATATGGATGAATATGCGAAGAAAGCGTATCAGAACACTATTCGAGAGACACCCACACTCGCTGGAGAAAATCAGACCGAGGCGAGAAGAAGAGAGATTTCATATCTCAACATAAAATGGTTTATGCAGACTTTGCTTGACCGTATGGACAGGGCAAGTATGTATTCGGGATTGGAGGCACGAGTTCCATTTGCCGATATTCGAATTATGCAGTTGCTCTACAATGTACCGTGGAACATGAAGACGAGAGATGGCGTAGAGAAAATGCTCCTCAGGGACTCTATGAAAGGATTGTTAGATGAAAGAGTATTATACCGAAAAAAGAGTCCATATCCAAAGACTTATGACCCACGCTATGAAAAAATGCTCGCAGATGAAATTTTACAGATGGCAGCAGACTCCTCGCAGCCGTTAAATGCACTGCTTGACCAAGAGAAAGTAAAGGCATTTGTACATGAGAGAAAAGATTATGGAAAGCCGTGGTACGGACAGCTGATGGCGGGACCACAGATGCTTGCATATCTCTTACAGGTCAATTACTGGATGAAAAAATATCATATTAGCATATAGAAAATATCAGAATATAGAAAAGCTGCCACTGGCGAAATGGTTCTCATTTCGTGTGACAGCTTTTAGAACATTTATATTATATACAGAATATATTAGTTTTCAAATGATGTCAGAGAAAATGATTTTTGTTTCTCAATCTGTAGGATGATAGAGAGAAAACAATTCTGCCGAGATAAAAGAAAATCGTAACTACTGAATCACTGGCTGAATCTGTTTTTTCTCAAGAGCTAGTTTTAATGTGTCCTGAATTAAATTTGTGTGTGCAATCATAGAATTTGGTTTCTTAATACAGTTATCCTGACCAAATGGAACAAAGAAAATATTTTTGACATTTAAGAGAGAACCAATATTTTTAAAATTCATTCCAAGTGCATCGTTGGAAGAGACGGAAATGACAAGCGGTCTGCCTGTGCGAATATGACCTTTGGCAGCCATTAAAACTGGGGTATCAGTAATGCCATTGTTGAGTTTTGCCAGCGTATTTCCTGTGCATGGAGCAATGATTAAAATATCGAGAATATCATTTGGACCAAATTTTTCTGCCTCAGCGATTGTGATAACGGATTTATTGCCTGTAGTAGTCTCTACATAATCGACAAAATCTTTTGCTTTTCCAAACCTCGTATCTGTGTTGTATGCGTTAAAAGAAAAAATAGGAATGACATTGGCGCCTTCCTCTTTTAAATGTTTGATTTCTTCTTTGATAACGGAAAAGGTACAAAAAGAACCGGTGATGGCAAAGCCTACGGTTTTCCCTTTTAACTCCATAAAAATCCTCCTTATATAATACAAGATAAAATGGCATCGGCAGAGGAAGCGGGCGAATATTTTCCGGGGAGTGCAAGATAGAGATTTGCATCAATTCCCTCTGCTTTACAATATTCAAAGTCTGTGCCGCCAGGCTTTGAGGCAATATCAATAATGACAGCATTTTTGCTGATATTTTTTATAACATCTTGATTTAAAACCATAGATGGAACGGTATTAAAGATGAATTCAAACTTTCCAATCATATCGGGAAGTTTTACAAAGTCAGTATATCGGAAATCATTTGCCAGTATTTTTGCTGATTTTTCAGCTTTTCGTTCACAAATAGTAGTCTCAGAACCGAGTTTTTTTGTCAAATCTGCAATTTCTTTTCCACATTTTCCATAGCCTAGTACGATGGAATGGGAATGAGAAAGTGTATAAGGACTTTGTTTTATAGCAATGGAGATGGCAGCCTCTGCTGTTGCAACAGAATTAAATTTTGAAAAAGAATCGGATTTTAAAATATCATATAAAATTAGCTGTTTCTTGCTGCACATTTCGATAAAATCCGGTGTAAATCCACCTCCAATTATGGTACTTTTTGGATGAATGGTATCTATAAAATCCTGAATGGAAATCTGACAGTTCTCACCGTAGATATAGTTATGGTCTTTGGAAAATGGAATCGGGAGAAGGTAGGTGTCCACCACAGGAGCAATCATATGAAAATCGGTATCTGGAACATCAATGACGCCGTTGGAAAATATCGTATATTTGAGAGTATTTAATTTTTGAAATACATATTTTTGTCTTAAATCGCCGCCAAGAATCATGATAATATGATTGAAATTTATTTTCATAATAAATACTTGAATTTATTTGCTGTTATTAAAATATATGCGGAAAATGGGAAAGTGTGATTTGGGTGAGGAAAAGAAAAAAGTCTCAAAAAGTTTACCTTTTGAGACAATATCTATTAATATCCAGATTATTTAATTTACACAATTTTTTCGTCATTATTCATGATTTTATTTTTATATTCTGTTATTCTTTTACACATTTGTTGATAATATTGTCGAATTATGATAAAATTCTATGTATTAAAAAAGTCTCAAAAGGTAAACTTTTTGGGAATTGGAATTGAAGAATATTGAGAGGAAGATGAGTTATGGCGATATCAGAACTTATAAAATATGAAGGTAATAATTCAACATTTATCTGGAAGTATCCAAATGAAGATTTTAACAATATGACAGAATTAGTTGTGCATGAGAGTCAGGAGGCAATTTTCTTTGCTAATGGTCAGGCAGCGGATACTTTTGGACCTGGGCGTTATAAATTAGATGCTGAAAATATACCTATTTTGACAAAACTTGTGAATATTGTTACGGGTGTGAGTGTATTTCATTGTGAAGTATATTTTATAAATAAAACAGTACAGATGGCTGTGAAGTGGGGAACAGATTCAAAAGTAAGATTTAACGAGCCAACTTTGGGAGTTCCAGTGGAATTAGGTGCATCGGGAGAGATGAATCTGGCTGTATCTGATGGAAGAAAAATGCTTATAAAATTAGTTGGAACAATGGATGGAATATCATGGGGAGATGAAGGTTTAGGATTTACAAAATCATTACAAATGTGTTTTCGACCACTTATCTCAACAGCAGTAAAAGCGAATCTTTCAGCGGCAATTAAGCAACAGCAAATAGATATTGTTGAGGTTGATGAACATCTGAACGAGTTAGCTGATGTACTGAGAAATAAGATTTTACCGGGATTTGAGGAATATGGACTGACAATTCCGCAGTTTTATCTGACTAATATTGTGTTGCCAGAAAGTGATCCTAATTTTAAAAGACTCAGAGATTTACATACAATCACATTGCAGAAAAGAATGGTACAGGCGGAGGCCGACATTAAAACTTCTCAGGCTGAAAGCAGAGCTGCTTATATGACAGCACAAGCCGAATCAGAAGCTAAAATCAAGGCAGCACAGCGAGGTGCAATTTTAGAAGAACAGACAACAGAAACAGAGATTGCAAGAAAGGAAGCAGAGAGACGATTGATTCAGGCACAGGCTGATGCACAGGCAGCACAAATGGCAGGAATGGCAGAAGCAGCAGTTATGCAGGCAAAAGGATATGATCAGAAAGATGTACTTCAGGCAGAGGTACAGAAAGCATATGCAGAGGGAATCGGAAATATGGGACCTGCAATTTCGTCAGGAGGAGGCAACTCTGTGATGGGAGACATGTTAGGATTTGGAGTTGGAATGGCTGCAATGAATGCTATGGCACCTCAGGTTGGCGAAATGATGAAGGGATTTCAAGTAGGACAATCTACAACTTCACCAGCTAACGATACACCAGAAGAACTCTTATGTGTAAACTGTGGACATACGCTTCCAAAGGGTGCAAAGTTTTGTTTTGAGTGTGGAACGAAAGTAGAAGTATGCACAGAGAATGAGATGATTTGTCCGGCATGTGGAAAGAAAACTACAAAAGGAAAATTCTGTATGGAATGTGGACAACCATTGATAAATAAATGTCCAAATTGTGGAGCAGAGGTTCCAAAAGGTGGAAAGTTCTGCTTGGAATGTGGAACAAAACTATCATAAAAATGGATAGATGTATGAGGAGTAAAATGAAGTGAGGGGAAATACATATTGTACGAGGAGGAACTTGTATGAAAAGAATAAGAAATTACAGTGTCAGCTGGATATTATTTGTTATTTTATTTAATATAATTTGCTTTGTTACACCGAATAAAATCAATGGACACAATAAATTTACTGGTGCATTTTGGTCAGGATATATATTTATTATGCTTGCATTTGTGATAAATCTTGTTTTTTCAATTTATACATTTACAAGCAAAAACGAAAGAGAGCAGGAAATTCACTTTCCAATTATGTATGTTGGGATTTTTGAGTTGGCAATTATGGTAATTGCTGGAGGCATTATTATGCTGACACCCAATGTGTCAAACTGGATTGCAATCGTCGTATGTTACAGTGTTCTCGTTATTTCAGGAGTATTAAGTTTGGCAATGGACACAGTTGGAAGAAATGCTACGGATACTAATATGTCCTTCAATGAAAAAACTGCTGTATGGAGACTGGTTAAGCAGGACAGCAATTTATTATTAAGATATGTGTCTTCTGAAGATGAGAAAAGACTTGTGAACGAAATAATAGAAGCCATCAAATACAGTGATCCGGTATCATCTGAGATGACGATTGAGATTGAGGAAGATATTGCATATAGACTGAAAAAAATTCAAAAGCAGTCCGCAATAAGTAATGCAGAGGCAAATGAAATTCTTACTCTTATTGAAAAAAGAAAACTATTAAGCCAAGAGAGTAAGCATAAAAAGTAATGAGGAGATTTATGATATGTCAGTATTTAAATGTAAAATGTGCGGAGGCACACTAGAAATCAATGAGAACGCAACAACAGCCGAATGTGAGTATTGTGGTTCTATACAGACTTTAACAAAGAGTCGTGATGAGATTGTAACAAATCTCTTTAACCGAGCAAATAATCTCAGAATGAAGAGTGAGTTTGATAAGGCACAGGAGATGTATGAAAAAATCGTTGCACAGGATAGCACAGATGCAGAGGCATACTGGGGAATTTTACTGTGTAAATATGGAATTGAATATGTAGAAGATCCATCTACTTTTAAGAGAGTTCCAACCTGTCACAGAGCACAGATAGAATCAGTTTTAACAGATGTAGATTATCAGTCTGCGATTGAAAATGCAGATATCAATCAAAAAATCCTGTATGAAAAACAGGCAAAGGAAATAGAAGAGGTTCAGAAAGGAATCTTAGAAATTTCTTCAAAGGAAGAACCATTTGATGTATTTATCTGTTACAAACAGTCTGATGAAAATGGAAACAGAACGGTGGATAGTGTCCTGGCAAATGATATTTACTATCAGCTAACACAGGAAGGATTTAAGGTGTTCTATGCGGCAATCACACTGGAGGACAAGATTGGTCAGGAATATGAACCTTACATATTTGCAGCATTAAATTCAGCAAAAGTAATGCTAGTTCTTGGAACAAAGCCGGAATACTTTAATGCAGTATG
Source organism: uncultured Eubacteriales bacterium (assembly GCA_900321855.1). Classification (GTDB taxonomy): domain Bacteria; phylum Bacillota; class Clostridia; order Lachnospirales; family Lachnospiraceae; genus Bovifimicola. The sequence goes on along the minus strand of ONXS01000025.1, from coordinate 21,164 downwards.
GGTTAAGAATGAATGGAGCAGATACTTAAAGATTATCAAAAAAGACAGGTCGAAACTTCTAATTCCTTGTTATAAAGATATGGATGCATACGAGTTACCGGAAGAATTTTCACATCTTCAGGCACAGGATATGAGTAAGATTGGATTTATTAATGATGTGGTGAGAGGAATTAAAAAGGTTCTAGATACAACATCTGAGACACCTAATGTTGTACAGACGAATACAGCAATTACATCAGATAATTCGCAGGTAGATAATTTGTTAAAACGTGTCTTTATGTTTTTAGAGGATAAAAACTGGGAGAGAGCAGATGAATACTGTGAGAAAGTCCTAGATTTAGATTCGGAAAACGGAGAGGCATATCTTGGAAAATTGTGTGTAGTGAAACAACTACAATCTATCAATGAATTAGAGAAAATTGAAAAAAGTAGTTATGAAAATGTAAGTGAGTATGTTAAAGCAAAGAAGTTTGCAAACGATGAATTGCTAAAAAAATTAGAGGACATAGAACAGAAAAGCATAATTTGGTT
>ONXS01000025.1:0-20624 GCA_900321855.1 uncultured Eubacteriales bacterium | reverse complement strand
AGAGAGGAAGAAGCAGGAAGAAATCCAAAAGAAGGAAGAAGAAATCAAAAAGAAAAAACAAAAGAAAGAAGAAGATACCAGACGTCTGTTACCACTGATAAAAAAGCATCGTTATTATCAAACATTAATTGCAGGCGGGTATTACTATACGGTTGGAGTGAAATCGGATGGAACTGTATTAGCAGTAGGAAACAATCGTTATGGAGAATGTGATGTTTCAAATTGGAGAAATATAATTGCAGTTGCAAGCGGGGGCGAGTATACGGTTGGATTGAAATCGGATGGAACCGTAGTAGCTACAGGTAGAAATGATGTCGGACAATGTGATGTCTCAGAATGGAGAGAGATTGTTGCAATAGCGGCTGCTGCTTTTGGTACAGTAGGATTGAGGTCGGATGGAACCGTGGTGGCAACACGAGAGGTTGATAAGGAATGTTTAAATTGGAGGGATGTTATCGAAATTTCAATGGGAACTTTTCGTAATGTATATGGATTGCGTTCAGATGGTGAATATTATTCCACTTCGAGTTCACATAAACATCGCAACAATGAAAAGGTCGCTGCATTTATCAATGGTGAAGATGGTACTAACTGTGGGGATATTGACAATAGATGCAAGCTGATTATGCAAGATGGAACAGTAGAAAGCGAATACATTAAGTTGAATGATATTATTGCAGGATGTAATGTTAGTGTAATTACAGCTGGATTGAAATCAGATGGAACAATAGTAGTAGCAGAGCGAACTAATATGAAGTTCTCTCTTTTTAATGAATTGGAAGATGAAGATTCAATGTGGAAAGATATTGTTGCAGTTTCAGGAAGAGGTAATCATATCGTAGGATTAAAATCAGATGGAAGAGTAGTAGCATTTGAACATGGAGCCGATGATAAAACATGTAGATATTTGGATGTTGGGAAATGGAAATTGTGTGATTCAGTGGAGAACTTTGAACAGGAAAGACAAGAAATTGAGTTGAAGAGACAACAGCAAGAGAAAGAACTTAAAATTAAAATAAATGACTTGCGGGTGCAACGGTCTGATTTGGGAATTTTTGAGATAAAGAGGAGGAAAGAAATTAAAAATGAAATTAAGGAACTACAGAATCAATTGTCTGATTTAAGTGGTATTCAATTCTAATTCTGAAAAAAATAAAGTGAGGAGCAATTGCAATGACATATAAATTACCCGATATAGAGAAATCATACATCCCAAAAGTCCTTTTATTAGGAAACGGAATCAATAAAAGTTTTAATAGAGATTCCTGGGATGAGATGTTGAAGAATATAAAAGAAGAAAATATTACAGAACAAGATCTTGAGATAATAAAGAATCTTCCATACCCCTTACAGGCAGTGGCGATAACAAAAGACCAAGTGGATAAAAAATTAGAAGATTTTAGCGAAGAATTGGTGAAAATAGAGATAACTGATGAGCAACAATCCATGATTCGCTCACTTCTGGAATGCAATTTTGATGCAATACTTACAACAAACTATACCTATGAGATAGAGAAGTCAATAGATCCGGAGTTTTCATGCAAACCAAAATCTAGATGCAAATATCGAAAAAAGGATGTCATAGATAAGTATTTGACTTCCAAAGAAAAGCAGTATGGTCTATATCGCTATATGCATTTGGAAAAATCAGACAAGCAATACAATATCTGGCATATCCACGGAGAGGCAGCAAGGCCTGAGTCCATGGTATTAGGGCATTACTATTATGGGAAATTACTTTCTACAGTACAGAATGTTGTGTCAAAGTATATGAAAAAATATCATGCAAAGTCAGAGAAAATAAGACTTCAAAACTGGGTAGATTATTTTTTGATGGGCGATGTCTATATATTAGGTTTTGGACTTGATTTATCAGAAATGGATATTTGGTGGTTAATAAATTGCAAGAAGAGAAATAATCCAGAGGGAAAGGTATATTACATAGAGCCGAATATGGATTTGGAGAAGAATGTAGGTAAGAAAGTTCTTTTACAGACCTATGGTGTTGAGATTATCACAGAATTAGTGAATGATGGTGAGTATAGGGATTATTATAATAGAATGATTGATTTTATTAAAGAAAAAATAAAAGACTAGTCGCAGTGCAAGGCTATGGGGCAATATATTATATGAGAGGACAAGGATATGTCAGTATTTAAATGCAAAATGTGCGGAGGCACACTAGAGATAAACGAGAACGCAACAACTGCTGAATGTGAATACTGTGGTTCTATTCAGACAGTGCCAACGCTAGATAATGAGAAAAAAATCAATTTATTTACACGTGCAAATCGCTTGCGCAGTTCTTGCGAATTTGATAAGGCAGCAGGGGTATATGAGAGTATTGTTGCTGAGTTTCAGGAAGAGGCAGAGGCATATTGGGGATTGATTTTATGTAAATTTGGAATTGAATATGTTGATGACCCAAAGACGGGTAAGAAAGTTCCAACATGTCACAGGTCTTCGTTTGACAGTGTGCTTGATGATCCTAATTTTGATATGGTAATGGAGTATTCTGATTCTATATCAAGAGCGATTTATAGGGATGAAGCGAAGGCGATAGAAGAACTTAGAAAAGGAATTATTGAGGTTTCAGCTAAAGAGGAGCCTTATGATATCTTCATCTGTTATAAAGAAACCGACCCGATGGGGGAGAGAACCATTGACAGCGTAATTGCACAGGATGTATACGATGCATTGACAGAAAAAGGCTATAAGGTATTTTTCTCAAGACTTACATTGGAAGATAAATTAGGTCAGGAATATGAGCCATACATCTTCGCAGCACTAAATTCAGCTAAAGTAATGCTTGCATTTGGAACAGATTACGAATATTACAATGCAGTTTGGGTAAAAAATGAATGGAGCAGATTTCTCAGCCTTATTGAAAAGGGAGAGAAGAAAACATTAATTCCTTGTTATAAAGGCATAGATGCATATGATATGCCTAAAGAATTTGCAAGGCTTCAGGCACAAGATATGGGTAAAATTGGCGCTATTCAAGATCTCGTTAGAGGTGTTGGTAAAATTCTGGGTCCCAAAACTCAGGATAACAAGGTTATACAGACAGAAACAATAGTGTCATCTGGAATTATGCAGACAGAGAATCTGTTGAAAAGAATGTTTATATTCTTAGAAGATAGAAATTGGGAGAGTGCAGATGAATACAGTGAGAAGGTTCTTGACTTAGACCCGGAAAATGCAGAAGCATATCTGGGAAAATTGATGGTAAATCTGAAAGTAATAAAAAGAGAAAAGCTCGGAGAGCAAGACAAAACCTTTGATAGCAACGAGTACTATCAAAAAGTGATTCGATATGGAGATGAGCAATTAAAGGGAGAAGTTTCAGGTTATGACAAAGTTATAAAAGAAAGAATAAATAGCAGAATCTATCAAGAGGCATTAGAAGTATCTAATCAGAAAAATAATCGAATAACAGAATTAAAGAGAGCAATTGAGTTGTTAAATACAATTATAGATTATAAAGATTCTAAGCAATTGATAGAAAAATATGAGAAAGAATTGGAGGATGAAGAAACAAAAAAAGTATATCAAAGTGCATTTGAATTAATGAAAAATGCTGATAATGAGGATAAGCTTGATAAGGCTGCTAAACAATTTGCGTCGATCCCCAATTATTTGGATTCGGCGAAAAAAGTTGATGAATGTCAGCAATTAAAAATAGAATTACGCTATCAAAATGCGGTAAGAAAACAAAATATGTTCGGAATACTCAATTTAAAGGATGCAATAAATCTGTTTGAGCAATTAGGTGAGTACAAGGATAGTAAGGAACGAGTAGGACAGTGTAAAGAAACAATTGATCGTATTAATAACGAGAAGATTTATACAGATGCAATTCAACTAAAAAAGATGAATAGTATCCAGTCACTCAATGATGCAATAAAATTATTTGAAAAAATACCAAAGTATAAGGATTCAAATACAAAGATTGAGGAATGTAGAAAAAAAATAGACGAAATGCATAAGATGGATGAGAATTCAGCAAAGTCTTACGTAAAGAGAGAAAAGAAAAAAATATTAAGAAATATAATAATCGTAGTTTGTATATTACTAACAGGTTATGTTATTATAAAATATTTACAATATGGTCGTAATAGTCAATTAAGAGATTTTAGATTATCGGAAGTTGGAGATGAAGTAAAATTTGGTACTTATAATAGTAGTGATGGTAGATACAGTCGTGGTTTATCCTGGGATATATTGGAAATATCCGGAACTAAATATTATATTAGATTAGATGCTTACGAAACGGAACACTTATTAGAGGGAAGATTATGGAATGAATCTAATATAGGAGATGCTTTAAAGGATAATGTTAACTTTAATAACCTTGAACGAAAAGTGATTATAGAATCAGGAGTAATTGAATCAGAGGATTACGATGGCTATAAAAGAGTTTGTCCAGTTTTATGGGTTGATATAAGCAAGGTAAAATAGTTGTTAAAGTACACTATAATGAGAGAAAATGTATGATAGAAAAAAATATAAATTATTATGCATAGATAAAACATATGTCTCAAAAGTTCTTTTGTTAGAAAATGGAATTAAACAGGAGTCAGAAATCAGCAACCACACTGATTTCTGACTCCATTTCATTTTGTGCTCATTTTATCAATAGAGAGTTATCACTTCTTATTTATTTTTTCATACAGTCATCATAGTAGGTTTCAGCCTGTTTTGTTGTAATAGACAGTTTTTGAATCAGCTTATCCATAATATCTGGTTTAGCAAGACCATTTTCAAGATAAACAGATATCATACCATAGGCTTTACCTTTAATTTCACCCTCTGCGCGTAATCGATCAAATACATCGTCAAATACACCACTCATTTTATCAGTCCCTCCTTTTTTGTGTTTGTGTTGAATGAAAGTTTCTTCAATATTTCGATTACCTGTGAGTATTGTGAGCAATTTAATCACGGCATCTTTGTGTTTAATCATCTCAGAAGATGGTATAAATGTCGGATTTGTTCTCGTTTTTGTCATATCAACCTGTATTGACAAAATGAATATTAACATTATAATATGAGTATAAAGAAAAAGCAAGTCAAAATAGAGAGGGAATATATAAAATGGAAGGTGATTACATATTTGAAGATGGATTTTTTATAAAGGAGCCGGAGGAACAACGTAATAATATTTACGAAGGGAATTTAACTCTGAACAATCTTGCAGAGATGTATTTATTTTTGGGACAGAGCTGGCAATATATGGTGAAGAGAGCGATGCTCGCAGATAATTTTAGTTTTGAAGGATTTTATGAGGCGCTGATAAAAGCTGTAGATAAATATGGAAAGAGCACACAGGCGTTAAAGCTGGCAAAGTTTACATTGAAGATAGAGGAAATTGTGGAGACGGAGCAGCTTAAAATCGTGCATCAACTATGCATAGACAAACATTCGGAAAAAGGAAAGCAGTTGCTAGAAGTATTACTGAAGGAGAGAATAGAAGATACAGGACTAAAATCCAAAGAGGATGAATTTTTGGAATGGAGAGAGAGGTATCATGAATTCCGATTAAAATATCAGTTACGAGAAATTTATCATTTAGATATCAAGGATGTAGCAGCGACTATCAAGCGCAAAGATGGACGAGTGGCGCCGGAATATCTGGTATTAGTTGCTCTGATACCGTATTTGAAACAGTGCAGAAGAAATGCCGTGAGTACCACCAATATGGCAAATGGATTTCTTCAACCTGTCGGCTGTGAAGTGAGGAATGTTACAGTCGATTTACAACCGGTGAAAATGGAGCAGAAAATAAAAGGACTAGATGTAAGAATTGTGCAGGAGGCAGATCAGGCTGCAAAGATGCTTGACCGAGATACACTGATTGAGACGATACGCAATCATATGATACCAGGGCATGTGTGGGGGATTGCCTGGATGCTGCCGTATATGAGATATGGTGGCGAGAATGAAGTAAAGGATGTAATTTCAAGAATAACTCAGTGGAAATCCAAGTATGTTGTGGGAAGTTCTGGATTTAATATTGTTGTAGCTCGCAGTGCTATGCTCTTAAATGAAACTAGATTGGCGATACTGACTTGTGAAAAAACAGGATGGCTAGAGCCTTACGCACAGATTCGAAATATAAGTACAGAGACTCTTCTTGATGAGATGCTATGTGAGTTTGGTCTGGATGAAAAAGGGGAAAAAGTCTATAACTTAGGAAAGAAACAGATTAAGATTCATCTGTGTGATGATTTCACGCTTGAACTTTTTGATATGGAAACGAATTCAGGGAAGAAAACGATTCTCAAAAGAGGTGCGGATTTAAAATTATATGAGCAGGCGCAAGCTGATTTTATGGACTTGAAGAAAAATATCAAAAAAGTGGTCAAAATGAGAAACAGCCAGTTGTTTGAAGATTTTCTTTCAGGAGTGGAAAAATCTGGAGAATATTGGATGCATTTATATCAGAAAAATCCTGTATTAAATCGTATTGCGAGACGGATTGTGTGGAGTCAGGGGAAGAAGACGTTTATTGTAACAGAAGATGGGGAGAGGGACAGCCAAGGCAAACCGTACCTTGTTGACAGCAGTGAGAAAATTAAGATTGCCCATCCAATGGAGATGAGTAAGGAAGAAGTTGAATTGTGGCAGAGACATTTTAATACACATCGTTTGAAACAGCCATTTCGTCAGATTTGGGAGCCTGTAATTTCAGCGATTGATATTTCAAAACATCGATACAAAGGTTGTATGATTCCGTACTCCCGTCTGAGAAACCGCTGGAAAGATGGAATTATGGCAAAGTATAATGATGTTTTTGGAGAAAATCGAATCACATTTGCTGACTGTGAAACAGTGGTAAGGCAGATTGATAGAGACCGATACAGTATGAGGAAAGAGGATTGCTTTGACATTGAAGAGTTTAAATTTGAAAAGTATACAAGAAAAGTGAATCACATTGTGGGATATTTAGATCAGGTTACAATTGTGGAACGTATTATAAAAGACAACTCAGATATCAGTCAGGTTCTTTCAGAATTTACATTTGTACAGATTATGGAGTTTATAGATGTGGCGATTGAGCACAAAAGTAACAATGCCCTTGCGGTATTGATGGATTACAAAAATCAACATTTTGCGGATTATGATGCGAATGTGATGGATGAGTTTTGGCTAGACTAGAAATAGGGCAAATAATTTTGATTATGAGCAGAACAATAGTTGTTTTTAGCATTAAAATTATATGATATAATAACAGAGTAGATTATTAGCAAATGGATTTTGGAAGGAGAGGAGAACATGATTTATTCGATTATATATGATGCGGTCAGACATAAAGCAAGAACTACACCGCCAAACATTTTTATAGCCAATACAGAGATGGCAGCAGCAGTTGGTATTCTTTTAAATCAGACAGGAAAAAGTTTGAATCTGGAAGAAATCAAAGTGCCAGCTGATATTCAGAATGGATTTACAGAACTTTTAGAACAGGATAATTTGCAGTTGAATGAGGAGCAGGAGATTCTTGCAGATCTTGTGAAGAGATATAAACTCAGAGATATGGTCAATGAGACGATGGAGGATTTGCTCTATCTCATTCAGCATGAGAAGTAGTAAAAAAGTAATATTGTCAAGAAAAAACAGAGGACACAGTTTTTAGCCGTGTCCTCTGTTTTTGTGAACTTATATTTTTTTTGTAAATTTATATTTTTTGAATTTATATTTTTTTGAATTTATATTTTTACAAACCTATATTTTATACAAAATTATATTCTATACGAATTTATTTTCTGTCTGCAATATTTGTATATTCCATATGTTTTGCCACATTCTTATAAGCAGGTCTGATAATCTTACCAGCATTGATTAACTCTTCAATTCTGTGAGCACTCCAACCGGCAATTCTTGCGATTGCGAAGATTGGTGTGTAGAGCTCGGAAGGTAAATCGAGCATTCGATAAACAAATCCGCTGTAGAAATCGATATTGGCGCTGACGCCTTTGTAAATCTTTCTCTCTTCTGCAATGACCTGAGGTGCAAGGCGCTCAATAGCTGAGTAGAGAGCAAATTCCTTATCCATTCCTTTTTCTTTTGAGAGAGTTCCGACAAATTTCTTCAATACTCTCGCACGAGGGTCGGAAATCGAATAAACTGCGTGCCCCATACCATAGATGAGTCCAGATTTGTCAAATGCTTTCTTGTTTAATAAGTCAGATAAATACTGTTTGATTTCTTCCTCGTCTTCCCAATCCTTGACATTTGCCTTTAAATCATCAAACATCTGAACAACTTTGATGTTGGCACCACCGTGTCTTGGTCCTTTGAGAGAACCGAGAGAAGCAGCAACGGTTGAGTAGGTATCTGTTCCAGAGGAAGATACAACGTGAGTGGTAAATGTTGAATTGTTACCACCGCCGTGATCTGCATGGAGTACCAGTGCTAAATCGAGAATTCTTGCCTCAAGTTCTGTGTATTTTCCATCTGGTCGAAGAAGGTGAAGAATATTCTCTGCTGTTGAGAGCTCTGGGTCAGGAGTGTGAATGAATAAACTCTGTCCGTTGAAATAGTGCTCATAAGCCTGATAACCATATACGGATAATTCAGGGAAAAGAGCAATGAGCTGTAAACACTGTCGGAGAACATTTGGAATGGAAGTATCATCTGCCTTATCATCATAAGAGTATAAAGTGAGAACACTTCTTGCCAAAGTATTCATCATGTCCTTGCTAGGTGCTTTTAAGATGATGTCACGCACAAAACTGGTTGGAAGTGTGCGGTAAGAACCTAATAACTGTTTGAAGTCTTTTAACTGCTGCTCCGTTGGAAGATTGCCAAAGAGCAAAAGATATGTAGTCTCTTCAAAACCAAATCTCTTCTCAGAGTAAAATCCATGTACCAAATCTTCTATATCGACACCGCGGTAAAATAATTTTCCTTCACATGGAATCATTTCGCTGTCAACTGTGATATAAGAACGAACTTCAGCAATCTCTGTCAGTCCGGTAAGAACACCCTTACCATTGATATCACGAAGACCTCGTTTTACCTCGTATTTTCCATAAAGTTCAGGGTTAATTGAACTGTTCTCAACACAAAGTGAAGCTAAGTCCTTAATTTCCTGGGTTACTGTTGAGTAAACATTATCAGCCAAATTAAAACCTCCTTTTTAAATAAATATAATAAAAAATTAAATAGAATTGATTGAAATCATAATCTAAATAACAGCCCCAATATACAGTTTCGCAAGATTTACTAATTATAACCGGATATTTGTGGCATTTGCAAAACAGATAAAGACATCTGTTATTAGCATAAAAAGTCAAATACCGCTGAAATATTTCAGGGTAAAAAATCAAACTTTATTTTATCATAAAAACACATTTTCAACAAGTATATTATTGTGAAAAGGGTCGCAAAGTGGTAAAATAAAGCATTATATGATACAAGAATCAAAAGTCCCAATAGATAAAAATATGCCTGCATATTTTTATCTATATATTAATGATAGGAAAAAGGTAAGATAATTATGGATTTATTTGACTATATGAGAGAAACGGAGAAAAAGACTTCTGAGCCACTTGCTGCGCGAATGAGGCCGGAAACAATCGAAGAGGTAGTTGGTCAGAAACATATTCTCGCAAAAGATAAGTTGTTATACAGAGCGATTCAGGCGGATAAACTCAGTTCCGTTATATTTTTTGGACCTCCGGGTACCGGAAAAACAACGCTTGCAAAAGTGATTGCAGGAAACTCCAATGCCGAATTTATTCAGATTAATGCAACAATTGCCGGCAAAAAAGATATGGAAGAGGCTGTGACAAAGGCAAAAGATTATTTTAAGATGTATGGAAAAAAGACGATTATGTTTGTCGATGAGATTCACAGGTTTAATAAGAGTCAGCAGGATTATCTCCTCCCATATGTAGAGGACGGAACGATTATTTTAATTGGAGCTACGACAGAAAATCCATATTTTGAGGTAAATAATGCCTTGATTTCAAGGTCTACGGTATTTGAACTAAAGGAACTTGAGAGCGGCGATATTGAGGAACTGCTAAAAAGAGCACTCACAGACGAGAAGAAGGGTGTTGGTGCGATGGATGTTGATATGACAGAAGATGCCATTTCCTATCTGGCACAGGTATCAAATGGAGATGCGAGAATGGCACTTAATGCATTAGAACTCGGAGTGCTCACAACTGAGAGAAATAAGGAGGGAAGAATCTTTATTGACACAGATGTGATTTCAGAGTGTGTTCAGAGAAGAAATCTCAGATATGACAAAAAAGGAGATATGCACTATGATACAATTTCTGCTTTTATCAAGAGTATGAGAGGGTCTGATGCAGATGCAGTTGTATATTATCTTGCAAGAATGTTAGAGGCGGGAGAAAGTGTGACTTTCATTGCTAGAAGAATTATGATTTGTGCAGCAGAAGATGTCGGACTTGCAGACCCAAATGCACTGACAGTTGCCATCTCAGCGGCGAGGGCAGTGGAACAGATTGGGATGCCGGAGGCAAGAATTCCTCTTTCTATGGCTGCAATTTATGTTGCGAAAGCACCAAAGAGCAATTCTGCTTATACGGCAATTAATCAGGCGATGAAATATGTAAGAGAGCATCCACTCTATGATATACCGGCATATTTAAGGGTAGGTTCTTACAGTGGAGCAAAAGATTTGGGAAGAGGTCAGGGGTATAAATATCCGCATGATTATGAAAATCATTATGTAGAGCAACAGTATCTTCCTGACGAAATAAAAGATATTACTTTTTTTGACGAAACATAGAAAATATGGTATAGTAAAATCACTGTAATTTTTTTCTTAGTCTGAGAAAACTCAGACTAGGAATAAGTGGGGATATAATTCCATATGAGATAAATGCTCTGCGAGGATTGGATTTGGGGACTTTAAGGATTGAAGAGACTATAGATGCTATAGAAAGTAGGAAGACATTTTGAAAGAGTTAGTTGGTAAATTATCAAGAGGAAAAATTGAATATGATTTACCTGAAACAGAAGTTACTGTCGTTTCAATAGAGAAAGATATTGAGACGGGAGTTATTTTTAGTGACTTTTTTGAGGTGTTTGACAAAAAAGGTGGAACAATAAAAGGTATTATCTATTCTACCAGTGAGTATGTAAAGATTGTCAATAATCAGTTCTGTGGAAAGCGAAACCGAATCGAATATCGCATCGACACGACAGTGCTTGAACCGGAAGATGAGTTTTCAGGAAGAATTAATGTTGTGAGCAATGGTGGAGAGTCCTATATTCCGTTCAAATTTCATATCAGACGTTCTTCTGAGAAGAGAGACATTCCGGATATTGCTGCATTTGCGGCACTTGTGAAACAGGATTATGAAAGTGCTCTCAAGTTGTTTTTGTCAGAGGACTTTGTGAAAGTTTTATTAAAAGATAATCTGGAACAAACCTGTATTTATAGAGGAGCAATCGAAAATCCGAATAAAAGGCAGGCAATGGAAGAGTTTTTGATTGCGGTGAATCAGAAACAAAAAGTAGAGATTCTTTTAGAAGAGACAGAGAAGAACTACAAGGAGATAAAAGATGTATACCGTGACAGTGTTTCAATTTTCAAGAATACATGGGGAAGTGTTGATGTTGCTGTCACATCAGAAGTTGATTTTATTACAGATTTCACAGGCAGCATAACGGAACAGGATTTTGAGAAAGATGTTGATAAGTATAAATTGACATTTTCTTATTCTATCGATGAGACAAAGTTACATGCGGGCATGAATTACGGAAGAATTGCGTTTCAGACTCCACATCAGACTTTGTATCTGAATATTGCGGTAGATAACAGGGGAGAATATGACCACCGAGACAGGGAAATTGGCAAATGTATTGTTGATATTAATAAAATCTATCTGGATTTTCGAATGAGAAAATGCTCAGTGGATAAGTGGACGGAAGTATCTCAGAAATTGGTAGAACGTGCAAGAGGATTCAAAGACCAAGACACATTTTTGCGATTATTTCAGGCACAGATTCATATTTCGAAAAAAGAAGATGAAAAAGCACAGGTGCTGATTGACAGTGTCACCGAGCAGGTTATGCAGCAGAGAGAGGAAAATATTCCACTGTACTGCTATTATCTGTATCTGAAAGCATTGCACAGAAGAGAACTCGAATATACGCTGATGATTACAGAGACGATTCGAAAGTTTTATGAGAGCGGATATGATAAGTGGGAGATTTTGTGGATTCTCATCTATATAGACCCCTCATTTGAGAATAATAAGAGTTTGAAGATTGCAAGAATTAAAGAGCAGTTTCATTTGGGATGCAGAAGTACCTTGATGTATTATGAGGCACTTTACGCATTGAACAGACAGCCAATGCTACTTCGCATGATTAACAATTTTGAGTTACAGGTACTGAATTTTGGAAGTAAATACAATGCCATTGACTTAAGACTTGCAATTCAGTTGTCGGAAGTTTCGATGCATGAAAAGAAGTTCAGACCGCTTTTGTTTAAGATTCTTGTGAGATTATATGAGAAATTTGAGAAAAAAGTGATTCTGAATACTATACTCAGTATGTTGATTCGTTGTAACAAAACAGAACCAGAGTATTTTCAGTGGTATGAGCTGGGTGTCAGAATGGATGTTCCGATTACAAGTCTGTACGAATATTATGTTATGGCGATGCCGGCTGATTTTTCGGGAGATATTCCAGAGTCCGTGCTGATGTATTTTCAGTATAATCATTCGATGCTTGGAAACAGGGAGGCCTTTTTCTATTCACTTTTGATTCGCGATAAAGAGACTTATAAGAATTCATATACAAATTATAGGAAGATTATTGAGAACTTTGCACTTGATATGTTAAAGAGAGGGCGTATTGATAAGAATATTGCAATTATTTATGCCGATATACTGACAAAAGATTTGATTCAGAGTGTTGATACTCAGAGTTCTGACGAGCAAGAGATAGGAGCGATTGTTCAGAAACCGGTGGACGAAGAAATGCTTTCTAAAGTGCTCAATACATGGATGATTCATGTGTTGCAGGCGGACAGTCTGAAGGAAGTTCTTGTGATTCACAAAGAGACGAAAAAACAGATGGTATATCCAATTGTTCATTCTGTAGCCTATGTAGAAATTTATACAGATGATGCAGTGGTATCGTTTAGGGATATTAATGGAAATATTTATTTGAATACAGTTACTTATACAATGGAAAAATTGTTAGGCAGCAAAGAATTAAATGAAATCCTACTGAAAAAAGATTCTGATAATATTTATATTATGGCAAGAGAATGTGAGCAGGCAATTAAATATCATAAAGAGCTGGAAAACGGAGCAGAACTGTTCCGCAAGATTATGACAGATGACCGGTTTGATACCGGATATAAGAATGATATTTTGCCAGATATGTTGGATTATTATCAGGAAAATCTGCATGGAAAGGGACTTGATGCCTACTTGAGAAGTCTCGATGTGAGCAAGTTAAACCGCAAATCCAGGATATCCATAGCAGAGCTGATGATTACGAGAAGACTTTATACAGAAGTGCTTGCAATTACCAGAAAATATGGTGTTTATGGAATGGATGAGCGAAAAATTCTGAAACTTTGTACCTATGTTATCAGGGAAAATGTTCCATGTGACAAAGACTTACTGATACAGTATTGTGAGATGGCATTTCGAAAAGGCAAATATAACGAAAACTCCATGTCAGTGTTACTTGCAGATTATAATGGAACCACAAAAGAGATGTTGGACCTCTGGAGAGTATCAAAAGAATTTGATACAGAGGATAAAGATTTAGAAGAGAGAATGATAGCACAGATGTTATTTTCAAGGGCAAGTATTGAAAATATTTGCAGTGTGTATGATTCTTATAAGAAAAAAGGTGCTCTTGATATGATAAAACATGCGTACCTGTTCTATAACGCATATGTCTATTTTGTGCATCACAGGGAAATTGATACCTTGTATTTCAGACATTTGGAAGAAGAACTTTTAGCAGGAAACTTGGTGAGCGATATTTGTAAATGCTCCTTCTTGCTGTATTATTCAAAAAAGCAGAATCTCAAAGAAACGACAAAAGATTTGTGCAGGAAATTAATCAGTGAACTTGAGAATAAGAATATTATTTTTGATTTCTTTAAGAGGTATCAGACATGGTTTTCTATTTCAGGAAATATACTTGACAAGACAACCATAGAATACAGGTGTAAACCGGTAGATAAAGTGACAATTCGATATTATTCTGAAAATCAGGAAAATCACTATACAGATGTCAAGATGAAGGAAGTATTTCAGGGACTTTATACAACATCAATCAATCTCTTTTATGGTGAAAGAATCTGTTACAATATTATAGAAGAAAATAAGGGCGAAAAAACAATTACGGATGTCATGGAGTGCCGTTTGGAGCATAGAGGAGAGAATTTCAATACTTCGAGATATGGAAGAATTAATGAACTACTTGCCAATGGGCAAAAAGACACCATTGGTCAGATGGCACTGGAGTATTACATCGATGACCAAATGGTAAAAAAATTATTTTTAAATAACTGACAGTAGACGGGAAAGGAGCAGAAAATGAATACAAAAGTATATCTGGCAATTGATTTATGCAAAGATTATACACAGATGGCTTACTTTCTTGGGAATATGACAGAACCGGAGTCTCTGACAACCATTAAGGGAGAGCAGAGATATTTGATTCCAACAGAGGCAAGTCTTGAACCGCATGCAGATAAAGAGCAGTTAAAAAAATTTTTGTTTGCCTTGATTGAAAAGGCAAAAACTATGTATTCCATTCAGAATATAAAAGATATTGTGTTTACGGTGGAGTATCCGGACGGGGTACTGGTCAATACAATCATAGATATTATGCAGGAGTATGGAATTGAGAGGGAACATGTGAAAGTTCTCGGACATTCCGAGAGTCTTATTTATTATATTTTATATCAGAAAAAAGAATTGTGGCTCAATGATGTCTTTGTCTTTGATTTCTCTCAGACAAGATTTATTGTTCGCAGATTGAGTACAATAAAGTCAAAGAGACCGAGTCCAATTATTGTGGAGGAGATGGAATTATCATCCGAATTTTCCATAGATATGCTTGAAACACCAGAGGGAAGAAAAGAGGCAGACAAAAAATTATTACACATCTTAATAGATTTGTGCAGAGAACACATCATATCAACCGTATTTTTGACAGGAATTGGATTTTACGACAAGTGGATGGAAGAATCGGTGAAATTTCTCTGTATGAAGAGAAGAGTTTTTCAGGGATTTAATCTTTTTGTCAAAGGAGCCTGTTACGGACTGATGGATGTAGATTTTTTGAATCGTGAAAAAGATTATCAGTTTGTATGTTCCGGAAGAACGCTTTTAAACATTGAATTAGAAGTCGAACAGGGAAATAAAGATGGGGTTGTACTGTTGTCTGGTGCAGGAGTAAACTGGTATGAGGCAGGAGCAAAGACGGAGGGAATCTTAGATGATACCTATGTACTGAATTTAAAAATTCTGTCTTCTGTGAGTAAAAAAGAGAGCAGTGTGACCATTGATCTTCATTCGTTTCCAAAGCGACCAAACAGAACAACCAGAGTGGAAGTGATTCTTTCTTATACGTCAGACAGACAGTGTGTTGTAATTGTGGCAGATATGGGATTTGGAGATTTTTATAAATCCAGTGGGGAACATATGAAAAAGATTATCAATGTAGAGGAATATTTATGAGTGGATTAATACTTTGTACAAAAAAATCAGATGTCCCCTATAGAATAAAAGAATCTGATATTAATATTTATTCAATAGAAGAACTTGCCTATTATCTGTATAATAACGTATATTTTACGGACAATGATTTCTTTTCTGAGGACCTGATACAATATATTGAAGAAAAACTAGGTTTAAAACATATCGCAGAAAAATTAAGGACTGCCCAGAGACAGAATCTTGGATTTGTGGCGGATATTCTTATCATTATTCAGGAGTCGGGATATTTTACACAGCAGGAAATCAAGGAATTTAAAAGTCAGTTAAAAGACATTGCATCAAAAAGTATGCACGAGAGACTAGGTGCAAAAGCAAAAATGCTTTTTGGAAAAGGAAAGTATCTGGATTCGAAAAAAATTTGATGAGGCATTTCGATATTTAAAAATTGCGTATGAACGCGAACCTCAGGATGAGGTATTAAAGAAGATGACGTTTGTAAAGCTCATGGAGGCGAAAGTAAAGAATGTAGTCTCAGACCTTGCTGAACTGGAAAAAATTAATAAAGAACTTGTATTACAATGCAAGGATATATTTTTCAGCACAGAAGAAGAAATTATCTCTAGTCAGGAGTACGGAGATATGAGAGCGGAACTGCAATATGATGGAAGTAAAGATTTTGATATATATTATGAAGATGTTGAACATATCTTAAATGGGTGGAAGAAAGAATACAGAGAATGTATGAATCAGAATCAAACTTGACAAATAAGAGAAAAGATTAGAAAATAGACTATAAACTAGATTAGAAAAATGAGGAATGAAAACATGGCAAAGGAATTAGAAAAAAATTATAATCCCGCTGACATTGAGCAGAGACTCTATGACAAGTGGGTAGAGAACAAATATTTTCATGCAGAGGTAGACAGAAGTAAAAAGCCTTTTACAATTGTTATGCCACCTCCAAACATCACAGGACAGCTCCATATGGGACATGCCTTAGACAATACGATTCAGGATATTTTAATCCGTACTAAGAGGATGCAGGGATACGAGGCACTCTGGGTACCTGGAACAGACCATGCCTCAATTGCGACAGAGGCTAAGATTGTTGAAAAGATGCGTGAAGAAGGCATCACTAAGGAAGAAATCGGAAGAGATAAATTCTTAGAGAGAGCTTGGGAGTGGAAGAGACAGTACGGTGGAAGAATTGTTTCTCAGTTAAAGAAGATGGGTTCTTCCTGTGACTGGGACAGAGAGAGATTTACAATGGACGAGGGCTGCAACAAGGCTGTCAAAGAAGTATTTGTAAATCTTTACAACAAGGGAGCAATCTACAGAGGTGAGAGAATCATCAACTGGTGCCCTCACTGCTTAACATCTATTTCAGATGCTGAGGTAGAGTATGAAGACCAGGCAGGACATTTCTGGCATCTGAGATATGCACTCAGTGATGGAAGTGGATATATCAACCTTGCAACAACAAGACCGGAGACATTGCTTGGAGATACAGCAGTAGCAGTAAATCCAAAGGATGACAGATACAAAGATATGGTTGGAAAAACAGTTATTCTTCCAATCGTTCACAGAGAAATTCCAATCATCGCAGATGATTATGTAGAGATGGATTTTGGAACAGGTGTCGTTAAGATTACACCAGCTCATGATCCAAACGATTTTGAGGTTGGTTTGAGACATAACCTTCCAGTTCTCAATGTGCTCACAGATGATGCACATATCACAGAGGATTATCCGGCATACGCAGGTATGGACAGATATGAGGCTAGAAAAGCAATCGTTGCAGACCTTGAAAAAGAGGGAGCATTAGTTAAAATCGAAGACTACAGCCACAATGTTGGTACATGTTACAGATGTCACACAACAATCGAGCCAAGAGTTTCAAAACAGTGGTTTGTAAAGATGGAAGAAATTGCAAAACCGGCAATTGAGGCAGTGAGAAATGGTGATACAAAGTTCGTACCACCACACTTTGATAAGACATATTATCACTGGTTAGAGAACATCAGAGACTGGTGTATTTCAAGACAGTTATGGTGGGGACACAGAATTCCTGCATTTTACTGCGATGACTGTGGTGAGATGGTAGTCACAAAGGAAAACACATGTACATGTCCAAAATGTGGAAAAGAGATGCGTCAGGATCCAGACACACTCGATACATGGTTCTCATCAGCATTATGGCCATTCTCAACACTTGGCTGGCCAGAGAAGACAGAAGAGTTAGACTATTTCTATCCAACAAGTGTACTTGTAACAGGATATGATATTATCTTCTTCTGGGTAATCCGTATGATGTTCTCAGGACTGGAGCATGTGGGAGAAGTTCCATTCAAGAATGTATTAATTCATGGACTTGTAAGAGATTCGCAGGGAAGAAAGATGAGTAAATCTCTTGGAAACGGTATTGACCCATTAGAGGTAATTGACAAATACGGCGCAGATGCACTGCGATTTACATTAATCACAGGAAATGCACCTGGAAATGATATGAGATTCTACTACGAGAGAGTAGAGGCAAGCCGTAACTTTGCAAACAAAGTATGGAATGCGTCAAGATTTATCATGATGAATATGCCGGAAGATGGAATCAAAGAGGTATCAAAAGACAGCCTCACACAGGCAGATAAGTGGATTCTCTCAAAGGCAAACAAATTAGTAAAAGACGTGACAGACAATATTGAAAAATTTGAGTTAGGTGTTGCAGCAGATAAGTTATACAACTTCATCTGGGAAGAGTTCTGTGACTGGTATATCGAGATGGTAAAACCAAGATTATACAGCGAGGACAATGACACAAAATCAGCAGCTCTTTACACATTAAAGACAGTACTTGAGACATCATTAAAACTCTTACACCCATATATGCCATTCGTAACAGAAGAAATTTACTGTACATTAAATGAAAATGAAGATACCTTGATGACAAAACAGTGGCCAGAGTACTCAGAAGAATTTAACTTTGCAGAGGATGAAGAGGCAGTAGAAATCATCAAAGAGGCAGTTCGTGGTATTCGTAACGTGAGAGCCGGAATGAATGTTCCACCTTCAAAGAAAGCTCTCTGCTATGTCGTAACAGAGAACGAGAAGGTTGCCGGAATCTTTAGACAGTCAGAGGTGTTCTTCAGCACACTTGCATATGCAAATGAAGTAAAGATTCAGGCAGACAAGACAGGAATCGAGGACGATGCAGTATCGGTAGCAATCGCAAATGCAAACATCTACATGCCATTTGCAGAACTTGTAGACATCGAGAAAGAAATCGAGAGACTGAAAAAAGAAGAAGAGAAATTAGCTAAAGAACTTGACCGTTCCATGAAGATGTTATCGAACGAGAAATTCATCAGCAAAGCACCACAGGCTAAGATTGATGAAGAAAAAGAAAAACAGGCAAAATATTCACAGCTCATGAAACAGGTCAAAGACCAGTTGGCACACCTGACAAAATAATTGCCAAAAACCAACAAAAAATTTAATAAAACACAAATAAAACAGCGGGATTTTTGAAAAACTATCTTGCAATAAATAAAAATGCTTTCTATAATCAAATGGACACAACATAAAGGAGTCAGACAAAAGATTATGGAAAGCATTTTTTTTACATATAAAGCAGCAATTGATTATATAGAAAGTATTCCTAAATTTACAGAAAAACATCCACTGGAACATACAAGACAGTTTTTAGATGAACTGGGTGTTTCGAAACAGATGAAAGTCATTCATGTGGCTGGAACGAATGGAAAAGGTTCGGTCAGTGCCATGATGTCAAATATTCTTGTGACAGAGGGAAAGAAAACAGGATTATTTATTTCTCCACATTTAGTCAGACATAATGAGAGAATCAAAATAAATAATACGGATATTAGTGATGAAAATTTTCTTGAAGTCTTTTTAAACGTAAAGAATAAAGTAGATGAATTAAAAAATCAAGGGATAACACATCCGTCTTATTTTGAGTTCCTATTTTTGATGGGAATGTGCGTATTTACAAAGGAGCAAGTGGAGTATGTGGTGCTGGAGACCGGACTTGGTGGAAGACTGGATGCAACAAACAGCATAGAAAATAAACTCATGACAATCATTACGCAGATTGGGTTAGAGCATACAGAATATCTTGGGAACACAGTAGAAGAGATAGCAGGGGAAAAAGCTGGTATTATGAGAGAAAATACACCTGTTATTTTTCAGGCGACAGATGACCGAGTATCAGGGATTATAGAAGAGCAGGCCAGACAGTTACATGCAGAGGCATTTCCAGTAAGTAAAGATGATTATAAAATAACCATAAAAACAAACAAAAGTATTGATTTTTGCATCAATAGTGGGTATTATTTAAAAAGAAATTTTTCCGTACCATTTATCAGTGAGTATCAGGTCATGAACGCCAGTGTTGTAATAGAGGCAGCAGCACATCTGGATTTTATCCCAGCGTATGATAAAATCAGACAGGCAATTGCTGATGTCAAATGGGAAGGCAGAATGGAGATTGTAGCTCCCGGAATTATTTTAGATGGGGCACATAATGGTTCTGGAATTGATGAATTTATCAAAACCTTTAATGATGTGGAGTGCAGAGGAAAAAAGAATATTTTATTTTCCGTAGTACAGGACAAAGATTATGACTATATGATATTCGTCATTTCGAACACAGAGGTAAGCAAGGTGTACATAACTCAGCTTGACACAAGCCGCGGATTAGATGTAGAGCAGATAAAAAATGATTTTGAACAGAACAACTGCAAGGCAGACATTATCGTCATAGAGGATGCAAGACAAGCCTACGATGAGGCTGTGGCAGAGAAGAGAGAAGAAGATATGCTCTTTTGTGTCGGCTCCCTGTATCTGGTGGGCGAATTAAAAGAACATATTGGCAATAAGATGGAGGAATAAAATATGATTAACTACGATGAAGAAATAAAAAAA
>ONXS01000076.1 GCA_900321855.1 uncultured Eubacteriales bacterium | reverse complement strand
GAAAGAAGGAATGAATATGAAAAATAAAAACTATATTGGAGTAGTTATAAAAAGTGAAAGAAATAAAAAGGGAATGTCAGTAAGAAAACTTGCTGAGCTATCTGGAGTATCACCAACAACAATTAGTGATAGCACTAATAATTGATATTATTTACTCGTGTCTGCTCTACAACCTGAAATTCAACCTCTTCCCCTGTTTCACTGTCTTGAAATTTGATTTTATCGCTGTCTCTGTTATCTGTCATTTTATTTTCGGACATAGTTTCACCCTTCCTTTCTTATACTTTCTTGTATGTTTCACTATACTATTTATTTTCGATTCTCACGTGCATCCAAATAGCCCTGTAAAATAAATACAGCGGCTATCTCATCTACATATTTCTTTCTGTTCTCTCGTCGGATTCCGACTTCCATCATTGTCTTATCTGCCATCACAGTTGTAAGTCTCTCATCCCACAGTTCTACACAGAGTTTTGTTCTCTTTTCAAGCATCTCTTTAAAAGCCAGAGTTTTTTCACATCTCTCGCCTTCTGTGCCGTTCATATTTTTCGGAAATCCGAGCACGATGGATTCCACATTGTATTCTTCTATCAGTTCCTCTATTCTCGCAAGTGTCTGGCGAAGTTTTCCCGGCTTTTCTCTTCTGATAATCTCTACTCCCTGTGCTGTGAGATACAACTCATCCGATACAGCCACTCCTACCGTCTTTGAGCCAAAATCTAAACCCATAATTCTCATGATTCTGTCACCTGTATCATTCTAAACCTGTTTTTTAATAAATTTCTCATTGATATAATAAGTCAGTGCCTCTTCAATGAGTTCATCTCTCTCAGCTCGCATAATCAGACTTCTTGCGCCGTTATGACTTGTGATATAGGTTGGATCTCCAGACATAATATATCCTACAATCTGTGTAACCGGATTGTATCCTTTCTCTGCAAGTGCCTTATATACTTTCTCAAGAATCTGCGAAACCTCTAAATTCGCATCATCTGATGTTGCCTTTATGTACTGTGTACTGTTTATATTACTCATTTTTCAACATTCCTTTCATTTTGACATACACGTTCGAAATACATTTGTAACCATTCAAAAATCAAAGCATATTTCTATAAAGAAAACAATTCTCACATGTAAGCATGGTGTAGTTTTCTTTACATAAATATCTTTCTAAATCATTACATATCTTTATTCATTTTAATATAATTCTTATAAGATAGCAAGCACAATTTCATTGCCAAGCATCTCCTTTGCCTGAACTTTCAATATCTGATTTTCCAGATTTTCGTCTGTCTCTACGCAAACTCTGACATACTCTTTTGTATGTCCCATAAAATATTCCTTTTGATTTACAGTAATTTTTTCCTCAAATAATACTTCTAATTCTCTTCCTATATATCTCTGAGTATAATCTTTTTGCATACGAGATGCGATGGCAATTAATTCCTCACTTCTCTTTGCTTTTATCTGGTCACCTACCTGATTTTTATTTGCAGCAGCTACCGTTCCCTCACGCATGGAATATTTAAATACGTGCATCTGTGCAAACCATACCTTCTGAACAAATTCTTTTGTCACGGCAAATTCTTCTTCTGTCTCCTCTGGAAATCCGACAATGACATCTGTTGTAATTGCGGCATCCGGATAAAATTCTCTGATTATATCACAGCCTCTCAAATACTCCTCGCAGGTGTATTTTCGATTCATTCTTTTCAGTGTTGCATCACAGCCACTCTGGAGAGAAAGATGAAAATGAGGACAAAAGCTCTCTATTTTTCCCAATTTCTCCATAAATTCTCTCGTAATCACTCGCGGTTCTAATGAGCCAAGACGAATTCTCTTGATTTCCGGCTTTTCCCCAATCATCTGAATCACATCAATCAGTCCAATATTCTCATCAAAATCTTTTCCATAAGAAGTGAGATGAATACCGGTAAGCACCACTTCCTGATAACCGGATTCAATCAAACGGTCAATTTCTTTCATGATATTGTCTGGTCTTCTACTTCTGATTCTTCCTCTTGCATAAGGAATGATGCAATAACTGCAAAACTGATTACAGCCATCCTGAATTTTGATAAAGGCTCTCGTGTGTTCTTTGATACTCTCAATATTCAGTTCTTCAAATTCATATGCAACTTTGGTGTCATTAATATCAATCACTGTTTCTCTGATATTGTTTTCCACCAATTCCACAATATCTTTCTTTTTGTCATTTCCAATAATAATGTCTACCAGCTCGTCTTTTTCAAGTTCTTCACTAAAAGCCTGTGCATAACATCCCACAGCAACCACCGTAGAATCTGGATTCATTTTCTTTGCTTTGTGGAGCATCTGGCGCGACTTTCTGTCCGCAATATTTGTTACGGTACATGTATTGATAATATAAATATCGGCCTGCTCAGTGAATGGAACAATTTCATAACCGCTCTTCTCAAACATCTGTCCCATCGCCTCTGTCTCATAGGCATTTACTTTACAGCCCAAATTATGTAATGCGACTTTTTTCTTCAAAATTCTGTCCTTTCCATTTCTTATTTCTTTCTGACACATGTCATTTTTAGTTGACTTTTTTCATAATAAAATGTACTATATTAATTGTTAGTGCGATTCGCACAAATAAAACAATAGGAGGTATTTACTATGAAAACAGTTAAAATTTCTTTAAACTCAATTGACAAAGTAAAAGCATTTGTAAATGATATTACAAGATTTGATTCAGATTTCGATTTAGTATCTGGAAGATACGTTATCGATGCAAAATCTATCATGGGTATCTTCAGTTTAGATCTTTCAAAAGATATTGACTTAAACATCCATGCTGAAGACAACATCGATGAGGTTGTAGAGGCTCTCAAGCCATATATCGTAGAATAATCTACATATCATAATGCTCATAATTCATCATTATGATTGAAACCCACTGCATAGTCATGTAGTGGGTTTTTTATTCTTGACAATAAATTGTTTGTAAAACGTGCAATCTATTGTTGTGTTCATTTTTTATTTGTGATAGTTGTTTTCCCTACTCCACTACTATTGTCTCTACTGTATCAATCGCAATCTTACAGAGTTTGTCCATCTCCTCTGCAATCTTTGCCTCTGACTTCTCAACAATGTCAAGTCTTGGCTTTGTCACTGGGTGTTTTGCCACAAATATTGTACAGCAATCTTCATATGGCTGAATGGATGTCTCATATGTTCCAATCTGATAGGAAATATCAATAATATCCTGTTTGTCAAATGCGATTACCGGTCTGTACACAGGCAAATCACAGACTGCATTGGTAGAGTTCAAACTCTCCATCGTCTGACTGGCAACCTGTCCGATGCTCTCACCTGTAATCAGCGCAAGACAGCCCGACTGTTTTGCAAAGTGCTCTGCAATTCTCATCATATATCTTCTCATAATGATTGTGAGCTGCTCATGAGGACATTTCTCATAAATACAGAGCTGTGGATCTGTAAAGTTGACAATATTTAACTTGATTGGTCCTGAATATCTGGCAACCTCTCTTGCAAGGTCTACAACCTTCTGTTTTGCTCTCTCACTCGTATAAGGTGGAGCGTGGAAGTATGTAGCCTCAAGAACAACTCCTCTCTTGGCAACCATGTAACCTGCAACCGGACTGTCGATACCGCCAGATAATAACAGCATTGCTTTTCCTGCTGTTCCGGTTGGCATACCTCCTGCACCCTTAATTGTCTTAGAATAAATATTAATCATCTCTCTGATTTCCACATTGAGCATAAGGTCCGGATGATGTACATCTACTCTCATCTCTGGAAATGCCTCTAAAATCTTCTCGCCAAGATTTTCATTAATTTCAGGAGATGTCATCGGATAGTTCTTTCTCGCTCTTCTGGCATCTACCTTAAATGTCATATTCTTATCCGGATAAGTCTTATCAATGTAATCAATTACCTTCTCTGCGAGGTCATCAAAACCATTGTCCTCAATCTGCACAAGCGGACAGATTCCAACAAGACCAAATACTTTTGTGAGCGCAGAAATCACCTCGTCATAATCATAGTCTGAATTTGCTGTCGCATAAATTCTTCCGGTGAATTTGCTCACTGTAAAATCTCCGTCTACATTCTCCAGTGCCTTCTCAATCTGTCTCACAAGCGCATCTTCAAATTTATATCTGTTCTTACCTTTTACGCCAATCTCAGCGTATTTTAATAAAAATGCCTTAAACATAACTTACCTACTTTCTTGTAAATAATCGCAGCTTTGGCAACATCTCCCTGATTGTGTCCAAAGCATAATCTATCTCCTCTTTTGTTGTATCTAACTGAAAACTAAAACGAATCGCTGACTCTACTTCCTCTGTAGAACAACCCATCTGTTTTAGCGTGTTCGATCTCGCATTTTTGTTATTGTTGCAAGCAGAACCAGCCGATACAAAAACGTTTTTCATCTCCAGAGAATGAAGGAGTACCTCACTTCTGACACCGATAAAACTTACATTTACAATCTGCGGTGCCACATTTTTTCCCTTTGAAGAATGAACTTTTACATTCTCTATTTTTTTCAGCTCATCAATCATGTAGTCTTTGAGTTCATAGAGATGATTGATTTTATCTTCCAGTCCATTGTAAATCATCTCTGTCGCCTTGCCAATTCCTACAATTCCCGGAACATTCTCTGTGCCGGAACGCATATTCTTCTGCTGTCCGCCGCCAAAGATGATTGGGTTAATCTTCGTCTTATCCTTGATATATAAGAAACCAACGCCCTTTGGTCCATGAATTTTATGTCCACTGACAGACAATAAGTCAATTTTTAACTTTCTTGGGTGAATCTCATATTTTCCAAATGCCTGAATCGCATCCACATGGTAAATAATATTTTTATTTTTGCTCTTAACAAGCTCTCCGATTTCTTTGACCGGCATCACAGAACCCACCTCGTTGTTGACATACATGACAGACACAAGAATTGTGTTCTCTGTAATTGCATCTTCCAAATCTTTTAAATCAATAACGCCCTGTTTGTTTACAGGAAGATAGGTCACCTCAAATCCCTGATTTTCCAAAAACGCCATTGTCTGAAGTACAGAGGCATGCTCCACTGAAGTTGTAATAATGTGATTGCCTGCACGTCTGTTTGCCATAGCCGTGCCAATAATTGCAAGATTATTTGACTCTGTTCCACCAGAAGTAAACAAAATCTCCTTGCTGTCTACTTTCAAAACATCCGATACCTGTTTGGCTGCTGTTTTGATATAATTCTCTGCATCTACACCTTTTAAGTGCATAGCAGAGGGATTTCCATAATCAATACGCATAACTTCTACCATAAGGTCTGTGACTTCATCATAAACTTTTGTGGTAGCTGAATTATCTAAATACGCCTCCATAACAATTCCTTTCTTTTTTCTGTAATAGTGAGTGGGAATCAGATATTAAAAATTAATCCTCCAATGCAAACATGATAACTGACACAATCATCAGTCCTGCTGTCTCTGTTCGAAGAATTCGCTTTCCAAGTGAAATTCTTGATATTCCCGCCTCTACGCACATATCTACTTCCGACTCATCAAAACCGCCTTCCGGACCAATGAATATGCCAATTCTCTGATTTTTATCAATCTGTTTTAGAATCTGTTTTGTCTCTGTCATATCCTTATAGTTTTCATAAGGAATCATATTTACCTCAAACTCTTTTGCATACTCCACTGCCTGTTTTAAAGTCATAACTTTTGTGACTTCCGGTATGACACTTCGTCTGGACTGTTTCGCTGCGCTCTCTGCAATCTTGTTATATCGCTCTATTTTCGACTTTTCCTTCTTGCCGTCTAGTTTTACAATCGTTCTCTTTGTGCTGACAGGAATAATCTGGTAAACACCGAGTTCAACGGCTTTCTGAATAATGAATTCCATCTTATCACTTTTGGGCAGCCCTTGAAACAGATAAATCTTTGATGGAAGTTCCGTTCCTGAAAACTGCTTTTCTGTAATTTTGGCAATGACACGGTCATTTCCCTCAAATTCTTTCAAGACGCACATGTAATCATTGCCCGTTCCATCGCTGATTAACATCTCTTCCCCGACTTTCATGCGAAGAACATTTTTGATGTGATTGACATCACTTCCCTCAATCGTTACTTTCTCAAGTTCTGTATCAATATTATTTTCTGTGACAAAAAAATGATGCATCTTATACCTTCCTTGCCGTTACATTTACCCAGTCATTCTGTCTTGTAATTTCTACAATTTCAAGTTCTGGATTTGATTCGATTGCTGTGACAACGTCTTTCTCTTTGCTATTAATAATTCCAGATGTGATAAACAGCCCGCCTTTTTTCATATGAGGGGCAATTTCTGCGGAAAGCGGAATGATGACATCGGCTAAAATATTGGCAACTACAATATCATACTTCTCATAGCCGGCTCTGTCCTTGATTGCCTTGTCACCGATGATATTTCCTGCAACAAATTCAATACCGGACTCTACCTCATTCTCTTTGATATTCTCATAAGATGCCTCAACGGCTCTCTCATCAATATCTATTCCAAGTGTATAGCCTGCGTTCATTTTCTTTGCTATGATTGAGAGAATTCCACTTCCACAGCCAGCGTCTAATACACTTTCTCCGCCCTTCAAATATTTTCTGAGCTGTCTCATGCAGAGCTGAGTTGTCTCATGAAGTCCTGTTCCAAATGATGTTCCAGGGTCTATCTTAATGACCATTTTATAATTTTCTTCATGTTCAACTTTTTCCCATGTAGGTCTGATTAAAATATCATCTACGGTGAATGGCTTGAAAAATTCTTTCCACTTGTTGACCCAGTCCTCTTCTGCCGTTATCGTCTCTGTAATCTTTACTTCTCCGACATTTACAAATGTGTTTAACTCATTGACATCATTTTCAATATTTTTCAGGATTTTCTCCTCTTCGGCGGCATCTGTATCAATATCCATATAAAAAATCACTCTTGCCTTACCGTCATCTTTCATCTCTGGGAGAATATCGATAAACATCGCCTCTTTGTCTTTCTCAGAAAGTCCTCTGTTGTCCTCTAACTCAAAGCCGGAAATCCCATTTTCCATCAGAACTTCTCCGACAAGATCAATTGCTTCTTCTGTAGTTTCTAATGTGAATTTTTTCCATTTTAACTGCTGATTACTCATATATTTCTCACTTTCCTTTATTGCCTGCAGGAATTAATCATATTTATATTTATCTACATTTTTAAAGACCATAACACTTCTTGGTCCAATGATACAGTTACTTCCGTCAAGAATGACATCTTTATCCTCGATATAACCTTCCTCATCCATTGTATCTATCACTACTTTCCATTTGTACTCATAAGAGATATTTGGAAGTGAGAATGTATCTCTCTCCCAGTATGTGTTGATTGCGATATAGATGATTTCATCCTGTACCTCATCATCTTCTCTTCTTCCGGCATACATAACTCCAATAAATTTTGTATCATTGTTATATTGGTTTTCAAATGGTCTTTTTCCGTGTGTACTGATTGGAGGGAATCCAAGTGAACAAATTTTTCCATTCTTTCGAATCACACCATTTGTCTTTCTAAAGTTGATGACACTCTTAAAGAAATCAAACATTCTCTTATTCTTATCCAGTAAAGTCCAGTCAAGCCATGAAATCAGGTTATCCTGACAATAGGCATTGTTGTTTCCATAAGAAGTATTACAGAACTCATCTCCTGCAAAGAACATTGGAATTCCCCTGCTCATCATAAGAACGGTACATGCGTTCATAATCATTCGGTATCTGAGTTTTAATACATTTGGATCATCTGTCTCACCTTCTGCTCCACAGTTCCAACTCAGATTATCATTTGTTCCATCGGTATTGTTCCAGCCGTTTGCCTCATTGTGTTTATAATTATAAGAATATAAATCATATAAAGTAAATCCATCGTGACAGGTTAAGAAGTTTACAGATGCATTACTTCCTCTGTACACCTCATCATAAATATCTGTTGATCCTGTGATACGGTTTGATGCGAGATATGCTCCGCCGCCGCCTTTTAAGAACGTGCGCATATCATCTCGGTATCGTCCGTTCCACTCAGACCATCTGTTCCACGATGGGAAGGTTCCTACCTGATAGAGTCCGCCGGCATCCCACGCCTCTGCAATCAGCTTGACATCTCCAAGAATTGGGTCAAAGGCAAGTGACTGAAGTAAAGGTGGCTTATTCATTGGCGAACCGTCCTCGTTTCTTCCAAGAATTGTTGCAAGGTCGAAACGGAAACCATTTACCCTGTAATTGACAACCCAGTATCTGAGACATTCCAAAATCATCTGATGAACAATTGGGTGGTTACAGTTTAATGTATTTCCACAGCCACTAAAATTGTAATAGTAGCCGTCTGGTGTCAGCATATAATAAATATTGTTGTCCAATCCCTTAAATGAAATATATGGTCCAAGTTCATTTCCCTCTGCTGTGTGGTTAAACACAACATCTAAGAATACTTCAATGCCATTTTCATTTAATTCTTTAATTAATCTCTTTAACTCATTTCCTTCTCGGTTATATTCCAGTTCAGAACTATAACTGGTATTTGGAGCAAAGAAACTGATTGGGTTATAGCCCCAGTAATCGAGAAGTGTATTTCCATTTACTTCTCTCTTGTCTCTCGTCTCATCAAACTCAAAAATAGGCATGAGTTCTACTGCATTTACTCCGAGTTCCTTTAAATATGGGATTTTTTTGCGAAGTCCCTCAAAAGTTCCTCTCTCTGCCTCTGTAAGTCCGGATGATTCATCTTTTGTGAAACCTCTGACATGAAGTTCATAAATAATCAAATCTTCCATTGGTGTGGAAATTTTTGAAAAATCACTCCAGTCAAAATCATCTTTTACAACTCTTGCCTTGTATACATTATTGAGT
>ONXS01000059.1 GCA_900321855.1 uncultured Eubacteriales bacterium | reverse complement strand
GAGTTTCTTGCCCTGAATTTCTGTTCCTGCAAAGTTTTTCTTCTCTTTCTCTGCTGTCTTTGCGATATTTTCATCATCTTTATCTGATAATGCCCAGTCAATACCGCCCTTAACATCTCTTGCAGCAAGTAACATACCTGCGATTACAAGCTCTTTTACACCATTTGCATTTGCACCTGGTGTATTGAATACTACAATACCTTTTTCAGCACATTTATCAAGTGGAATATTGTTTACACCTGCACCAGCTCTTGCGATTGCCTTTAAAGATGCTGGTAACTCCAAATCGTGCATAGCTGCTGAACGAACTAAAACAGCGTCTGCCTGTGCGAAATCATCAACGATTTCATAATTATCTGAGAATAAGTCAAGACCTACCTTAGCGATAGGATTTAAGCAATTTATCTTTGTCATTTTTCTATATTCCTTCCATGTATTAGAAACAGTTGTCTGGAACATCTCCGACAACTGCCTCTATTTCTGATTTTTATCTTCTATTAAGCGTTCTTAGCTTCGAAATCTTTCATGAATTCTACTAATGCCTTTACACCTTCGATTGGCATAGCATTGTAGATACTTGCTCTCATACCACCAACAGTTCTGTGTCCTTTTAAGTTTACAAGACCTGCTGCTGTAGCCTCTGCTACGAATTTTGCATCTAAATCTTTATCTCCTGTTACAAATGGTACATTCATGAGAGATCTGTCTTCTTTTGCTACTGTTCCCTTGAATAATTTGCTCTCATCAAGGAAATCGTAAAGAATTTTAGCTTTCTCTTCGTTGCGGGCTTTCATTGCCTCAAGACCACCCTGTTTCTTTAACCATTTGAATACTTTACCACAAATGTAGATAGCATATGTATTAGGTGTATTGTAAAGAGAACCTGCATCTGCATGTGTCTTGAACTGTAACATAGTAGGAACTTCTGGTAACTCCTCTGTAGGAATTAAGTCCTCACGGATGATAGAGATTACTAATCCTGCTGGTCCTACGTTCTTCTGTACACCACCGTAAACGATGCCATATTTTGACACATCGATTGGCTCTGATAAGAAACATGAAGAAACATCAGATACTAAAACTTTACCTTTTGTGTTAGGTAATGTCTTATATTTTGTTCCGTAAATTGTGTTGTTCTCACAGATATATACATAATCTGCATCTTCACTAATTGGAAGATCGGAACAATCTGGGATATAAGAGAATGTCTTATCTTCTGATGATGCAACTTTATTAGCCTTAATATACTTACCAGCTTCCTGATAAGCCTTCTTAGCCCACTGTCCTGTTACGATATAATCTGCAACACCATTCTTCTTGAGGTTCATTGGAATCATAGCGAACTGCTGTGAAGCTCCACCCTGTAAGAATAATACTTTATAATTATCAGGAATATTCATTAAATCACGAATGTCCTGCTCTGCCTCATCAATAATATCCTGGAAAGCCTTGGATCTGTGACTCATCTCCATTACCGACATTCCTGTACCCTTGTAATCAAGCATTTCTTCTGCTGCTTCTTTTAAAACTTCTTCTGGTAATACAGCTGGTCCAGCTGAAAAGTTGTAAACTCTACTCACTCTTTAAGTCCTCCTTGGATTTTCTTTTTATTATATATAGAATATCGAATTCGTATCCTATTTCTAAAATACTATGGATAGTATATTATCCATAGTATTTATGTCGTATATTGTATCTCTATAAATTCTAACAGTCAAGTCCTTTAGCTGCTAAATCTTCTGCTGAAAATGCCTCTGAGATTGGTGTTCCCGGTGCTACCATAGGGAATACCTTGTCATCAGAACCAATCTGAACCTCGATTACAACTGGTACATTTAAGCTGATTGCCTCTTTGATTACCGGCTCAACTTCTTCCATCTTTGTAATTCTGTAAGCCTTTGCTCCCATTGCCTCAGCAAGTTTTACATAGTCAACCTGATCTTTTAATGTTGTGTTTGAATATCTCTTTCCATAGAACAGTGTCTGCCACTGACGAACCATTCCAAGTACCTCGTTGTTTAAAACAACTTCAATAATAGGAATGTTGTATCTTGTCGCTGTCGCAATCTCATTCATATTCATACGGAAACATCCATCACCGGCAATATTGATAACAGTCTTGTCTTTGTTTGCCATCTTTGTTCCGATACATGCTCCAAGTCCATATCCCATTGTTCCAGCTCCACCAGAAGAAATATATGTTCTTGGCTCTTTATATCTGTAGAACTGAGCAGCCCACATCTGATGCTGTCCAACTTCTGTTGTGATGATTGCCTCACCCTTTGTAATCTCATAGAGTTTCTGCATGAAGTATGGTCCATTTAACTCATCCTTTGGATATGTGAGAGGATATTTCTTCTCTAACTCTTTGATATGGTCTAACCACTCTCTGTTGTCATGTTTTTCCATCTTAGCATTTAATCTTGTGAGAACTTCTTTTACATCACCAATGATACTTGCTGTTGTTGGAATGTTCTTGTTAATTTCAGCAGGGTCAATATCAATCTGTAAAATCTTTGCATTTTTGGCAAACTTCTTCGCATTACCGATAACACGGTCACTAAATCTTACACCGATTGCAACAAGTAAATCACACTCTGATACGCCAAAGTTTGATGCCTTTGTACCGTGCATACCGAGCATACCTGTATAAAGTGGATTTGTCTCATCAAATGCGCCCTTACCCATCAGAGAGTTACATACCGGAGCATTTAATTTTTCTACAAATTCTTTTAATTCATCTTTTGCGCCTGAGATAATTGCACCGCCACCAACAAAAATGAATGGTTTCTTTGCCTTTTTGATTAACTTGAGTGCCTTCTCAATATCTTCGTCTTTGATATTCTCAACAGAGCGCTCAATCTTCTTAGGCTCTTTGTATTTGTAATCGCATTTATCTGCTGTCGCATTCTTGAGAATATCTACAAGTACAGGACCTGGTCTTCCAGACTGTGCGATATAAAATGCCTCTCTCAATGTCTTTGCAAGATCCTTTACGTCCTTTACAAGGAAGTTATGCTTTGTGATTGGCATTGTAACACCTACAATATCAACCTCCTGAAAAGAATCTCTTCCGATAAGAGGAAGTCCAACATTTGCTGTAATTGCAACAAGTGGAACGGAGTCCATATTTGCTGTTGCAATACCTGTTACAAGGTTTGTTGCACCAGGACCTGATGTTGCCATACATACACCAACTTTTCCTGTTGAACGAGCATAACCATCTGCTGCATGAGCAGCTCCCTGCTCATGAGATGTTAAAATATGTGTAATTTCATTTGAATGTTTGTAAAGTTCGTCATACACATTGAGAATTGTTCCGCCCGGATAACCAAATACTGTATCAACGCCCTGCTCTTTTAAACATTCAATCACTATCTGAGAACCTGTTAATTCCATTTCTTTCATATCACCTTTCTATATATAGTTTTTTTACAAAGCCCCCAGACTGATACTCTGAAATCTCAAAATCCAGTCTGAAGATTGCCTTAACCTTTAGTTTCCGCTCTTTAAAATTGCTCCTGTATTTGCTGATGTTACTAAGGAAGCATATCTTGAAAGATAGCCTGTCTTAACCTTAGGCTCCTTTGGTGTCCATTCTTTTCTTCTCTGTTCCATCTCTTCTTCTGTGATGTCAACATTGATTTTATTTGCATTGATGTCAATCTTGATGATGTCTCCCTCTTTTACAAGTGCGATAGGACCGCCTACGGCTGCCTCTGGAGATACATGTCCAATCGATGCACCTCTTGATGCTCCTGAGAAACGTCCGTCTGTAATCAGAGCTACACTTGAGCCAAGTCCCATACCAGCAATTGCCGATGTTGGGCTTAACATCTCTCTCATACCCGGACCACCCTTAGGTCCCTCATATCGAATGACTACGACATCACCAGCTACAATCTTTCCGCCTCTGATTGCCGCAATTGCATCTTCCTCACTGTCAAATACTCTTGCTGGTCCCTCATGCACAAGCATCTCTGGAACAACTGCAGAACGCTTTACTACACAACTGTCTGGAGCAAGATTTCCACGAAGAACTGCAATACCTCCGACTGGACTGAATGGATTGTCAATATGTCTGATGATTTCATCATTCATAATCACTGCATGCTGAATATTCTCTCCAACTGTCTTACCTGTTACTGTCATGCAGTCTGTCTTAATAAGATTCTTCTTAGTAAGCTCGTTCATAACAGCGTAGATTCCGCCAGCCTCATTTAACTCCTCGATGTATGCATGTCCTGCCGGTGCAAGATGACAAAGGTTTGGAGTTGCATCACTGACCTCATTTGCAATATCAAGATTTAACTCGACACCTGCCTCATGAGCAATTGCCGGAATGTGAAGCATTGTATTTGTACTTCCGCCAAGTGCCATATCGACTGTAAGTGCATTTCTAAATGCGTCCTCTGTCAAAATATCTCTTGGTCTGATGTCTTTCTCGATTAATTCCATAATCTTCATACCTGCATGTTTTGCAAGTTTTAATCTCTGTGAGTAAACGGCTGGAATTGTACCATTTCCTCTAAGTGCCATACCAAGTGCCTCTGTGACACAGTTCATAGTATTGGCTGTATACATTCCCGAACATGAACCACATGTTGGACATGCGTTCTCTACATAATCTTCTACATCATCTTCTGTCATTGTTCCTGCTGCGTAAGAGCCTACAGCCTCGAACATACTTGACAAAGATGTCTTGCAGCCTTTTACATGACCTGCAAGCATTGGACCACCACTTACAAAAATAGTAGGAATGTTCAGTCTTGCTGCTGCCATTAATAATCCAGGTACATTCTTGTCACAGTTTGGAATCATAACCAATGCGTCAAACTGATGAGCAAGTGCCATACACTCTGTCGAATCTGCAATCAAATCTCTTGTCACAAGAGAATATTTCATTCCTGTATGTCCCATTGCGATACCATCACACACTGCAATTGCTGGGAACATAATTGGTGTACCGCCTGCCATTGCAACACCCATTTTCACTGCATCTGCAATCTTATCAATGTTCATGTGTCCCGGTACTATCTCATTATAAGAGCTCACGATACCAACTAAAGGTCTTTCTAACTCTTCTTTTGTCATTCCTAATGCGTTAAATAATGAACGCTGTGGTGCTGTGTTGACACCTTTTGTTATACAATCACTTTTCTTTGCCATAATGTGTCTCCTTTCAAATAAAGTTATAGTGTTTCTCTAACTGGTCGGAAAATCTTAATATCTTTTTTTACTAATGAAACTAGATTCTCTCGCAAACTGCATCGCCCATCTCTTTACAGCCGACCTGTGTCATTCCGTCTGACATGATGTCTACGGTGCGGATGCCATCTTTCAATACCTGCTGTACGGCTGCCTCTACTGCATCTGCCTCTTTATCTAAATCGAAAGAATATCTGAGCATCATTGCTGCTGAGAGGATTGTTGCGAGTGGATTTGCCTTGTTCTGACCTGCAATATCTGGAGCAGCACCGTGGCTTGGCTCATACAATCCCATCTTGTTATATCCCAAACTTGCAGATGGGAGCATACCGATAGAACCTGTAATCATGCTCGCCTCATCTGATAAAATATCGCCAAACATATTCTCTGTTAAAATGACATCAAACTGTTTTGGGTCTTTTACTAACTGCATTGCGCAGTTATCTACTAACATGTTTGTAAGTGTAACCTCTGGATACTTTGCTACCTCTGCAACAACCTTCTGCCATAATCTTGAAGAATCTAAAACGTTAGCCTTATCAACACTGATAACATTCTTTCTTCTCTTCATTGCAATCTCAAAACCTGTCTTTGCAATTCTTCTGATTTCCTCTTCTGAATATACAAGTGTATCTGTTGCCACTTTCACTCCGTCTATCTCTTCTGTCTTTCTATCTCCAAAATATAGACCACCTGTGAGTTCTCTCACAACGACCATATCAAATCCTGCTTTTGCAATGGATTCTTTTAATGGACATGCCTCATTTAACTCTTCATATAAATATGCTGGTCTTAAATTTGCATATAAGGAAAGCGACTTTCTAATCTTTAACAAACCTGCCTCTGGTCTTAAATTTGGAGCAAGTTCATACCATTTATCTTTTCCCACGATACCGCCGACTGCACCGAGTAATACGGCATCGCTGTTCTTTGCGATTTCAATTGTCTCGTCTGTAAGTGGCACACCATTTGTATCGATAGAAATTCCACCAATTAGACAATCTGTGAAATTGAATGTGTGTCCAAATTTCTTACCTACTGTTACAAGTACTTTTTTTGCTTCTTCAACAATCTCGGGGCCAATTCCGTCACCGGACATAACTGCTATGTTGAATTCCATGAAAATCCCTCTTTTCTAATGTATTTGTTAATAAAACGATACACTTTAACGCTTTAAAATATTTAGGTAATATTTTATAATATATTGAAGTGATTGTCAATAATTGCAGAACTGGTAATTCGTTCATTAACGGCAATTTGCAACAGCAGACAAAATCTTATTTGCAAATATTTTTCATCAAAAAAAGAAAAAGCAGATAGATAAAATATCTATCTGCTTAATGTAGCTCCCCGAGCGGGGCTCGAACCTGCAACAACTCGGTTAACAGCCGAGTGCTCTACCATTGAGCTATCGAGGATTACTGACAAATGTTATTATACTCCTTTTACACAAAATGTCAACACTTTTTTTATATTTTTTTGCCCTGTCTATTTCCTCTAAACAGACAGGGCTTTTTATGCTGTGTTTTATATTTTGTTTTTAATAGAACTGAACCAGTCCCGATACCTTGTCAAAATATCCAGCTGTATCCCAATCAGCGTTTGCAGGAAGTCCTGTCAGTCCACCAGTAATTACAACTGTCCTGACTGTTCTGTCATCTGATGGATTATTAGAAACTGATTTTCCGTCAAACTTTGTAACCAGTCCATTGCTGATATTAAATCTAGGTGTACCTGTCCACAAACGATTTGCGCTATATGTGCCATTTTTCAATTTTATGTTTGCAAAGGTTGCTGTGACTGTATCTCCTGATTTGCGAGCAGCACCTTCCACACGCAGAGCTAAATCTGTTCTTCCGGCAAGTGCAGTATTGCGACCACTGATTACTTTTGCCCCATTGATGTATCCGGCATAGTTTCCATCTGCCTGCAGTGTCAACATCAAACGATAAGAAGTTCCTTTATTTGCATAATGACCTGTCCACTGATAATTCTGACCTCCGGCATTGTTACTGCTGATATTTTCAACCATAAAAGAGGTCTTGTTTGTATGTGGTGCACGTGCTGCCACATCATACTGAAGGCCAAATGACACCGCTGAAGTAGGACTGGCAATGACAAGTTTTGCATGCTGACCAGTGCCCGAACCGTTCAATGTCACA
This sequence comes from uncultured Eubacteriales bacterium, assembly GCA_900321855.1. GTDB lineage: Bacteria > Bacillota > Clostridia > Lachnospirales > Lachnospiraceae > Bovifimicola. Next base: position 19,855 of record ONXS01000059.1, on the reverse strand, counting down.
TCAGCTTCAATCGTATATTTGGATGCTGTGTTGTCAATACGGTTACTTCCTGTTGGAATACCATTTTCTGAATAATATTTTGTTCTTATCGGTTTTCCAACACGAACCGCACTTAGTTTCACTCCCTCTTGTGTCCAGCCATGTCTTGGAAGAACATTGTATTCATTTGTATCGGTAGTCCAGTGATGTAATCCACGAAGTGCAGGATTGTACATACGATAAATTTTAGCATTTCCACCCGAATAAAAAACTGGTCGGCCATTGTTATCTTTTACCCAGCCATGTCTTGTTGTCAAGACCTTTACTTCATTCGTATCGGTCGTATAAAGGTGATTTTGCAATCCCGCGTTATAAAGACGATAAACAGGTTTTCCTGTATTCTTTGACGGAGCATACCATGCCTCTCCTTCATATCCCCAGCCATGTTCTTTGTATAATACATCTTTTTCATGAGCATCTGATGTATAGAGATGTTCACCGTTTATCCTATTATAAAGACGATAGATTGTAACTGTCTGCTCTGCTGCCGGTGCCAAATAGGTATTCACCTCTCCAGAATGTTTCACGTTCTGTTCCTGTGCATATGCATTTATACCCGAACACATCGTACAAACACTAATTATTCCAGCCACAAATAAGTTTAATAATTTTCTTCTCATATAATAACCTCCCGTAATATTCTATCCATAAAATAGACTGATTGTTCCATTTGCTTGTTCTATAAAAAATAGAGAGTACAATGTACTCTCTATATTAAGCAAAGATATTATGCTACGTTAGCCTTTGCAAGCTCTGCGAGTTTTGCAAATCCTTCTGCATCATTAACAGCCATCTCAGCTAAGATTTTTCTGTTGATTTCAACACCAGCTACTTTAAGACCATACATAAATTTGCTGTATGAAAGTCCGTTGATTCTTGCAGCTGCATTGATTCTTGCGATCCATAATCTTCTGAACTGTCTCTTTTTCTGTTTTCTTCCAGCGTAAGAACTTGTTAAAGCTCTCATAACTGACTGTTTTGCTACTCTATACTGTTTTGATCTAGCGCCTCTATAACCTTTAGCTAATTTTAAAACTCTGTTGTGTTTCTTCTTAGCATTTAATCCGCCTTTAATTCTTGCCATCTTAGTCTTCCTCCTATCTTAATCTATCTTATAAATATGGTAAAATCTTCTTCATGTTCTTAACATTAGTTGCATCTGTCATAGCAGCTTTTCTAAGATTTCTCTTTCTCTTAGAAGACTTCTTTGTAAGAATGTGACTCTTGTATGCTTTCATTCTCTTTAATTTTCCAGTACCTGTCTTTTTAAAACGCTTTGCAGCGGCTCTGTTTGTCTTTACCTTTGGCATTATATGTTCCTCCTTAAATTCATGTTTTATATAAACAATATCTGTTTATCTTTTCTGTCCTAAAAACATCTGCATACTTCTTCCTTCTAATTTAGCAGGTTTTTCGATTACCGAAATATCAGAAAGCAACTCTGCGAAATCATCAAGAATATGTTTGCTGCTTGTCATATGTGCCATCTCTCTTCCTCTGAATCTGAGAGTAACTTTTACTCTGTCACCCTTCTCAAGGAACTTTCTGGCCATATTAGCCTTTGTTTTCATATCATTAGCTTCAATATTAGGTGATAAGCGAACTTCCTTAACATCTATTACTTTCTGCTTTTTCTTTGCTTCTTTTTCTCTTCTGGTCTGCTCATATTTGAACTTACCATAATCAACAATTTTACAAACTGGTGGTTTTGCGTTTGGTGCGATTTTAACTAAATCAAGTTCTGCCTCTCTTGCAAGCTTCATAGCTTCTTTCGCTGACATAACACCAAGCTGTTCGCCATCACTTCCGATTACACGGACTTCTTTGTCTCTGATCTGTTCGTTAATACTTAACTCGCTAATAGTAGTACACCTCCAAATATGCTTCTCAATAGATTATTTATCCACAAAAAAAGTGGATAGACAGACTATCCACTTATATCATCACTAAAACATATAAACCATATGTCACACAATCGTGCATAGGTGAGAGTGGATACTCTACTTTTCTCTATTCAACTCTAGTATTCTAACATCAATTTACTTAACTGTCAAGATATTTTATCTAATTTCATAAGATTTTATTTTGATAATAAAATCTTATTCTTCGTTTTGTAAAAATTTTTCAATTTCTCCCATTGCCAGTTCTTCATCGTTACCATCAACTGTAACTTTGACTTCTTCTCCTGCTGGAAGACCAAGTGTCATCATACCCATTATGCTCTTTGCATTTACTCTTTTGCTATCATGCTCTACATAAATTGAGCTCTCAAACTGACTTGCTTTCTGTACAAATACTGCGATAGGTCTTGCTTCGAGTCCTGTACGAATTTCAATTTTCACATTTTTTGCTATCATTACAATTACACCATGCCTTTCAATAAATCTTGTAACTTGTGTCACTTATTTCGTAAATCATCTGCTATCTCACTAATTTTTCTCAATCTGTGATTCACTCCAGACTTACCAACTGGGCTTGACAGCAATTCTCCCAGTTCTTTTAAGGACGAATCTGGATTTTCCAGTCTCACTGCTGCTATTTCCATCAAAGGTTTGGATAGATACGATAACCCTACCGTATCACTGATATATTTGATGTCTTCAATCTGCCTGACCGCAGCCGATACTGTTTTATTCAGATTTGCCATCTCGCAATTAAATTTACGATTTACGGAATTTCTCATTTCTTTCACAATCCGGATATTTTCTAAGTCCATCAGAGAATTATGAGCTTCCATAACATTCAGTATGTCTACAATTCCCGCTCCCTCTTTTACATATACCACAAAATGCTTCTTTCTCTCCACAATTTTTGCATCAATATAGAAACACGAAATGATATTTTTTAACTGCTCTGCTTTTGGTAAGGTAGAACATACAATTTCAAAATGATAGAATTTCTCCGGATCACTAATGGACCCTGTTGCTAAAAATGCACCTCGGATAAAAGCCCTCTTACAACATTCTTTCTGAATAATCAAATTGTCTGATAAAGACAGGTTTTCGCTGATATCCCCGTACCGGTCTAAAAGTTTTGACGCTTTTAAAATCTTGATTGCATCTTCATGATGCGTTACGATTACGGAATAGGTACATATATTCGCATTTCTTCGAATTGAAATTTCTGTATCTATACTATATGTTTTTTTTAATAAAGTAAAGTATTTTCTTGCAACTGCGACATTTTCCGTATGAATTTTCACCATATATTTATCATCTAATGAAATTGATATTCTTCCACACATACTGATAATCGCTGCAATTTCTGCAATTTGACAATGTCTTGCTCCCGACCACTGTCTCGATAATTCATCTTTTACTTTCCCTGAAAACGACATAATACAAACCATGCCTTTCTAATTTTCCTGTATCATTTGAAACACTAAAGCATTTTAACGCAAAATGTCACGATGTGCAACCTTTATTCCAAGATTTTCATCTTTCGACAATTTCTGATACAACTCATTTGCCACTGTGACCGACCTGTGTTTGCCTCCTGTACACCCAATTCCAATTAAAAGTTGATTTTTTCCCTCTTTTACATAATTGGGAATTAAAAATCTTATCATATCATCTAACTTTTTGATAAATTCCCTTGAAACATCCGAGTTCATCACATAGTCCTGAACTTCCTTTTCATTTCCGGTTTTGTGCTTTAATTCCTCTACATAATAAGGATTTGGCATAAATCTCACATCAAATACAAGGTCTGCATCCACTGGAATTCCATATTTAAATCCAAAAGATAATACTGTAACAAATAGATTTTTAAATTTTTTGTTTTTCACAAAAATATCTTCTATTTTCATTCTCAAATCCCGAATCAAGAGGGTACTTGTGTCAATGATATAATCAGAATTATTTCTAATAAAATCAAGGCGTTTTCTCTCCTCTGCAATTCCTTCATCCACTCTTCCCTGCTGTGCAAGCGGATGTGCACGTCTTGTCTCTTTAAAACGCTTGATTAACACATCATCTCCCGCATCAAGAAACAAGATTTCATACTCATATCCATGCTCCTTCATCTGTTCCAGAATCGCATCCATATTTTCAAGGCCACTTCCGCTTCGTATATCAATTCCAAGTGCTATTTTTCTTCTGTGTTCATCTGCATTTGACAATTCTGCAAATTTTAAAATTAACGGCACAGGAAGATTATCCACACAAAAATATCCATTATCTTCTAACATCTTGAGAACACTGCTTTTTCCTGCCCCAGACATTCCTGTAATAATAACAAATCTCATGTTTCTTCACTCCAATTAAATGATTTTTACCTCTGTCTCCAGTCTGACCTTAAACTTATCATATACAATATTTGATACTTTTTCAATCAAATTTTCAATATCTGTCGCTGTTGCGTGATTTTTGTTGATAATAAAACCACAGTGTTTTTCTGATACACATGCCCCACCGACAGCAAATCCACGAAGTCCTGCATCCATAATCAGTTTTCCAGCAAAATATCCTTCTGGTCTTTTAAATGTACTTCCTGCACTTGGATACTCTAAAGGCTGCTTTTCTTTTCTTGCAGCAAGAAAACCATTCATCTTATCTGCAATTTCCTGCCTGTCGCCCTGTTGTAATTTTAAAACCGTTCCCAAAACAATATAATCTTTCTTCTGGACAATACTCTTTCTGTACTCAAATTCCATCTCTTCCCCAGACAGAGTGATTTCATTTCCCTCCAAATCCATAAGATTCACTGACTGCACAATATCCTTAAATTCTCCGCCATAAGCTCCCGCATTCATTGCGATTGCTCCGCCAACCAAGCCGGGGATTCCCGCTGCAAATTCAAGTCCTGACAGCGAATTTTCACATGCAACTGCCGCTATTTTTGAGACAAAGGCTCCGGCACCGCAAGTCATCACTGTTCCATCGAGACAAATCTCATCAAATGCTGTTCCAATTTTAATAATCACTCCGTCAAATCCTGCATCTCTGACTAAAAGATTACTTCCATTCCCGATTACATAATACTTAATCTCTTGTTCTCTGACATAAGCAATTACTCTTCTCAAATCTTCTGTGTTTTTTGGTGTCACAAAATATTTTGCCTTTCCACCCGCACGAAAAGTTGTATGTCTGCTCATATCTTCATCTATGTAAAAGTTCTCTTCTCCAACAATTTCAACCAATGAATTCATGTAATCCTCCTTTTTCAAAAAACAACAATATAGGTTGTCACTATTCTATTGTCATAAATCATAAAAGTAGGGCAATTTCAGTAGTAAAGCGAATTGTGAATATCCGCTTGATAACAAATTGCCCTCATCATGTTTTCTATGTATTTATCTTTTTATGATGTCAAGTTCAATAATATTTACTTCTGACTATGATACGACTTTGGGACTTTTGCCCCTTATATCATATTATGCAATAATCAGTGCTGCTGCTCCATACATTCCTGCATCATTTCCGAGTGTAGCAAGTGCAAATTTTGCATTTTTTGTCGCATGAAATGCGTTATTATTGAAATTCTCTTCAATCTTATCTAATAAGAATTTTCCTGCCTTACTTACTCCACCGCCGATTACGATTACCTGTGGGTTTGTAACTGCTGCAATTCCTGCGATTGCATTTCCAAGATACTGTGCTAACTGGTCAACTTCCTCTAAAGCAAGTTTGTCGCCATCTTTTGCTGCATCAAAAATATCTTTACATGTAATCTCATCTAATTTTCTGAGCACAGAATCATCACTTGATTTTGCAAGAAGTTTCTTTGTCTCACGAACAATACCAGTTGCAGAGCCAACTGTCTCAAGACATCCTTTTTTGCCGCATCCACAAACTTCTGCATTTTCACCATATACGGCAGGGATATGACCAATTTCACCTGCTGCACCATTTGAGCCTGTAACGATTTTTCCGCCGATGATAACGCCGCCGCCGACACCTGTTCCAAGTGTGACGAGAATCAGGTCTTCAAAACCTCTTCCGCCTCCCTGCCATGTCTCACCAAGTGCTGCAACATTGGCATCATTACCAGCTTTTACTTTCACGCCGCCTAACATCTGAGATAATTTCTCTTCTACATTGAATATTCCCCATCCAAGATTGACACAATTTAATACAGTTCCGTCTTTTGTAATTGGTCCCGGAATACCGATACCGACACCCACAAGATTTTCTCTTGTAATCTTCTTCTCTACAAGTTTCGCATCAATCGCCTCGCAAATATCCGGCAAAATATGCGAGCCTTCATCTTCTTTTCTTGTAGGAATCTCAAAGCTGTCTACAAGCTTTGCATCCTCTGCTGTAAATAAACCGATTTTAACAGTTGTTCCTCCAACATCTATTCCAAAACATACTTTTTCCATGATATAAATTTCCTTTCCATTCATTTTGCTAATATCGCATTTTATCTGGCATATATTGCCCGTTTCTATTTATTATCAGCCATCGCTTTTCCAATATTTTCCTGCACTCTTCTGTATAATTCCTGAGCTGCGTTGTAACCCATCTTCTTCTGTCTGTGGTTAACCGCTGCTGACTCTACAATAATCGCAAGGTTTCTGCCCGGTCTGATTGGAATGGAATGACATACGACTTTATTTCCGAGGAACTCTGTATACTGCTCCTCTAATCCAAGTCGGTCATACTCCTTGTCCTTGTTCCAGTCCTCTAACTTGATAACCATATCAATCTCCTGAGTCTCTTTTACACTCTCAACACCGAACAAAGTCTTAACATCGATAATACCGATACCACGAAGTTCAATAAAATGTCTTGTAATATCTGGCGATGTTCCTACAAGAGTTGCATCACTGACTCTATGAATCTCTACGACATCATCGGTTACAAGACGGTGTCCTCTCTTAATTAACTCAAGGGCAGCTTCACTCTTACCAATACCGCTCTCACCCATAATTAAAACACCTTCACCATATACATCGACAAGTACCCCATGAATAGAAATCACTGGTGCCAGCTCTACATTCAGCCACCTAATAATCTCTGCCATAAATGCTGATGTTGTCCACTTTGTAACAAGAATAGGCACTCCATATTTTCTTCCTGCCTCAATTAAGTCATCTTCCGGCATAAGTCCCCTACAGAAAATAAGACAAGGAATCTTTGTACTTAAAATCTGGTCATAGATATACTTTCTTCTTCCTATATCAAGCGTTGATAAATAAGTGTGCTCTACATGTCCAATTACCTGAACTCGGTCTGTTGGGAAATGCTCAAAAAATCCCACCAACTGCAGAGCAAGTCTGTTAATATCTGTCGATGTCACCTGAATCTCATCCACGTTAATTTCCGGTGTAAGATTTTCAAGTTCCATCTTTTCAATAATCTTTGATAGACAAACTGATTGCATAAATCTCTTCTCCTTTTCATTTTGCACGAATCCAAATATCTACATCATATGTGTAACTATTCAGAGCCAAATTGGAAAATGCTTTGCATTTTCTGAATAGTTCTATTATATCATATTAATGAAAACTTTCTCACTTCTCCAATGCCTTCTATATCATCTAAAATAGAGTGAACCTGTTTCTTACTTCTCAAATCTTTGTGGAAGGTGATTGCAAAACGGTGAGCCTCGTCCTGAACTCTGGTAATGAGCTGAAATCCCTCACTGTGTGTATCGATTGGAATTTCTTCATTGTTAAAATAAAGTCCTCTCGTCCTGTGGTGGTCGTCTTTGACCATTCCACATACAGGGATATTCAGGCCAAATTCATCTAATACCTCCAGTGCAATATTGACCTGTCCTCTTCCTCCATCCATCATAATTAAATCTGGAAAACGCGTAAAACTACTGTATTCTTTTCCATCTGCTTTTCCATCTGATAATACTTTCATTTCTTCCAATCCATGACGAAATCTTCGTGTCAGCACTTCCTTCATGCTCGCATAGTCATTTGGTCCAATTACGGTCTTAATCTTAAATTTTCTGTAATCACTCCGCTTTGGTTTTCCATCTTCATAAACTACCATAGAACCGACAGACTCAAATCCATTTGTATTCGAAATATCAAAAGCCTCTATTCGCTTTGTATAATCCAGTCCCAAAAGACCGTCAATCTGCGCAATCGCTCCTCTAGTTCTTCTCTCCTCACTTCGGAGTTTGTCCAAATCCTGTTCCAAGACAATCTTTGCATTTCTCGCTGCAAGCTCTACCAGCTTTTCTTTCTCACCCTTCATCGGGTGTTTGATGACTACTTTCGTTCCACGTTTTACAGAAAGCCATTTTTCAATCAGTTCTGTGTCGTCAACATCTTCCTGAACCAGCAGTTCTTTTGGAATAAATGGTGAACCACCATAATACTGTTTGATAAAATTTGTGAGAACTTCTCTTCCTGTATCGAGTGGTGCCAATTCGATATGAAAATGTTCTCTGCCAAGTACCTTTCCATTTCGCACAAAAAACACCTGTACAACGGCATCGTTTCCCTGCATGGCATAGGCAAGAATATCTCTGTCCATAGAATCATATTTTGTGATTTTTTGTTTTTCTGAGGTTTCTTTGACACTCTTAATCAAATCACGATATTCTGCTGCATCTTCGAATCGCATCTCTTCTGATGCCTGATACATCTTGTCTTCAAGCATGCGGATGACGTGGTCATATTTGCCGCCAAGAAATTCTAAAGCCTTTGAAATATTCTCTCCATACTGTTCCTCGCTGATGTACCCCATACATGGTGCATCACACTGTTTTATCTGATGATTCAGACAAGGCCTCTGTTTTCCAATGTCCTTCGGCAGATTTCGATTACAGGTTCTGATTTTATAAAGTTTTGTAATTAATTCAATCGTATTTTTGACAGCACCCGAACTTGTAAATGGTCCAAAATACTTTGCATTATCCTTTTTCATTGTCCTCGCAAATAAAATTCTTGGATAGGCCTCATTTACAGTCACTTTGATATACGGATAAGATTTGTCGTCTTTGAGCATCGTGTTATATTTCGGCTTGTGTTCTTTAATCAGATTACACTCCAAAATCAATGCCTCTAACTCGGAATCTGTCACTATATATTCAAAGCGACTTACCAGCGATACCATTTTTTCAATCTTCTGAGTTCTCTTTCTGCTTGTCTGAAAATACTGTCTTACCCTGTTTTTCAGACTAATCGCCTTTCCCACATAAATAATTTCATCTTTTTCATCGTGCATAATATAAACTCCCGGGGATGCCGGGAGCTTTTTTAATTCTTCTTCTATTACAAACATTCTCTGTTCTCCATTTTTTACTGGATATTTTTCTTGTCTGTCTCACCATCGTAGTGATTTTCAAGTTTTTCACCTGTCACTTCTTCGAAAATATCCATAAATTCCTTACCAGTCAAAGTCTCTTTATCATAGAGATAAGTTGCAATTCTATCCAAAACATCTTTGTGTTCGGTCACAATACTAAGTGCTTTATCATAGCACTCTTTCAAAAGTTTGTTTACCTCTTCGTCAACAATTGTTGCTGTCTGGTCAGAACAGGTCAGTCTTGCACTGCCGTCCAGATACTGGTTCTGTACCGATGCAAGTCTCATCATTCCAAATCTGTCTGACATACCAAATCTTGTCACCATATTCCATGCAATATTGGTTGCCTGTTCCATATCGTTTGCAGCTCCGCCTGTTACCGAATCAAAGGTTACCTGCTCTGCTGCTCGTCCTCCAAATAATGTGACAATTTCTGAAATCAGTTCATCTTTTGTCTGAAGATTCTTCTCTTCTTCCGGATAGTGCATCACATATCCAAGTGCTCCGCCTGTTCGAGGAATAATTGTAATCTTCTGAACCGGCTCTGTGTGATTCTGGAACGCTGTCACAATTGCATGTCCAACCTCGTGATAAGCAACAATCTTTTTCTCTTTCTCAGACAAGATTTTATTTTTCTTCTCTTTACCGGCAATGACAACTTCTACTGCGTCTAATAAATCTTTCTGTGAAATTGCTTTCTTGCCATTCTTAACTGCATTAATTGCAGCTTCATTGACCATATTGGCGAGGTCTGCACCAACTGATCCCGCTGTTGCAAATGCAACACCCTTTAAGTCCACAGTCTCATCCATTGGTACATTTCTTGTATGAACTTTTAAAATGTCCACTCGTCCCTTTAAATCAGGAACATCTACGATAATTCTTCGGTCAAAACGTCCCGGTCTTAATAACGCTTTATCAAGTACCTCTGGTCTGTTTGTTGCACCGAGAATAAATAATCCTTTGGAAGAATCAAAACCATCCATCTCTGAGAGAAGCTGATTGAGTGTCTGTTCTCTCTCATCATTTCCACCACCGTACTGACCATCTCTGCTCTTACCAATGGCATCAACCTCATCAATAAAGATGATACATGGCGCTGCCTGCTGCGCCTGTTTAAATAAATCTCTTACTCTCGAAGCTCCTACACCGACAAACATCTCCACAAAATCAGAACCTGATATGGAGAAAAATGGTACATTTGCCTCTCCTGCAACTGCTTTTGCAAGTAATGTTTTACCAGTTCCCGGAGGTCCGACTAACAGTGCTCCTTTTGGAAGTTTTGCACCGATACTTGCATATTTGCCCGGATTGTGAAGGAAATCAACAATCTCAGTCAGTGATTCTTTTGCCTCCTCCTGACCAGCTACATCTTGGAATGTAACTCCTGTTGTCTTTTCCATATAAACTTTTGCATTTGCCTTGCCAACTCCCATCATACCAGAGCCTTTACTGATTTTGCTAAACAGGAGGGTCATAATAATATATATAATTCCTACAGGAAGAAGAAATTCAAATAAAAACATCTTTAAACTTGACTGTTCATCTGAAACCTCTCCCTTAAATGTCACATTATATCGTTCCAACAGATTAATAATATCATCATCATTTAATCTTGTTGTCCACTCTGTATATTTATTTCCAAAGTAATTGGTTCCTACCGATGTTGTACTCTCTTCATCATCGGCTTCTGTCTCACTCTTTTTTGGTGTGATAATGATTTTCTGTCCTGAAAATACTACTTTTTTGATTTTTCCTTCTTTTACCTGACTGATAAACTTATCATACGTAATCTCTTTTGTCGTTGCATTTTCAAGCAATTCCGACATGATTGTGGATGCAATGAGAGTAATTATAATTGCAACAATCAAGATAATAATGGTCTGTTTTCTCTTGTTGCCTCCTGACCCGTGGTTTCCGTCATTGCCGCCACCGGAATTATTTCCGTTATTGTAATTGTCTGCCATATTTATACCTGATGTCTTACGACTCCTTTCCTCATAATTAATTCATACACTCTATATAATTGTAGGTCTGAATATCTTCCTATTATAAAGTTAGTCTTTCCATAAATCAATAGACTTATGAAATTTTTATAATATTTTCATATATAATTAGTCTTGCATTTGCATATTTGTAGATGTATAATTCATAGCGTATTTGCACTTTAGAACTTTAGATAGAAAGAATATGCAGAAAGGATAATCATGAATTTAAAAAACATACTGAGAAATATGACAAATTACTTTCGAGAAAATCTAGGACTAATCACAGCTATTGTTGTGACCGCTGTAATTTTAATTGTGGTCATTATAGCGAGTTCTGCTCTTCTCGAAAAGAACTCTACTCACGTTTCAGCAAAAAATAAAACCACACATTCAACTTTGTCAAATGAGAAAGAAGAAACCGATACCAGTTTATCTGATTTAGAATTCACTCTGCCTGAAGATATCACAGAAGAAACTGAGACGACACTACCAGCAGGTGATTATTCTTATCTCATCAAAGTAAACAGAGTTGCCAACTGCGTGACTGTTTATCGTCAGGATGAAAATGGTGAATTTACTATTCCATATAAAGCAATGGCATGTTCTGTAGGAAAAAATATAGAAAATACTCCTCTTGGAAGTTTTAAGACTTCCCAGAAATATACCTGGCGTCTTATGGTAGATGATACTTATTCACAATATGCAACAAGAATTTATGGCGGTATACTCTTTCATTCCATTCCATGTTTTACTCCAAACAGTGGAGATATGGAAGGCGAAGAATTCAATAAACTTGGAAGCAATGCATCTTTAGGATGCGTGAGACTAACCGTTGCCGATGCCAAATGGATTTATGACAACTGTGCTTATGGTACACAGGTTATTATCTATGATGACAAAGAAAATCCAGGACCACTTGGAAAACCTTCTGTTATCAAGATTCCATCTGACAGCCTCTACAAGGGTTGGGATCCAACAGACCCAGACCCAAATAACCCATGGAATACCTGTGAACCTTCTATTGAAGGTGTTGATATTACTGCACCTGTTGGAAGCAAATTAGATTTATTATCAACTATTAAGGCTACTGATACCTGCGGAAATGACATTACTTCATCCGTAAAAATTACAGGAACTGTTGATTTTAAACAGTCTGGCACTTACCATGTCAGATACTCTGTAACAGATTTATTAAACCGCTCCGCTTCACTTGATGTAATTGTAAAAGTTGTAAAATCATCTAGTTCAAAAATTACAATGTCCGAGAAGAAATACTCTCCAAGTTCCGGAACAATGCCGGCAACCGTAGAGTTTCCAAATGAATATGGAAAAAAAGATGTTCACTATGACAATACAACACAGCCATATATTCCACCAACAGAGGAACAGACAACAGAACCTATGACCACGGAGCCTCCAACAACGACAGAACCACTGACAACACCGGTACCAGAAACACCGGCACCAGAAACAACAACTGTACCACCAACAACACCTGCTCCAACAACGACAGAGCCGGCACCTACTACAACTCAACCGGAAATTATTACAACAGAGCCTGAGACCGTTGCACCAACCGAGCAGCCAACAACCGTTCCAATTCCACAGGATACCACAATTCCTGTTATATAGTTCCATACTCAGCTACAAATATGGCAATATGGGAAACAAATTTTTCCTAAAATAATTGATTGCATACTTTACAAATAATCAGAAATAATAAATAAAATTTTATGCAGGCGTAATTTCGCTTGTGCCACAAAAAAACAGATGACATTTTGAATTGTCATCTGTTTTTTAATTGAAACTATAATGTTTTTACAAATACCATGGTCGATACTGATTCTGCCTTTTCTTTTGATTCTGCTTTTCTAATTCCAGAAGCTTTTGCCTGATTTCCTTCTACCAATACTGTATAACCTGATAAATCCTTATCTACAGAGTAAGGTTTCTGACTGGCATTAAACACAACAAGCATCTCTCTTCCTTTATCTGTAATTGTGTATTCAATCACCAAATCGTTGCTGTTTTCTGCAAACATAATATTCTTCTCAGCTTCTTCTTTTGTATTATATCTCAGTAAATCGTATTTTTTACGAATCTCAATCATTCCTTTATAATACTGGTAAACATCCATATATTCTTTCTGCTTTAACTTCGCCCAGTCAATACCATTTACACTGTCACTAGAACGAACACTGTCGCTCACATAAGAACCATCTGTATCTGTCTTTGTTCTCAATATCTCTTCTCCGGCATGAATCAGAGGTGTTCCCTGTGAAAACATCACAATTGAAATTGCCAGTAAATTCTGCTTCACAGCATCTTCAAATGAAATATTCTCATTGCAAAGTCTGATTTTGTCAAACAAGGTATAATTGTCATGACATGATGTATAATTAATAACATCACATGGTGACGTACTCCATGTTGGAAGACCTTTGATTGAATCCAGCATGAGTTCCTTACTCTCCTCATTTCCAGAAATAAATCCTTTTTCTGCCTCTTCAAATACGCTGCCTTTTATTGCATCTCTGATATCATCATTGAACATTGCAAATTGATTTAAAAGGTATATATTTTCCTGTTTGGCAAGTTTCGTCTCTCTTGTCAGAACAGTATTTAAATCCCATCCCTCACCATATAGAAAAATACCTGGTCTTATTTTGTCTAATCTTCTTCTTATCTCATTGATTGTATCAACGTCAATTAATCCCACCAAGTCAAATCGAAATCCGTCCAAATGATATTCTTTTGCCCAGTATTCCACAGAATCTGCAATAAATTTACTTACCATACTTCTCTCAGATGCCGTATCATTGCCGCAGGCTGAACCGTTTGAGCGCTCTCCATTCTCATCAATTCTGTAGAAATATCCCGGTACTGCTTTATTAAAACAGAATTCCTCATTAAATGTATGATTATAAACCACATCCATAATCACACTGATACCATTCTCATGAAAAGCCTTTATGGTTTCTTTTAATTCCTTGATTCGCACATTTCCATCGTATGGATCTGTGCTGTAAGAGCCTTCTGGAACATTATAATTTAATGGATCATATCCCCAGTTATATTCTTCACTGTTAAATGGCTTTGACTCGTCAATTGTTGCATAATCATAAAATGGCAATAAATGTACATGTGTAATTCCCATTTCTTTGATATGGTCGATACCTGTAGCAATTGTTCCCTCTGAATCTACAGTTGTCTTATTCTCTGTCAGTCCCAGAAATTTACCTTTATTTTTGATACCTGAACTGTCTAATGAAGATAAATCTCTTGTATGTAATTCATAAATAACATAATCATTCTGTTTTAAATCCCTGTTTGGATCCTCATCTGCTTCCCAGTTTTCCGGATTCGTAGACATTAAATCAACAACCATTGCACGTTTTCCGTTCACCCCACAAGCCTTTGCATATGGGTCGCAAATTTCACAGTCAAAAAACTGGTTGTACTCATCATCAAATTTTACACTATACGTATAATATTTATTCAGATAATCACCTTCTAATTCCAATCTCCATGTTCCATTCTCACCCTTATTCATAGAAACTGACTCAAGCATGTCAGAAACCTCTGCATCCCCATGTTCAAAAATATTCACAGAAACACTCTTTGCAAAAGGTGACCACAATACAAATAAGGTCTTTTCTCTGGCATATGTTGAGCCCAAATCATTTCCCTGATATGTATATGTATTCTCAAATTCTGGCGTTGAATATCTCGTATTCCATTTTTTGTTAAAGCCATATGATATGTTATCCATTTATAAAATCCTCCAAAAATAATTGTGAATATGTTTCATCATCAATATTCCAAATATAAGCAAAAAAAACTGCCCATGTACAATATATTCTATCATACATGGGCAGAATTAACAAATCATATTTGATGATATGTCTGTTTTAATTTTTACTGCTGTTTATATACTGGTATTCTTTCTTTGCTAAATTTCATAAAGCAAATTACACCAACGATTGCAAATAAAACGATATCGAGAAGCAGTGCAACACCAAAGTTTACTTTGTAAGACTTTGTGCTTGGTTTGTTCTCTCTTACCTGCTGTGTCTGAACAGGTGCTGCAGTTGCAACTTCTTCTGAATCTGAATCAGCTACTGTTGCTTTTGTAGTAGATTCTTCTGTTTCTTCTTTATCATCTGCTTTTGCAGAATCTGTATCTGCTGGCTTTCCAACTGAATATGGCTGCATATCTGGAACATAAATATCAATTGCACTTCCAGTAATTCCCTCTGTAATTGTTGTCTGCTCATAAGCAACATCTGCAGGATTGTTAGCGGCCTGAATCATAAATGATAACTGCTCATCCTCATTATCAAATGTGTACTCAAAAATTCCTTCATCACCAGATACCTTAAACTTTCCTAACTGACCTGTTGAATCAGAAGGTGACCACGCTTTAATCTTATAGTCAGAATAGTTTTTATCATCTCTTGTGTAGTGAAATGTTGCTGTACACTCTTCAGCTCTTACCTCTGTAGCATTGCCAAATACAGCTCCACCAATTGCAAGAGACATTGCCATTGCGGCAATTCCTAATTTTTTCGTTAATCTCTTCATTTCTATCATTCCTTAACTTTAAACTTAGTTGAATTTTTTCTTTCTTAATACAACTACTGCACTAGCACAAGCAACTAACATAACTACGATAAGTGCGATTGTTACTAATGTGTTATCACCAGTTCTAACTGCCTGATTTGGAGCTGCGTTATCTGCTGGTTTTGCTGCATCATTATTTTTATTGTTATCTGATGCTCCTGGAGTTACATTGCTGTTATCTCCATTGCCTCCATTATTAGGCTCAACAGGTTTTACTGTTCCATCTTCACATACGAGAACTGTTGCTGAAATTGGAGCTACGTCAATAGATCCTTTTGCTGTTCCAAGAACCTCTGTACCAGCTTTGTCACCCTGTACATAAACATTCCAGTTACCTTCTGGTAATGTTACATTCTTTGTATTCTTGCTTGGGTTGAAGATTACGAAGATTCCGTCTGCTGTGTCACCGTTTGCTTTTGCATTGAGCTGGTAAGCGATTACTGCATCATCATCCTGTTTACCGTCAACTACTACATTTAAGTTTGCATAAATATCGTCATATGTTGTCATTCTGAAAGCAGGATGAGCTTTTCTAAGTGCGATAAGTCCTGCATAGTAGTCAGAACTGCTTGCATATGCTGCATCATTTAATGTATCCCATTTGATTGAGTTAACTGAATCTGGAGAGTTAACACTATCCTCTACGAATTCACCATCTGCATTTGTCTTTGTTCTGTAAATCTCTTCACCAGTCTGGAAGAATGGAACACCCTGTGATGTCATTACGATTGCTGCTGCAAGTGAATTTGCTTTCATTAACTCTTCTTCTGTGTATCCGTTTGCTGGCTGTCTTGTACGAAGTGAATCCCATAATGTTTTGTTATCATGGCATGAATTGTAGTTGATACTCTGCTCTGGATCATCAGCCCAAGCTGGCTCTCCAGTAATTGTGCTAATTACATCAGCAACTTTAGCTGCATTTGCACCATTTGCATATCCAACTTCTGTCTCAGTAAATAAATGACCTTTAAGAGCATCTCTTGTTGTATCATTGAAGTAACCAAATCCTGGTGTTCTCCAAGCGTTTGTCTGTGTAGCAAGTCTAATGTCTTTTGACATATTTGTATCCATGCTCCATCCTTCGCCGTAAAGTACCATGTTAGGATCAACTTCTTTTAATGCCTTTACAAGAGCATTTACTGTATCAATATCATATAATCCAACCTGATCAATTCTGAAACCATCGATATGGTATTCTTTTGCCCAGTAAACCATTGAATCTACGATGAATTTACGAACCATGTTTCTCTCTGTTGCTGTATCGTTACCACATCCAGAACCATTTGAATTAACTCTTGAGAAGTACTGTGGTGTAAGTACGTTTACAGAGAACTGACCTGCATTGTATACATGTCCGTAAACAACGTCCATGATAACTGAAATATTGTTGTCATGTAATGATTTAACCATCTGTTTGAATTCATTTACTCTTACAGCACCGTTAGAAGCATCTGTTGAGTAAGAACCCTCTGGAAGGTTGTAGTTCTGTGGATCATATCCCCAGTTGTACTGTGTATTGTTAGGAATTGACTCATCTACTGTTGCATAATCGTATACAGGAAGTAAATGAAGATGAGTCACTCCTAATTTCTTTAAATAATCAAGACCTGTTGTCTGACCTGTTGCATTCTTTGTTCCAGCCTCTGTGAAAGCAAGGTATTTACCTCTGTTTGCCTCTGAAACACCTGAGCTCTGCTCAATTGAGAAATCTCTTACATGTAACTCTGTAATTACTGCATCTTCCTGATTTGGAGATGTGAATGGGTTCTTATCATTCTCCCATCCTTCTGGGTTTGTAGAAGCAAGGTCAATTACCATACCTCTCTTACCATTGATTCCTGCTGTTCTAGCATAAGGATCGATAGTCTCTACCTGATTACCTTTTACATTGGCAGAGTATGTGTAGTATGTACCATTTAAGTCACCATCTACTGTAGCAACCCATGTACCATTGTCACTCTTTGTCATAGGAACTGACTGAATTAAATCGTTAGCTCCCTCATTGCCTGACTGATATAAGTTCACATTTACATCTGTAGCTAATGGAGCCCATACCTTAAATGTTGTGCTTGCTGCTGACCATGTAGCACCAAGATCATCACCTGTATATGTATTTGCATTCTCAAATTCATCAGATACATAGTAGTCTGGTAAAGCAATCATAAATGTCTGATCTTTGAATTCATCAGAT
The DNA here is from genome assembly GCA_900321855.1 of uncultured Eubacteriales bacterium. Lineage (GTDB taxonomy): Bacteria > Bacillota > Clostridia > Lachnospirales > Lachnospiraceae > Bovifimicola. The sequence continues at coordinate 1,802 of ONXS01000059.1, read as the reverse complement.
GAATCATAAACGATTTCGTATGCTCCGTCTCTCTCTAATGCTGTGTCTAAAACAAGTGTAAATGCTTTGTTTGTATCATCAGGTGTGGCAGATGTAACACCAATAAATTCACCTGTATACATACTTCTTACACGAATATTAGCAGAAGCTGTATCTGTCAACTCCTGACCAACTGTAAATGTAATTTTTGTTAAATCATTTACATCAGCAGCCGCACTTGTCACCTTTAAGCCTTTGATTGCCTGACTGTCATCAACATCAAATTTTGCTTCTTTTGATTTGATGTCAACTGTAATTGTTCCGCCTAAGACATCAGATAATTCTACAAATCTGTCGCTTTCAAAATCTTTTGCATCCCAATTATCACCAAATCTTACGATGAATCCCTGTCTTAATGTAGAGATATAATCAAGATGAAGTTTGTAAGTTGCTGTGTCGCCATTGACAACCATGTCATAGGCAGCACCGTCGCCACCACCTACAGACCATGTATATAACTGGTAGCCGACTCCGTTTTCGTTTTTAGCGCTTAAGTCTGCACCTGTAAAATTGAATACAATATCAATTCCAGCATCATCAGCTTTAACATCAACTGATTTTCTTAAAGTTGTTCCAACCGGAATAGCTGTTGTAATCAACAAAGCAAGTGCTAAAAGAATCGCGCGAATCTTTTTTCCCATTGCAATTTCCTCCTTTTATTTATAATAGTTACTTCTAATTGTAACATAGAACCGTCTAAATTAGAAGACCAATTTATACATTTTTACTAAGAATTATCTGGTAAAAATGATATATTACCTGATATATTTCTTAACATTTCCAATATTACCATCTAAAATTTTATAAGTTGCACGAATTTCTTCTATAATAGTGTCTCTTGGAGAAATATCTGTGTGAATATAAATTGAATCTATTCCATAATCATTTGCTGATTTCATATCTGAAATCCAGTCATTTCCAATCATGACAGATTCTTCTTTTTTCAACCCATATTGCTCAAAAAGAGAATCATAAAACATCAGAGATGGTTTTCGTACAGACTCATTTGATGAAATCTTAATTCCATCGAAGTAATCGTAAATACCAAGATACTTCATTTCATATGCCGTAAACGCATTTTGAGCGTTGGACAGCAGATAAATTTTTTTGCCTTTTGCCTTGAGTTCTTCTAATACACTGATTGTCTCGTCATATAATCTCACATATTTTGTAGATGTAATTCTGAAAAATTGAGCAACCAAAACGATGCTTTTTGTATCCATTTTGACACCCTTTTGTTCGAACAATCTCTTAAATACTTTCTCGATTTTCATTTCCGGATAGTCAAACTTCTTTATCTTAGCCTCTTCTTCCCTGCATATCCTGTTATATTCTTTTTTTAACTCTTTTGAAGTATATTCTGCCCCATAAAACGCATATAACTCCTGCATTTTATCCCATAGAATTTTTTTTGTTTCATTTGTATTTATATCAACAAGTGTTCCGTATAAATCAAATATATAGTTCTTGTACATCTTTTGTCCGCCCTCTTTCTCTTCATAATAGTTATAATATCTGTTCTTTATTATATCATTTTTCATAGGTATTTACAATTTACATCTACTTGATAGGATATAAATTTTATCTAAACAATCTCTTAATTTTGATTATTTAGCAACAAAAAAAGCAAAGGCATATTACCTTTGCTTTTCACTCTCATATATCTTCAAAACTACACATCAAATTTATCTTAATTCTTCCAAAACATCTTCCCAAACCGTTCTTGGTTAAGCTTTCGACCTATTAGTATTAGTCAGCTGAAC
>ONXS01000035.1 GCA_900321855.1 uncultured Eubacteriales bacterium | reverse complement strand
CTGATCATCCACTCGCCAAGCTGTCTGATGGAGCCGTCATCCTGCTCTTCTAACTCATCAATGATAAAAATCTGATCAGGTTCTTTTGTAAATTCAGATATTGCCTCTTTTGCCTCAGCAATACTTCCGTATCTTGCTAATACTCCTGTTCCATCTGCTTCTGGTTTGTCATACACTCCTAATTCAAAATATCTCTTCATTACGAAACCTCCACTTTCTGTAATTTATTTTAATTTTACTACAAAACAGTAAAAATGTTAACTGTTTTTTTTATTTATTTGGTAACTATCCATCTTATTCACACTGACTTAAAAATTCCTGCAATCGGTCATATTCTCTCTTTGCCTCGATATATCCTCTCTTGTAAAGTCTGGTCAGTTTTTCTTTGTCCTTCTCAAGTCTTCCAACCTTCACTGGTCTTGATGGGCGAATCACAAATAAATTTCCCTTCTTCTCCTGACGTTCAATATACTCAAGCGTTCTGTTGTATACAATATGTCTCTGCTCCATTGCATGAATCAGATTTGGATAAGCACTGTATTTTAATTTCATCAGTGACATCAGCCTGTTTGGCTGTTTTCTATATTCCACATCTCTCGTCAGAATTACGACATTTTTTCTATGTCCATCTTTTACAGACTGTCTGACAGGAATCGAATCAGAAAGTCCTCCGTCTAAACAAGGAACACCATCTACTTCAACCATCTCAGCCATCAAAGGCAGAGAGCAGGACGCTCTGAGCATATATAATTCCTCTCTTAAATCAGTCACCTTTTTATATTTTGGTAATCCTGTGGTGCAATCTGTGATAACAGCATAAAAATCACCTTGATATTTCAAAAATTCATCATAATCATATGGCAGCAATTTGTTTGGAATTTCATCATAATTCATTTCTGTTCCAAAAAAATTTCCTGTGCGAATCAGGTTGTCCACACTTGCATATCGCTTGTCATCGATAAAATCTGTATAAATATGATAGGTTCTGCCTTTCTGTTTCGCAAGATAGTTACACCCGTTGACTGATCCTGCTGACACTCCATATACAGCATTAAAATCAATCCCCTTGTCTAAAAAGAAGTCAAGAACTCCTGCTGTGTAAAGCCCTCTCATTCCACCGCCTTCTAGTATTAATCCACAATTATACATCTATTTACTCTCTTTTCTTAGATTTTTCTTAACATTACCCACTCTTCTAACAGTATACAATTTTTTAACTTTCCTGTCACTACATCATCGCTCACTTTTTCATAATCCACCCAGATTACTTCTTCTACCTCTTCTTTCTGAAGTTTCAAATCGCTGAGGTCTTTTCCAGTCGCATCATATACATAAACTTTACTGATTTCGTTGTTGATAAAATCTTCACCGTAAAACTTTGTTCTGTGATTGGTTCTCTTATAACCAATGTCGATTAATTCCTCCGGCTTTGCATCAATGCCAATCTCTTCAAACAGCTCTCTCTGTGCAGAAATCAGGTAATCATCTCCCGCCATCATATGTCCGGCGCTTGAAATATCGTAAAATTCCGGATACGAATCTTTGTGTGCAGCTCGTTTCTGGAGTAATACAAACAACCTTCCCTGCTCCTTTTTTATTACCCAGATATGAACCGTTCTGTGTAAAAGTCCTAGCCTGTGAACTTCGGTACGCTCACGAATTTCACCTGTTGGATTAAAATTTTCATCTAAAATATCAAAATATTCCATATTTTATTCTCCTGTCTATTGTACATTCTTCCAACAATTAAAATATGATAAGCTGCGATTACATGTCACTGCTATCATAATATTGAGAAATCACGAATGGATTCTCTACATAAATTTGATTATCTTACCAGATATTCCTTAAACAGTGCAATTGCCTCTCTCACCATATAATTTGGCAGCAAATGATTGTCAGAAGGAGCTGCCATTCCCTGTACATTCTGATACCCAAGTGTTTTTGCCAGATGTACCGCTCTGTGCACATGAAAATTATTGGTCACAATGGCAATTTTTGCATCTTTATCTATCAATTGCTGTGTAAATTTCAGATTTTCATACGTTGTTCTAGATTTATCTTCTGTGATAATTCGTTTTTCTGCAATTCCATGTTCCATCAGATAGTTTTTCATTGCCTCGGCCTCTGACAAATCTTCTCCTCGACCTTGTCCGCCACTGCACACGACATTTGCATCTGGATGCTCTTCTAAATAATCAAGTGCCGTGTCTAGACGTTTTCTGAGAGATTTTGTAATTCTTGTGCCGCGTACCTGTGCACCAAGCACAATCACATATTCACGGTCCGAATCTGCAACTGCTCTCATATCCTTGATAATCAGCACTTCCATAACCCCAAACACAGTGATTCCAACAATGACAACAATCAGACAAATCACTTTCAAAAATCGTGGAATTTTTTCTATATAGTGATATTTTTTATCCTTGACAATAATTACTGAGAGTATTACAAATCCAACAAACATAAAAAGCCAGAACCACAAAAAAGATGATGTAGGACCAGCATAACTTGCAGCATATATATAGTAAGAAATACTGGTAACAGAAAAGATAATTGAAATTACTAATAAAATATTCATAACTACTCCTATATATTTTTTCCCCCACCACTCTCATATTGAAAATGGTGGGGGTTTTCTATTTTGTTAAATATGCAAAATCATAGTTGCAATTCTAAAATAAACAAGCAGTGATACCGCATCAACAATCGTTGTAATAAACGGACTCGCCATTACAGCCGGATCAAATCCAATTTTCTTTGCAAGAATTGGAAGTGTACATCCGATAATTTTTGCAATAAACACTGTGATAACAAGTGTGATACATACAACTAAAGCTACTGTTACCTGCAATCGGTCAAGCACAAGCAGTTTCACAAAGTTACAAACTGCAAGTGTCGCTCCACACATCAGTGCAACTCTTGCCTCTTTCCAGATTACCTTAAAAATATCTCCAAACTCAATCTCGTCCAGTGATAAGGCACGAATAACGGTAACTGATGCCTGTCCTCCTGAATTACCACCTGTATCCATCAGCATTGGAATATATGCGGTCAAAATGGTGCAGGTTGCAAGTGCACTTTCAAATGAAGTGATGATACTTCCCGTAAATGTTGCGGATACCATCAACAACAACAGCCACGGAATTCTCGCCTTAAAAGTCTCAAAGGTTGTCGTTCTAAAATAAGATTTGTCCGATGGAATGATGGCAGCCATTTTCTTAATATCCTCTGTCGCCTCATCCTGCATAACATCGATGGCATCATCGAAGGTTACAATACCAACCAGTCGATTCTCATCATCGACAACTGGGATTGCAAGTAAATCATACTTGTTAAACTTATTTGCAACATCCTCCTGATCTTCATGTGTATGAACCGATACATAATTGGTATCCATAATGTCCTTAATCAAATCGTCCTCATCTGCAAGAAGAAGTGTCTTAATCGATACCGCACCATGCAAAAATCTGCTCGAATCTGTGACATAACAGGTATAAATTGTCTCTTTATCAATACCTGTTCTTCGAATTCTCTTAATTGCCTCCGACACCGTCATATTTAATCTCAGGCTGACATACTCAATTGTCATAATACTTCCGGCACTGTCATCTGGATACTTCAAAATTTCGTTAATCATTCTTCTTGTGTCGGAATCCGTATTTAACAAAATTCTCTTTACCACATTTGCCGGCATTTCTTCTACAATATCAACGGCATCATCGAGGTAAAGTTCATCTAAGACCTCTTTTAACTCATTATCACTAAATCCCCTGATTAACAACTCCTGTGCATCTGCTTCCATCTCTACGAAAACTTCCGCTGCCTCTTCCTTTGGAAGAAGTCGAAACAACAATGGAATTTTATTGTCATTCATCTCCTCGAATACCGTTGAAATATCCACCGGATTCATAGCAGTCAAAATTTCTTTTAACTCCGCATAATTCTTCTGATCCAGCAGATTTTCAATTTGCTCTACGACCTCTTTTTCATCAAATCCTCGAATCTGATCGACAATCTCTTTCTCATCTGATTCCTCGACATGAGTATCCTTGATGTAATCTTCGTTCTTTCTCTCATCAATTTCTCTGTCGATATTCTTGTCTTTTTCACTCATTCCTATTTACCCTGCCTTTCTTAAATGTATGTTTTAATTGGCATGGAAATATACTGCAATGCACACAGGCATATATTTAAAATCCACTGATTCTTACTCAAATTCAAAATATTATGACTATTTTCTATATATCTATGAAGAATCCTAATCTATGAAGTTTAAATATATGCCTGTGTGCTGTTTATTCGGGGGTATATTTCCGGTTCCCGCTCCACTGTCCATGGCATATTCTCCTTTCGTTTTTCTAATTATTGCCAGTTAAAAACCAGCATTTACATCATAACTTTTTTTCGCATTTCTGTCAATTCTGATAATAGACTTCTGACAAAAATAATCCTTTCGCCTCAGCAAGAAATCCCGCCTTACTTCTGTCTCTGGATGCTAAAATTTCCTGCATTTCTTCCGGTACTCTCTTTCCAGTCCCTATCTCAATCAATGTTCCTGTGATAATTCGAATCATATTGTACAAAAAGCCATCTCCGTAAAAATCAATTGTAATCAGCCCCTGTTGATTTTGAATCACAATATCATGAATGGTTCGAACTGTTGATTTCTTCATCTTTTTATTGGCACAAAAAGTCTTAAAATCATGTTCTCCAATCAAGTAAGACGCAGCTTTTTTCATATTATTCACATTCAGACTCTCTTCTATTCGACTGACATACTTTCGGTCAAAAATTCCTGCAACCTCTCTCTGGTCAATCTGATAACAATAGTGCTTTCCAACTGCATTTAATCTTGCATGAAAACGCTCCTCTGCAACCATTATATTCTGAATACGGATATCCTGTGGAAGATAACTGTTGAGTACATCTCTAAAATCTGTGCATTTTTCCCTGTACTGTGCCTCATCTGTTATATGAAATACCATCTTAAAAATTTTGGCAGGAATTTTAAAATTTGCAACCTGTCCCTTTGCATGAACACCTGCATCGGTTCTTCCGGCACCATTGATTTCAATCTCAGTCTCAAACATCTTTGATAATGTCGATTCAATCTTTTCCTGAATGGTATTGTTTGTATTTCCCTGTCTCTGCCAGCCGTTGTATCTGCTGCCATCATATGCAATTGTCATCTTAAAATTCATAATCTGTCTCCTCGTGAAATATATGTTTATGTCCAATGTGAAACAATACATCGTACTCTTTGCAAACAAGCTGTAATCAAGAATAAAAAATGACATATCAGAACGGATTCCCCATCCCGATATGCCATATAACTTCCTATTCTCCTGCCTTAAATGAAATAATCCAAGGGGAAGGCTGTGTCTGGAATGTGTGTTTACTTGTCAGTTTTGACACGGTCATCTGGATAACCTCCGGATCTCGAATACCAAACCTCTTGCAAATATTTTCCATAGATGCTGCCACCGTAAAATCAAGTGTATATACAACAAATTCCATATTTGGATTTACGGAGAGCAGATATTCCATCTCCTTTTCCATACTTGCTGAGGCAACTAACATTGTCACATCCGGCACTGGCAAGTCTTTCATCGTATCCTCTCCGACATGGTCTACAATTGTAATATTATCCAGTCCAAAACGACTGACATTGTCCTCCATTGTGCTGCGGTCTCTTGAATCATATTCCACTGCTATAATACTTCCCTCACCATCACAGTGTGCAGCCTCAACCGCAATCGACTCACCTGAAATTACACATACATTCTTACCCTCTGTGAGGTGCATCTTTGACAATAGAACCGTTCGAATCTCCGATGCAACATATTTTACAGAACCATAAGCAAGTTCACTGTTATCAATTCCATATTTCAAAGTTGTTCTCGCATGGTCATTGAGAATCAGCATACCTGCCGATGCATTGATTCCTCTATCAATCATATTTGCAACTTTGTCTCTCTTGATGTCCCCAGAAGGTTCACTTCCTTCATTATATACAACGATACACTCGCCAAGCCCCGCATCAAACATTCGGTAAAAAATATCGTCATGCCCTGCCTCAGTAAACACAAGTACACTCCTGTGTGCCTCTACCGCCGGAATCAGATTTTTGTTCTTCTTTGTGATGTCAAGAATCTTGACATGTTCCAAATCGACATCAGTATTATCTGAAAAATACTGCAGCCAAGAAATTACATTTGAATTATTAAAAATATTAGTGTCCATTAAAAATGCCCCTTTCCATATATAGTTTTTGTTTTTACCGCACCAACTCTGTGTAATATTGTACCACATATTATGAAAAAGTTCATTATTTTTTAGCAATTTTTACCAATTATCTCTTATTTTTGTGTTTCAGCAGAATATACTCAAAATGTTCCACTCCACTTTCACTTTTGTATTATTCTTTCTCGCTATTCTCTCTGCTTAAATAGAATCACAAGCTCATAAATCCCAAGAATCGTACAGCCAATTCCATAACACAGAATATCCTGAACATCAAACACTGAGCCCATCAATACTCTCAAAAATGTATTATTTTCTACACCTAGTATTTCTACAATATGTATCATTTGCAACAGTTCGACACAACTTGCAAAAAGAAATATATAGAGTGGTAATAACCTGATTTTTTCCGGTATCCATATTCTCACAAATGTATACAGTAAAATCACAACCAATATATCACCGACATATGGCCTTATGATACAATCATGAACAAACAGTGCAATCAGAACTTCGATAAATAATAAAAGGAACGTCAGGATTCCATACACAATTCTCTTTTTCATCTCTTAATTCTCACATCCTTGACTCATATATTCATAAGCCATCACTGCTGCCTGTTCATCAATATTACATCTCATATCATAAATCGGAACATGGTTTGCAAGTTTATCTATAGACTCCAAAACCTTTAACAACTCTGCTGTCTGTCGTGGACGATATGTCTGCTGCAACAGCATCGGATATGCCTCTTTCCCGCCAATATGTGCAATCGAATTTTGTTCGCCATTTGCCCTATTTAAAATGCAAATTCCCCCAAGTCTCACTTTTGTGTTTGTACTCAGATGATGCTTGCCGTCCCACGGAGTACCATAAATATATACTCCCTCCTTCGACAGCCAGATGAGAGGCTTATCATCATTTACCATACAGACTCTGTCTCCATATACTTTTCTCCAGAGTGTAGTGTGTGTCGATTTTCCGGTTCCACTTTTCGCAGTAAACAGATAGGCGTATCCATCTACTGCAATACAAGACCCGTGAAACAAAATAATATCATCTGCTGCCAGAGTTTCCGCAATTTTTCGATATACTGCCAGCGATTCTAAATAATTGTCCGGATAATTTCCCACCTCCACACCATCTGCCTCTGCTGTTTTTCTCGCAAGTTCTCTCTCTGCAAGAATATCCTCTTCCCGAATGACCAACTCATAATCCGACTGCTCTACATCTATGAGATAATCTCTGCACATTTTTTCTGTATAATCGTACATGGTGTGAAGTGTGATATTTTTTCTGCCAATTGTATGATAAATTTACTCAATTTTAATCTCCATTCTCTTTTGGATAACATTTTATATTTGTATATTTTTATACAATATCAAAATGATTTTGTTCTCTGTTTCTATTTACCAAAATGGGTTAGACAGAATCTGTCTATGTAAATTTCTTGATATTTATACTTATCTAAGATACTCTTTACTCAATCTCAATCATCCAGAGTTCTACATCTCTTGCCTGACCAATCACTTTTTTATCTTTTAAAATATCTCGGTATGCAAGAATATTCTCTAACTTTCCACCTACAATTAATTTTCCTTGTCTGTGTACAACGATTTTATCAACTCCCATTGCTTTTATCTTCATAAAGTCGATTTCTGAAAATTTCATAAGAACTATATATCCTTCCTTCTAATTTACTTTGCTTTATTCTTTCATATAAAATAAATACTTTTTTACTTTAGGTATAAATTTGAAAATATATATAATACAAATACTAATTCCAAAACTCATCAAAAAAATGACAAATGATTTTACTGCCCTGTATTCTGTCCATTGAAATATTTTCTTTTGAAAATACAAGATAATCATCTCATGTATTAAATAAATACCAAATGTATCTTCTGCAACTCTCCTAAACATATTTGAAAAAGGCAGATGTTTTATTCTCGAAAACAATTCAAACAACGCTGTAGCAGATATGATTAAAAATCCATTGTTATACCACACATCGTATACTGTTCCATGTAAATAAGCATACAGCTGTGTTCCTATCGTTAACATAAATGAAATCAAAAAAATCAACCACAAATAAATGGTTTTTATATGACAAATTAATAATTAACCCCAGAAAGAAAACAACTATATGCTGAATTTTTTCAAATACAACATATTTATTTCTCCTGAAAATTTATACTCAATTTATCAGGCCTTAAATTTCCTGACCTGTCCAGTTAGAAATATCTACCTGAACCAGTTCATTATAACATCTGTTTATATATTTTACCATCAAAACTTTTGTCACTGTGAATTCCATACTCACTTATGAGTACTGGTACACAATCTTCTTCGTTCCTTTTTTATCCTAATACCAGTAACAATGCCATCTTAAATTTCTTCGTTGCTGTGACGGAATGTTTACCAAGTTTGTCAAACTTAAATGTCTCTCCAGCTTTTATAACATAATCTTTTCCCTCATATCCAATCACTGCCTCACCATCTAATGCAAATACCAGTGCCTCTCCCGGCGCTGCGTGTTCAGAAAGTCCTGTTCCCTCGTCAAAACTCATAACAACAAATTTCATCTTCTCCTCATTGACAATATCCATATTCACAATCTTGCCTTCCTGATATGGCAATAGTTCTGCTAATTTGAACACTTCTCCTGATTTTAATAACTCGTTCATAATGCTCTCCTTTCGAAATTCAATCTCTAAATAAACGGTATCCCTAACTGCTCTGACACCCACGGATTTATGAAGTGGTGTCAGGATACTCATTCCCTTTGTCAAACGGATTGTTTCATCTTTTGTAAATACTTCCATCTCTCCGTCATACACTGTCCAAAGTTTATGATACTCATAATTTTCTGCACTGATACTTGTGTGTTCAGCCATCGAAAATACTGAAATTCCAATCCCATTTTCGTGATAAATTTGTTTTGATATTGTGCAGCCTCTTACCGGAATATTTTCTGCTGCAAAATCAATGATTTGACCTGCCTGTTCTTTCATCGATACCACCTCGTTTTCATCTATTTTCTTGTCTCATAGATTTTGGATTTTCATACTTTTTATATTCCATTTTCTAAAATCTTTTGCTCTTATATTTCTATCTACTTCTCAAAATGTTCTTTTGCAAACTGCATATCCTGCACGACTTCTACAGTTCCGAGATAATTTCCTCTCTTGTCGCGGACTGCCATATAGGTTACTAAGAATGGCTTTCCACCTTTTTCCATCCATACCGGAACACTGTCTCTCTCATTATTTCTGAAACTCTCTAAAATATTTCTAACCATTGGCTCAATTTTTGGTGGATGACATGAGAACACTTCTCGGTCAATCGCCATCTGAGGACGTTTGAATACCTTTGGTCCCTCGTTGAAATATCGATTGATATTGTCGGCATCTACAAAACTGATTTCAATTGGAAGTGTGTTCAACAACGATTCTAACTGAGCAACTGTCATATGTCCGCCAGCCATCACAACCTCACCTTCACGGATTGCGGTCTGCTCACGCTCTTTTTTTACTTTGATTGCATCTTCCGCCTCTTCCCAAGTTTCTTCTACCTCAAATACAAGTGCATAATCTTTTGCGTCTTCGTAAATTCCGTACCACTCTTCCTCACTGAAATTCACTGCACAGATTGGGAATAAAATATTGTCTTCTTTATAAATCATCTCATCTGCTCTTTTTAGAACCGCATCCACTCGTTCTCTCCATTCCTCATCATGATTGTTATTTTTATCAAGTGCTGCAAGCTCATCTCGAATTTCATCATCGACGGTCCACATCACATCCGATGGTCCTGAAATTTCATAGCGAACCTTCATCAGTGGGTAAAGTAAATCACCTTTCTTTGCGTAGTGAATTGCAAGCTGACGTAAAACCTTCATCTTTTCTCCCACATCTTCGCCTGCCTCCATCGCATTTCTGATATTCTCAATTAAGGCAGCAATCTTTTCATTTTCTTTTGTGAGTGTATAAAGTGGATGTCCGACTGTCTCTCTCAACGCCTTTGCTGCCTCATGTTTCTTTCTATATGCCTCTGGCATTGGTCTGCCGGAAGATACTACTACCTTCTCTGCCTGCGTTGTTTTTATGGTGTCCGTCTGTCTATTTTCTGTCTCATTTTCCTGCTCCTTTTTTAAGGACTCCATAGCAGCTTTTTCCGCATTTGCAATTTTCTCTTCCCTTGTCGCTCCATGAAATAATGCACTGTGAACATCACACAGTTTCTGAACCTCTGTGATTGGAGTTCCCTCTTTGATTAATTCCTGCTCAGCTTTCATGATTTCAGACGCCTCAACTTCTGAAAAATTCTGAACGAAATCTTTTCTGACATTTTCTAAATCCTCGCCCTGTCCAAGTCGTTTGAGATAGCCTTTCAAAAGTTCCGTAGTATTTGGTTCCTGTGCAGCACTGTCATAATCTGCCATTCCATTACTTTCTTCTGTTTCATTATTTCCCGCTGACTCATTACTTTGTGCCGTCTCATTACTTTTTGCCAATTTCATCTCATGAGTCTCTGTATTCATAGCTGATAAATCCGGCATTGTTCCAACAAGTTCAAATCCATTCTGCATCAACGCTGATACCACGCTCATCATTGAGATTTTCTTCATTTTTGCACCTTTTGGAATCGTTGTCATTCGTCCTACCGAATGGAGCATTGCTGTTTTTGTGATTTCTGAAAACCCAAGTTCTTTTAAAATATCCACAAGTTCTGGATACTCCTGCACCAAATCATATACTGTTTTATTTAAATCTAATTTCTTTCCCATAGCATAAAATCCTTTCTTGATTTCCATTTTGTGAGTTTTTATCTCTCTGATGATGTTAGTATAATCAAATATCGAAGAATGAGCTGTTGCTCGTGCAACAATTGTATCAAATGCAGCCAAACTTCTTTTTGATTACTTTGTACAAAATAATCATCAAAAGTCCTGCCCCAAACTCGTTCCAAAATTTTCCCTTATCTTCCTACAAAATTCAAAGCTAAAGCAAGTTTTTATAACGCCTCTTGTGAACATTCTAGTTCTATGGTGATTTCCAGAAGATGTTGTGGGATAAATTTCTCTATCCAATTTACCAACCAGTATATGTTATCCCCTTTATTTCTATAGAGTCAATCATAGCCAAGCCAGTCACTAAACTTTTTGAAATTTATCATATATTTTTTATAACCACCCACAATATTATGCACCAAATAAAAACGATTGGAATGGAATAGTACCACTTTTTTGGCTTGCCATCTTTCCACAAGTTCTTTGCTTTTTTAAGACATCTCTCCCAAATATCTTGTGGAATCAGTTTCACTGTTATCACAACAAATAGTGGCAGTAAAATCACATCATCCAAATATCCAAGTACCGGAATAAAGTCGGGTATTAAGTCAATCGGAGAAAGTGCATATCCCACTGTAATTGCAGCAAATATTTTAGCAATAAAAGGAGTCTCTTTATCCTTGAGTGCTAGAAATAATGCGGGGATATTTTGTTTTAGTTGTTTCGCTCTTTGTTTTAAGGTCATAAATTTGCTCTCCTTGACAATTTTTTCTTATATTCCATACCTGCTTGTGAATATTCGCATCTGATTTGCATCAGCTTTAACCGATATATAATCTGTACACTATACAAATCTGTACACTATACAAATCTATACACTATACAAATCTGTACACTATACAAATCTGTACACTATACAAATCTGTACACTGTACAAATCTGTACACTATACAAATCTGTACACTGTATAAATCTGTACACTGTATAAATCTGTACACTGTACAAATCTGTGCGCACACTTGCTGGTGTTCATTTATCTCAATATCCCCTCGCAAAGTCTATCACATTCTCTTTTATCTCGTGATTTGTATCATGAACAATGTTTTTACAAAAAATTTCTACAATTCTTTTTCGTGTAAACATATTTTCTCCCCAAGTAATTCCCGATATATGAGGGGTTATAAGTACATTGTTCATCTTTCGTAGAGGATGTTGTTCTGGAAGTGGTTCTGGATTTGTGACATCAAGAACTGCACCTCTCAGTCTCTTATTTTTTAACGCCTCCATCAGAGTTTCTGTATCCACAATGAAACCTCGACCTACATTCACTAAAATTGCACTTTCTCTCATCAACTGTATTCTCTCTGTATCAAACAAATTCCTTGTCTTCTCTGTGCCCGGCAAAGCTATGATTACAATGTCTGCCTCACCTAGCTTTTCATCAAGTTTGTCTATTGTATACACTTCATCAAAAGGTTTTACATTTTCTTTCGCTGTGCGACACATCCCTATGGTATATACTCCAAAGCATTTTAGTTTCTTCGCTGTCTCCTGACCAATATTACCGGTTCCTAAAATTAGGGCTCTTTTTCCTTCTAATGTATCATCACCAGCTATCTTTTCCCATCCGCCAAGTCTAATCTGATTCATATAGGTCGGTAATTGCCTAATCAATAATAACAATCCAGAAACTACATATTCTGAGATTACATTTCCATATGCTCCCGAGGCATTTGTCACTGTAATCGTTGTGGGAAAGTCTGGAATTGACATATATTGATTTACTCCTGCCCAAGACATCTGAATCCACCGAAGACTTTTTGCCTTGCGAATAGTCTCTATGGCTGGCTCGCCAAAGATAATATCTATCTGCTCTATTTCCTTACTATTTTTTAATTCTTCTTCATCGTCAAAAAATAGCACTGAATCTTGTTCTTGAACAGTTGACATAATGAGTTCTTTCTCACATTCTGTACATTTTTTTGTTATTGCTATTGTTCTCATAGGCTCTCCTCGTTGATTTGTTTATTTGTCATATTTGTAAAGTGGACATTCGCAATCCGTTTTGCTGATTGCTCATGAACACAGGCTACTTCGCAGCTTGGCGGAAGTTTTTTCACCCCTGACAATTTCCCTATACAAACATGATATATTCAAAATAATATTCTGGGTCATTTGCAGCATTACGAGTTTCCTTCGACAACTCCTGTGCAGACATACCTCTTGCCTTTACTGGTAATGATAAACTTCCACATCCGAAGATTGAAATCGCACTTTCTAAGGATGTCGTATGACAGACAAATTCTGTTTCCATATTTTTTTATTCCTTTCATATTTGTGTTATGTCTCTGGAAGTTCCATTAAAATATTAATAGTTCTGTAAATATGTCCACATTCCTCACATTTCCAGTCGCCGTTACTTTTCTTTGCTTTCTTGTGCAAAAACACAAGTTCTCCATTGCAAAGTGGGCAAGGCATTGGTGTCTCATTCCATAAACTTTTTAAAAATTTGACAACATCATCCCGACTTTTCATATTTAATTCTTGAATGATACTCCTATTATTCTTTGATTTCATCATGCGCCTTTCACATTTTCCTCATATCGCTTTTACAATCTGTTTTAAAATAAAATCAACACTCTGAGCAATAACCTCTCCATCCCATCCAAGCTGCCATTCATCTTTACTGAACACATCTGATACAATGTACAATGCAGTCGCTTTACAATTTCTATATTTTGCTATGGTAAATAAACCAACTCCCTCCATTTCTACACAAAGAGCTGATTTCTTTCGATACTCCAAAACCTGCCTTAACGTCTCATGGTATCCAGCATCTGTTGTCCACGATTTTCCCTTTATAACCGATAAGTCCACACCTGTTATCATGTATTTGATTTTATCTGTCAATTCTTTTGATGTTTCCATAAAATCAGTGTCATATCCGTAAAGTCTGGCAATCGCAGTATCATTAAATGCACCTTCTGTAATCACTATATCTCCCACTTGCAAACTTTCCTGAAGTCCACCTGCATATCCAATGTGTATCAGTTCTTTCACTCCTGTTGCAATTAAATCTTCTGCCTGAGTAGCGATTGCTGGTGAACACATTTCAGCCTTTACAAATCCAACCTCTGAATTATGGTTAAATATCCAAACGCCATTGCTAACTGGATATTGATACTTTCCACAATTTAAGTCTTTCATTTTATCAAATATATCATCTGCTAACAAAAATACCGTTTGTGGCATAGATATTTTATTAATATCAAATCCTTGCTTTTTCAATTCTACTGCAACGAGCTGTTTCGGCTCTGTCAACACCTTTTCATAATTTACACTCTCATCTATCATCATCCTCGATACCTCTCTATCCACTCATCACACCATCCTTTCACCTTGATTCCCACTTCTTCTCTGCTCAAATCATCTACACGCAACACGTCCACATTCTCTCTGCCACAAAACCACTCTCTTTTTAATGGCAAAAAATACTTCAAATGATGTTCAAAAAAATTTCTCGTTCGTGTCTCATCATTTTCCTTATGCTGTCGCAAAATTTCATCTGAGGCATCTAAAAATAAAATCCTTTGTGGCATACAGTTTCTCACTGCCTGTAATTCATCTTTTAATGCAGTTTCTACATCCCAATCTTCACCGATTGTCTTTGGATAATTTAATGTGTAAAACTCAATTTCTTCTGCTCCAAAATCCATAATACTACATGGATAATTTTTTGCTTTTTCCCACCGGATAATTTCTTTGTTTAGCCATAATTTCTGAATTTCTACATAATCCTCAAATTTATTTTTATCTAGTCCCCGCCTCTTTATCTCTTCTACAACATCTGTATTTATTTCGTAACTAACGTGAATGTATGGTGCGTGTTCCTGAAGGTAACGAACTGCTGTCGTCTTTCCAACTGCCATACATCCCTGAAGTGATAAAATCATTATTTACCTCCTTTTATGTCTTTCCTGACATGCTCTATACCACTTCCAACTAAGTCTGCAATCTGTTCCATTGGTATTTTCTTTTTCTTTCATTCGTAATATCACGGAATCTATACCTTGTCCTATTCCTAACTCTTTTTGTTCTTCCCATGCTCTGCACATATCAATCTCCTCATCTTTCTCACCTATATTCATCTCCAGATTTGCACATATGTTCAATACCAAAGCTGCTTTTCTGCTTAATTTTTTTTACTTTATATCTTCTGTTAATACTTTTTCCAGTTTATCATTTTCACCACTATACTTCAAGTAAAAAGGGGGTCAGACCCCAGAGAGATGACTAACCTAAGTTAGTTACTTCTCTGGGGTCTGACCCCGAAATAATGCACCAAGCTCATATCTAAATCGTTCTCGGTATAAGGTGTCTTGATTTCTCCCTTTTCACCGATTGCGATGAGATTTAACACGGTGTAGCCAGATGGCACTCCGAGCAACTCTCGGATTTCTTCATCTGATGTTTTTTGGATTCCCATTCTGTTTCGAATATGTACCCAACAGGCTCCAAGTCCGTATTGTTCTGCTGCAAGCAGGATATAGGTTGATGCGATTGCGCCGTCTTCAATCCAGAATTCGCTCTGATTTTGGTTGGCTGTTTTTACCATTGTGACAACAACGGTGTCGGCTCCATTGATTTGAGAACCTCCAAAACTTTTGCATACACCAATGTTCCGAATTGTGTCTGCGTCTCTCACCACCACAAATTCTACTGCCTTGTGACCAAATGAGGTTGGAGCAGTCAATGCCACCTTCATAATTTCTTCTATGATGTTGTCATCAATTTTTGTATTTTTATATCTGCGCACGGAACGCCTTCTCAATGTCAGTTCTAATAATTTATTTTCCATAATGCACTACTCCATGACTCCTACTTTAACTTATTTAAATACAATCTCTACGTCCTTACGCTCTGTATAGAGTTGCCAGTATTTTTCTGCAATCATTTCTGGGTCGTAGTGTGTTCCCTCTGCAATATTTCCCATGATAGTCACAACTCCTGTAAAAATGCCTTTTTCTTTTAATTCCTGATTCAACGCAAATGCCAATCCGCGAAGTGCTGCCTTGTCAATTGATACGCAGGTATACTCTGCCATTGGATAAAGTGCGAGCCCGCCTCCAGTAAAGAGAATTGTTCCCTCTCTCTGCTCTAACTGTGCCGGAATAACCTCATTGGCACAGAACAGTGCACTTGCTACGTCCACCTGATAGTGTTTCATCAGTTCCTCTGCTGTGAGCTCTGTTGGTGTTCCGGCTGTGAGAATGGCTGCATTATATGCCAATACATCTACTACGCCAAACATTTCTTTTACCCAGTCAAATGCTGATTTTAAAGAATTTGTATCCGAGGCATCTGCTGATTTTGTATACACCTCAAATCCCTGTGCCTCAAATTCCGACTGATATTTTGCTAAATTTTCTTCATTTCTTGCCATAAGCACTACTCGAAAATCATTTTTGGCAAACTTCTTTGCAATGTGATTTCCCATACCTTTTCCTGTGCCTACGACTACGATTGTTTTCTTACTCATTTCAAATTCCTCCCTTTAAAATATCTACACTTTTCAAGTTATATTCGTGCCTTTTCTTTACTTTTGTTTTTTCATACTTCACTTGACACTATCGAATACGTCATTGAAATACATATTGTTCTCTCTTTTCTTGTCTGTAATTTTATTATATGATATACTTTCTCATAACTCTAATACATATATCTTAATAAGGAGATAACTAAATGATTATGTTAAACCACAACCTGCACATTTTTATTCGTGTTGCTGAAAAAGGCAGCATCACAGAAACTGCAAATGAATTATATATTTCACAGCCCGCTGTCAGTAAGGCTATTAAAAATCTAGAAGAGGAATTGAATTTAAAATTATTTCACCGTGACAGGCGCAAGGGACTGATACTCACCGAGGTTGGACATGAGATTTTATTACAGGCAAGGCAGATGGCAGACCTTGAAAATCGAATGTATCAGACTGCATTTCGCTCCAACAATTTTATCGGTGGAAAAGTAAAAATCGCAGCCGTTCCGATTGTGACAAATTTTTGTCTCGCAAAAGTATTATATAAATTTCGCCAGAAATATCCTTATGTCACAGTTGAACTCATTGAGGGCAGCGCAACTGCCATAAAAAAAGCGGTAGAAGAACACCAAGTTGATTTTGGTATCTCCTACTCGCCTTTTGGAAATCTTGATTATGAAATGATTTATAAGGACTATATGATTGCCGTGTCAAAAGATGAACTGTTCAAACACACGGTCATTGATTTATCAAAAAAACCTGAACGATTTATTTTATGTCAATCGGGCAAAGAAGTCACTTTGGAAAATCTTGACATAAATGCCTCATTTCTTGCGAAAAGTACGATAGTAGAACACGCAAGCACAGTCCTTGCACTAGCCGAAGAAAAAAACGGTATTGGAATTGTGTCCAAACTTCTGGCAGACATCACACCAAACACATTACACCAATATCCGATTGAACCAGCCATCTCCTCCGAGATTGGAATCATTGCTCATGACATCAAAGACCTCACTCCTGTTGCGCAGGAATTGAAACGAATGATTGTTGAATTTACGACAGAAAATGAAAATCTATCATATAGTTCTTATTCCCCACATATATCTTAAAATGATATATGTGAAATACGCATCAAATAATATCTGTACATATTTTATCTTATAAAATGGGTGCTGACCTCCTTCTTTGTGTCCGGCAACGAAATTCCAGATTTCTTTCCCGCCTCGAAACATTTCATCATCCATGCAAGATTTTTTGCTAAATTTTGCATGGTCTGAATTCCCTCAGCGTCCTGCTGCACTTCTCCGGGTCTTAGACCGTGTGCAATATTCCAGTAAGTTGACGCCGCCACCGGCATCTGTGAAATTCCAAAATATTTATTCATCACATCAAATGTAGCCGTTGTGCCACCTCGTCTCGCAATTGCAATCGCTGCACCCGGCTTAAATGAGAAAAATTTTCCAGAACTATAAAACACCCTGTCTAAAAACGACAAAATTCTGCCACTTGGGTGCGCATAATACGTTGGCGTTCCAAACACAAATCCATCTGCCTGCTTCGCAAGTGCAACAAACTCATTTACCTTGTCATCTGTAAAAATACATCCATTCTCATTACACTGCCCACAACCAATACAATCTCTGAGTGGTTCCGCTCCAATCTGGAAAATTTCATATTCAATTCCCTCGGCCTCTAACTGCTTTCCAATTACCTCAAGTGCCTGATATGTATTTCCATTTTGATGAATACTTCCGTTTAACATTAATACCTTCATTTTTATTTCCTTTCTTCTTTGGGGTCTTCTGTGGGGTCTGACACCGTTAGATACTTTTAACTTTTGTTAGTTGCAACTACGGGGTCTGACCCCATATATCATCTCATTATACGGAATATCTCGAAATCCGTTTTTCTGATAGGTTGCAATTGCACCTATATTCTCGTCTTCTACTTCAAGCCTAAATACTGCATCTGGATATCTCTCTTTGATAAAATCGAAAAACTGACTTCCTATTCCTTTTCTGCGATGTTCGCTACTCAGATATAAATCTTCAATCCAGATACACTGCTTTCCAAACTCTGTGGAAAAACTTTTTGCAAGCATTGCATATCCTTGTATTTCGTTATTTTCTTCAAATACATATCCCTCAAGATATGGATTGTCGTTGACACAGTTTTCAATATCTGCTGCGTAAATTTCTTTGCTGCCGTTGGTTAATACTGCATCTGATGTGTAAAATCGCTCCATCATTTCCATGATAATTTCTGTGTCTTTGCTTTTCATTGGTCGAATCATTTCTCTTTTCCCTCTATCTCACATAATGAATTTTCTCAGGGTTAAATCTATCCTGCTGAGCATTTTTTTGAACTGGGTATCCGATTGGAAAGATGGTAAATGCGTGTAAATCTTCTGGAAATTCCAAAACTTTTTCGACTGCCTCCATTCTCTCTTTCAATGGTGCGATACCAAGCATGACGGTTCCAAGTCCTAATGCCTCAGCCTCTAACCAGATATTTTCAGAGGCTATGGCGCAATCAATCTCATTATAATCCTCAAATCTTCCACCATCGCGATAAGCGATTACGATAGCGACAGGGGCATTTTTTGTACAGCTCGCATAGGGGCTTGTACCTGAAAGTTTTTCCAGTGTCTCCTTATTTTCCACGACATAAAACTCCCATGTCTGCTGATTTCCAGCTGTAGGGGACTGCATTGCTGCACGAAGAATTTTCTCAATTTTTTCTTGCTCTACCTTTCTGTCTTCAAATTGTCTGATGCTTGTTCTTGTAAAAATCTCGTTCATGTAATCCTCTTTCTCTATTCCCGATAGTTTTTATTTTTCATAATTCTTGTGTGTTTTTGTTTTTCATTATTCTGATATGTTTTTATTTTTCATTATTCTGGTGTGTTTTTGTTTTTCATTATTCTAATGTATTTTTGTTTTTCATTATTCGTCTGTGCTAAGTTTCGCATATAATCGCAAATCACTAAATGTTCCGTCCATGTTTTTCTGCGCATCACGGAGAATTCCTTCCTCTTTCATGCCAATTTTAACCAATACTTTTCCCGATGCAAGATTGTCGATATGATGTGAGGCATAAATTCGGTGACATTTAAGCTGTTCAAAAGCATAAGACAAAACCTCTGTTGCCGCCTCCGTTGTGTATCCGTTTCCCCACCAACGACTTCCTAAACTATATCCCAACTCGCACTGTTCACTCTCTTCCTCTACATTGAATAATCCAATCGAGCCAATAACCTCATCATTCAGCGTAATAGCCCATCCGTAAAAAGAAGGATTGGTTTCATACTGTTGCAAATGCATCGCAATAAAATCCTTTGTAGAATCTAAATTTGCACATGGTGCGAAACTAATGAAACGATTTACCTTCGGGTCACTGCCGTAATTCTCGTATACGCTCTGAATATCTTCTTTTCTAAATTCTCGCAATACCAATCGTTTTGTTTTTAATTGTTTTGTTCCTAACGCCTTCATAAATACCTCCGAATGTTTTATTGTTATTTTGACATTTCTGTAATTTCTCATCGATATATTTTGATTATCTCTGCTTTTCCTACTTCCCCAAAGTGACAATATACGCTTTATTTCCAGCAGTAAAACATAGCTTTTCATCATCTATAATTTCGAACGATTGTATCAAATCATGAGTTCTATTGACATAGCAAAAACGAGGTTCATAATTTGCAGAATCTATAATAACGATGCTATTATCATAAATAAAACAATTTAAGGAGGACAAAAAATGATCACAATAGAAGAGATATTAAGTAATGCAGCAAATTTCAATGCATCCGATGTTCATATTACAGTAGGTGTTCCACCTAAGATGAGAGTTAACGGGGCACTTGTAAATATGAATTATCCAGTATTACTTCCAGATGACGCAGAGACAATAATATCAAGTATTTTAGATAAGAGACACAAATCTATATATGATGAACTTGGCGAGGCTGATTTCTCTGCAGCATTTCCAGGAATTGGACGATATCGTGTGAACGTATTTAGACAACGTGGAAATATGGCAGCAGCACTTCGTATTGTAGGTACAGAAATTCCAAGACCTGAGCAGTTAGGTGTTCCTCAGGCGGTTCAGGATCTCTATACAAGAAAAAGAGGACTTGTTCTTGTAACAGGACCTACAGGATCT
>ONXS01000004.1 GCA_900321855.1 uncultured Eubacteriales bacterium | reverse complement strand
TGGCAATCGCAAATTTGAGATACGGAAACTCAATCACTATATTCATGATTTCATCTAGTAATTCCCTGAATTTTGGCAGTCTGCCTGTAATCAGATTTCCTCCAACTGCTCCCTCAGATGTAATCCATGTTCTACCCTGAGATACCGAAAAATGATATAAGCTAATATAGTCTGGATATTTCGGCTTATTGCGCGGCCATGTATCAAGCTGCAATTCTCCCAACGTTCTGCGAATAATATCATAGGCCTGCTCTCTGCTCACAGGTTCTCCTCTCATTCGAAAATAGGGGCGTCGACTCATATATCGGTCAATCTCCTCAATATCAACGTCAATCTGGATTTTTATTTGACTGATTTTTTCATAATTTTCTTTCGATAAAAAATAATATCCTGATTCAATCAAATCCAGTTTATCATACAGGCAGAACCACTCCTCTATACAACATGGCGATTCTCGTGTATCTATCCATACATTTCCAAAATCATCATACTCTATCCTTAATTCTTTTATAAATTCAAGGAAATTAATCATCAAGGTAATCGCTTCCTTCATATTCATCTTTGTTGTATACTTGTCCGATACAATCTATGATTTTTTCACATTTTACAAACAACTCATGAAATCGAAGGACTGCATGATATGGATCATATATCTCCACTTTCTTTCCGGATACTTCCATACCAAACTGAACAAGCTCCGGATACTCGTCCACTCTCACATCTCCGTCTTCACAGTCAAATACAAGATGAAATCCATCCTCCAAAAAATTGGTCAGCATCTCCGGATAATCTGGTATCTTAAACGAGTTGGTATCTTTGCATGAAATCCCTTGCGAGTCAATATAATAACGTTGTACATACCGAAACGGATTGATACTATGAAGATGTGTACAGTGATTGATAAGTTCATATTCTTTCAAATATTCATATTCTTCCCATTCTCCAAATTCCAGTACAAATTTACGAATAAAATCATACATATTTCCCGTGGTACTCACATCAAATCCAACTTCATACTGATTTTTTTCTAAAAATCTCTGATAGCCAATTTCTTCCTGCTTCGCAGTCAACTCATAGCTCCTGCTTAGCTGTTCTTCTTTTAATGGTTTGAAAAACAAATACTTATCTTTGTTGATATCTTGATTAAACTCCTCATAATTTTTTGCAATCCCCAGCAATTCCTCATTTGTAATATAATCCATATCACTCCACCTGCAAAAATATTTGATTAATTTCGCCAGTGAAACATCATCTTTTTCCATGATTCTGTCTAAACATAATAATAATTCATGATTCATATTCTTCCTCCTGTTATAAAAAATTTAACACTTCGTAACAATATAATATAATTATATGATATCTCACTATTCAAAATTGCGCACAACCGACACCAGAACATATTACTTACAAAAACAAGAAGTCAGTGGCAATTTACCACTGACTTTCTTATATAATCTCTCATCTAAAATAATTAGATTAAGCAGTCTCCTCTAATTTACTGAGTTTTGCAGCCTGATCTGCTGCAATGCATGCATCAATAATCTCCTGAATGTCTCCATTCATAATCTTATCTAATTTATAAAGTGTAAGACCAATTCTGTGATCTGTCACTCTTCCCTGTGGGAAGTTGTAAGTTCTGATTTTCTCAGAACGGTCTCCTGTACCAATCTGACTTCTTCTTGCATCTGCCTCTGCATCATGTGCTTTCTGACACTCTATATCATACAATTTTGAGCGAAGAAGTGCATATGCCTTTGCCTTGTTCTGCAGCTGAGATTTCTCTGTCTGGCTGTAAATCACAATACCTGTTGGGATATGTGTTAAACGAACAGCAGAATCTGTTGTATTGACACACTGTCCACCGTTACCAGATGCTCTCATAACATCAATTCTCACATCTTTGTCATCAATCTGAACATCTACTTCTTCAGCCTCCGGAATCACTGCAACAGTGATTGTCGATGTATGAATTCTTCCACCTGACTCAGTTTCCGGAACACGCTGTACACGATGAACTCCTGATTCATATTTTAACACGGAATAAGCACCTTTTCCTGTCACCATAAATGTAACATTCTTCATACCGCCAATTCCAATCTCTTCACATTCAATCAATTCTACTTTCCAGCGCTTTGTCTCGATGTAGTGGATGTACATTCTGTAAATCTCTGCTGCAAATAATGCTGCCTCATCTCCACCAGCACCTGCTCGGATTTCCACGATAACATTCTTATCATCATTTGGATCCTTTGGAAGGAGTAAAATCTTTAATTGTTTTTCTAATTCTTCAATTCTTGCTTTTGCATCGTTTAATTCTTCTTTGGCAAGTTCACGCATCTCCTCGTCATTTTCTTCTTCAAGAATCATCAAACTATCCTCGACTGTCTCTTTACTCTTCTTATATTCCTGAAATGTTTCAACAATCGGTGCAAGATCTGACTGCTCTTTCATCAGTCTGCGAAATCTATCCTGATCATTTGCAATAGACGGATCATTCAATTCTAACATCAATTCCTCATATCTGCGCACAAGATCTTCTAATCTATCAAACATAACTATTCTCCTATAAAAATATCTCTATATACAAGTATCTCTCTATACAAGTATCTACTTGTAAATACAACATACCAAAACCTATTCCATGTAAAACGGACATAAGCATCTCCGATACCCCGCCTATGTCTTTACGCCATAGAGTTGGGGATTGCTTATCTGCGTTCAAACAGAATTCTGTCACCACTTATGTGCTATGACCACTCTGTCTTTTCCCGCCAAATCCTTAATTGCTTTCAAATCTCGGTAGCCATTGCGAACCATCATCTCTAAGACACTCTTTGCCTGATCATGGCCAATCTCAAATAATATACAGCCATCCTGTTTTAGGTGCATAATACTCTGCATACTGATTCTTCTATAATATTCCAATCCATCATCTGACCCATCTAATGCTAATCTCGGCTCATGATTCCGAACTTCTGGCATCAGTTTCTCAATCTCTGCTGTTCGAATATATGGTGGATTCGAAACAATAATATCATATTGTCTGTACACTTTGTTTACGGGGTCACCTAATTTTTGAAATAAATCACTCTGGACAAATTTCACATTCGTCACTCCGTTTAACTGTGCATTTTCTTTTGCAATCTCAATTGCCTCCGGTGAAATATCTACACCTGTGACAAATACATCCGGACAATTCTTTGCAATGCTAATCGCAATACATCCAGAACCCGTACACATATCGAGAATATCCAACTTCACACCTCGTTCAGTAGAACACTCTACAATTGTTCGAATTACATTTTCTACTAAAACTTCCGTGTCCTGTCTTGGAATTAAAACATTTTCATTCACTTTAAATCGAAGTCCCATAAACTCCCATTCACCGAGAATGTATTGAAGTGGGTATCTGGTTGTTCTCTTTGCAATTGCATTAAAATACTCTTCTTCCATTTCTTTTGGAACTTCATCATTCATTTTTGTAAAATAATCAACTTTTGAAATTTGGCACACTGTTTCCATTAAAAGCCAAGCATCATTATCAGCATCCTGAATACCTGCTTTCACTAAATTCAGTTGTCCACGTCTGACTAATTCTGTGAACTTCATTGTCAATCTACCTCCCTTTTACAAAAATGATATCTTTACTTAACATAACTTCATATACTCTTTTATTCTAAACTTTTTAAATACTCTTTCCAGTCAAATACAGCTTCTACTGCTTTTATTGCCACTTCTGCCATCTCCGCATCTGGCTCTTTTGTTGTGAGTTTCTGAAGTGCAAGTCCCGGAGCACTTACTATTCTCACACAGACTCCATCATGGCTTCCGGCATATCTTAAAACCTCATAGGATACTCCTGCAATTACGGGAATCAAAAGTAATCGAACGACAATTTTAAGAAGCGGCTGCTCTACCGGAATTAAAATAAAGAACAAAATACTGATAAACATGACTAAAAACAGAAAACTTGTTCCACATCTTCTGTGTAACCTTGAACTTCCGAGAACATTCTCTACTGTCAGTTCTCTTCCACTCTCCACACAATTGATACATTTATGCTCTGCTCCATGATACATAAATGTTCGCTGGATATCTTCCATTTTCGAAATCAACACAATATATGCAAGAAAAATTGCCAGTCTTAAAAAACTCTCTATCAATGAATTTACAAATCTCATTTTTATTCCAAACTGCATCTTAATAAAGTCTGAAATCAAGCTTGGTGCTACGATAAAAAGCGCCAGTGATATAATAACCGAAATAATAACCGTTATTGTCATTATAACACTTTCTTGCTTTTGTTTAAATGATTCATCTGTATTTTTTGCACATTTTTTTTCACTTTTTTTCGTATCTTCCGGCTCTTCATCATCATAAAATGATGCCGAGTACATCAAAGTTGACATTCCAAGTACCAGTGAATCTGCAAAATTGAATACTCCGCGTATAAACGGAGCTGAGAAAAATTTATTCTTACTGGTTAAGGACTTATATTCTTTTACACAAATTTCAATATCATGGTCCGGCTTTCTGACTGCAACGGCATATTTATCTTTGTTTTTCATCATAATGCCCTCAAGTACTGCCTGACCGCCAATTCCTGAATTTCTCATAGATGTCCTTTCATAAAATGTAACGCTAAATAGTAAAATAGAGGCTGCCACATACTTCTCCACCAAAAATGGAGAACCTGAAGTGACAGCCTCTCAATTACAGACCTATTTATTATCTGTCATACCATACTTACGGTTGAACATATCAATTCTACCACGAGCAGATGTAGCTTTCTGCTGTCCTGTATAGAATGGATGACATTTTGAACATATTTCAACGTGGATATCTTCTTTTGTTGATCCTGTTACGAATTCGTTACCACAGTTGCAAACAACCTTTGCCTGGTAATATGTTGGATGGATTCCTTCTCTCATTTCATTCACCTCTCTAAAAACTTAATCATATGCTAGCGGCATAAAGCCAATCATATTCTAAAACAACGCTTAGAGTTTAACATATATCTTCTATTATTGCAAGCTTTTTTTTACGACCTTTATAAATTCATCGTTATTTTTCGTCTTATCAAATAAATCAATGATTTTTTCTACATTTTCGTCCTGTCTGCCACCATTGATAGACTTCCGAATTAGATACATTGTGTCTAGTTCTTCTGCTGTCAACAGCAGGTCTTCTCTTCTTGTTCCTGATTTGACAATATCAATGGCAGGAAATACTCGTTTTTCCTGAAGTTTTCGATTCAGAACAAGTTCCATATTTCCTGTTCCCTTAAATTCTTCAAACACAACATCATCCATCTTACTTCCAGTCTCTACAAGAGCCGTTGCCAGAATCGTAAGACTTCCGCCCTCTCTCATATTTCTCGCCGCTCCAAAAAATCGTTTTGGCATATGTAAAGCTGCGGGATCAAGACCTCCGGAAAGGGTTCTTCCTGATGGCGGAATCGTCATGTTATACGCTCTCGCCAGTCTTGTGATACTGTCTAGCAGAATAATAACATCCTGTTTCATCTCAACTAGTCTCTTTGCCCGTTCAATTACCATCTCCGACACCCTCTTGTGGTGCTCTGGAAGTTCATCAAATGTGGAATAAATAACTTCTACATTTTCTCCTTGAATCGCCTCTTTTATATCCGTTACTTCCTCCGGTCTTTCATCAATAAGCAGAATAATCATGTGCATATCCGGATTGGATTTTATGACTGATTTTGCAACCTGCTTTAATAAAGTAGTTTTTCCCGCCTTTGGTGGAGATACAATCATTCCTCGCTGACCTTTTCCAATCGGAGATATTAAATCCAGAATACGCATGGCTGTATTTTCTTCACTTGTCTCCATTTTTAATCTGTGATTCGGAAAAATTGGTGTCAAGTCTTCAAAATTCGGTCTTTTTACAATATCATCTGCTTTTGCTCCATTTACCGTATTCAGATGTGTCAGTGCGCCAAACTTTTCATTCGTTCCCTTCGGCCTCATATCTCCATTTAAAATGTCACCTGTCTTTAGCCGAAATCTACGAATCTGCGATGGTGCCACATACACATCATCTTCTCCCGGAAGAAAATTTTCACAGCGAATAAAGCCATATCCATCCGGCATAACTTCCAAAATTCCATTTGCCTTCGGAACAGTGTTGTCAGTCCCTTTATCTTCCGTTCTGACTGTTTGCTTTTTATCACTTGTTTTTTTCTCTGCCTGCTTCTCTGAATTATCGTAATTTGCTCCAACTTCAAGCATTTTTTCAATCAATTCATCTTTTTTCATTTTAGAAATATTTTTAATCCCCTGATGTTTTGCAATTTCACGCAATTCAGTCAGAGGCAACGCATTTAATTTTTCTCTCATAAAAATACAAAACAGGTTTCCCTGTTACTCCTTCTTTAAATTTCTATTAAGTTATATGATATTTATCATTTATCATGGGAAAATTCTGAAATCAGACAATGAATTAAGACCTTTGTATCTTCTTAATTGAAAAGATTTCTTTTATTGTACTATATTTTTTTTTAAATTCCTAGTGTAAATTTTAAAATTATATGCTATGATGTTAGTATTCGATTTTTATAGGCATGATTTTATAAGTATAAGAAAGGATTCATTATGACAACAAACGAAAAAGCGTTACAGCTTCATGAAGAATGGAATGGTAAATTAACCACAGAATCAAAATGTACAATTCAGTCAAGAGAAGATTTAGCTCTTGCATATACTCCCGGCGTTGCAGAGCCTTGTAAGGTAATTGCAAAAGACAAAGAAGCTGCTTACAAATATACAATCAAAGCAAACACTGTCGCTGTTATCTCTGACGGCAGTGCAGTTTTAGGTCTTGGAAACATCGGACCATATGCAGCTATGCCTGTTATGGAGGGTAAATCTGTATTATTCAAATCTTTTGGTGATGTCAATGCTTTCCCAATTTGTCTTGATACACAGGATACTGAGGAAATCATTAAGACTTGCGTCAATATCGCTCCTGCTTTTGGTGGTATTAATCTTGAGGACATTTCAGCTCCAAGATGCTTTGAAATTGAAGAGCGCTTAAAAGAATTGTTAGATATTCCTGTATTCCATGATGACCAGCACGGTACTGCAATCGTTGTTCTCGCAGGTATCATCAATGGTCTGCGAATCACAGGCAAGAAAAAAGAAGAATGTAAGGTTGTAATCAACGGTGCAGGAAGTGCCGGAATCGCAATCACAAAACTTCTTCTCACATACGGTTTTACAAATGTTACCATGTGTGACATTAATGGTATTATCGGCGAAAATTCGAAAGATTTAAACTGGATGCAGAAATCTATGGTTGAAGTGACAAATCCAGAGAAAAAGACAGGTACTCTTGCCGATGCCTTAGTTGGTGCCGATATATTTGTCGGTGTTTCAGCTCCTAATATTGTAACTCCTGAAATGGTAAAAACTATGAACAGCGATTCTATCATGTTTGCAATGGCAAATCCGGTTCCAGAGATTATGCCTGATGCAGCAAAAGCTGCCGGTGCAAGAATCGTAGGTACAGGACGCTCTGATTTCCCTAATCAGGTTAACAATGTAATTGCATTCCCTGGAATCTTCCGTGGTGCATTGCTTGGTCGTGCCTCACAGATTACAGAGAAGATGAAATTAGCAGCGGCAAATGCTATTGCATACCTTGTTCCAGATGACAAGTTAAATGATGACTTTATTCTTCCAGAAGCATTTGATCCAAATGTAAGAGATGCTGTGTGCAAGGCTGTTATGGACAATATTGAATCTACTAATATAAGCAAATAATATTCTTGATGATATATCAAAATAAAAATGGAACAGATAAACAGATTAAATTCCTACTATAAAAATAAATTTGGCTGTAAAATTTATAAACTGTCGTTAAATGGCGGCATGACATGCCCAAACAGAGATGGGACTCTTGGAACAAATGGCTGTATTTTCTGCAGCAGAGGGGGCTCTGGGGACTTTGCCTCTCATTCATCTCTCTCTATCCCCGAACAAATAGAAGAGGCGAAAAAGCTTGTTTCAAGAAAGATTTCGGATGGCAAATACATCGCATATTTTCAGGCATATACAAATACATATGCAGATGTCTTCTACCTCAAAAAAATATATTATGATGCGATTGCACCGGATGATATTGTCGGAATCTCGATTGCTACCAGACCGGACTGTTTAAATGAAGATGTGATTGAACTTTTGGACGAAATCAATCACATCAAGCCAGTTTATATCGAACTGGGTCTGCAGACGATACACGAAGAGTCTGCCCAGTTCATAAGAAGAGGCTATGACCTTTCCGTTTTCGAAAAGGCCATCGCCTCACTTTTCGCTATAAATGTAAATATTGTTGTACATTTAATCATAGGACTTCCTCATGAAAGCAAAGAGATGATTTTAGAGAGCATTAAGTATTTAAATCAATTTCCAATTCACGGGGTCAAATTACAGCTTTTACATATTTTAAAAAACACGGATTTGGCAGATTATTATGAGCAAACCAATTTTCCTGTATTATCCTTAGAAGAATATACCGAAATCATCGCTGCGTGTATAGAACATCTCAGATCGGATATTGTCATTCACAGAATGACAGGTGATGGAAATAAACGAGAACTGACTGCACCACTGTGGAGTGCCGACAAAAAAAGAGTTTTAAACTATATGAATAAATATTTTAGTGAACATAACATCGTTCAGGGAAGGGAGGTATGGCAATGACGCTTCAACCTACAACATTATATAAACTGATTATTCTGTATATGTTAAATAAAGTGAATTTTCCTTTAACTAACTCTCAGCTTACAGAATTCTTTTCCGAAAAGGATTATACAAATTATTTTACGCTGCAGCAGGTAATCAATGAACTGATTGACACCCACTTAATCAGTCTTGAAACTGTCAGAAATACATCATATTACCATATCACCTCGGACGGTGACAAAATATTAGAACTGTTTTCCTATAAGATTCCGGGAAAAATTATTGATGATATGGATATTTATCTGATGGAAAATAAATACGAACTCAGAAATGAAGTTGGAACAATTGCCGACTACTACTCTTCTCCTAACAGTGATGACTATATCGTTCACTGCCAAGTAAAAGAGGGAAAAGGTACTTTGATTGAATTAAATCTCACTGTACCATCAAAAGAAGAGGCATCCTCCATGTGTAATAACTGGAAAGATGCCTCTGCTGAAATATATAAATTTGTTATGA
The DNA here is from genome assembly GCA_900321855.1 of uncultured Eubacteriales bacterium. Taxonomy (GTDB): domain Bacteria; phylum Bacillota; class Clostridia; order Lachnospirales; family Lachnospiraceae; genus Bovifimicola. Next base: position 41,213 of record ONXS01000004.1, on the reverse strand, counting down.
AATCACTGATGAAATAACATCTAAAATTTCATCTCTGCCCTGTTTTGATGTCGCTGAAAACGGCAGCACCATTGTGCCCGGCTGCACTCTCAATGTCTGTTTAATAATCTTAATATTTTTAGCTACCTGACTGCGTTTAATCTTATCGAGTTTGGTAGCTATTATTATTGGGTTGAATCCATTGCTCACAACCCACTGATACATTTCTATATCATTCTTTGACGGCTCATGTCTGATGTCTATCAACAGCATCACTGCCTTTAACTGTTGGGATGTATTCAAATAATTTTCAATCATCACACCCCACTTCTTCTTTTCTTCCTGAGATACTTTTGCGTATCCATATCCCGGTAAATCCACAAAATATAATTCTTTATTCACATTATAAAAGTTAATTGTCTGTGTTTTTCCGGGTTGCGAAGAAGTTCTCGCCAGTGCTTTTCTGTTTAAAAGCCCATTAATCAGAGATGATTTTCCGACATTTGATTTTCCGGCAAAAGCAACTTCCGGCAAAAGATTTACCGGAAGTTTACTTGTAATGCCACAAACTGTCTCTAGTTCTGCATTTTTTATTATCATACGAATCTCTTTTTCGCTCCTGATTTTTTTAACTCTGTTTCATCAATTCGCACCAATTCTGGCTCTGCATGATCTTCTACTACTTCTTTTGTGATAATGCACTTATCAATTGTCTCATCCGATGGAATCTCATACATAATATCCATCAAGGCATCCTCTACAATAGAACGAAGTCCTCTCGCTCCTGTGTTACGCGCAATTGCCTTTTCTGCAATTGTCTTTACTGCTTCCTCTGTAAATTCAAGTGTCACATCATCTAATTCAAAAAGTTTCTGGAACTGCTTTACAAGTGCATTCTTTGGCTCTGTAAGAATTTTCATAAGAGCCTCTTCATCCAATGATTTCAATGCCACCGATACTGGTACACGACCAATAAATTCTGGAATCAATCCAAAACGAACTAAATCCTGTGGCATAACCTCAGGGAATAATTCATCAATAGTGTCGTCCTTGCGCACACTAATCTCTGTATTAAATCCAATCGACTTTTTGTCCATTCTTGACTCAATAATCTTCTCTAGACCATCAAATGCTCCACCACAAATAAACAGGATATTTGTTGTATCAATTGGAATCATTTCCTGACTTGGATGTTTTCTGCCACCCTGTGGTGGAACAGAAGCCATTGTTCCCTCTAGGATTTTAAGTAATGCCTGCTGAACACCTTCACCCGATACATCTCTGGTAATGGATACATTCTCAGATTTCTTTGTAATTTTGTCAATCTCATCGATATAAATAATACCATATTGAGCTTTTTCAATATCATAATCGGCTGCCTGAATAATCTTGAGCAAGATGTTCTCAACATCTTCTCCAACATATCCCGCCTCAGTAAGAGTTGTCGCATCAGCGATTGCAAATGGTACATTCAAAATTTTAGCGAGTGTCTGTGCAAGATAAGTCTTTCCTGAACCTGTAGGTCCCAGTAATAATATATTACTCTTCTGGATGTCTACTCCGAGATTATTTTTTCCAAGAACTCTCTTGTAGTGATTATAAACAGCTACAGAAAGAACTTTTTTCGCCTCTTCCTGTCCCACTACATACTCATCAAGAAATTCTTTAATCTCTCTTGGTTTGTAAAGATTTATTTCAAAATCAGATTTTCCGTCTGTATCGTACTCCAACTCTTCTTCCATGATATCGCTGCATAATTCTACGCACTCGTCACAAATAAAGATGCCAGAAGGTCCGGCTAAAAGTTTGCGAACTTTTGACTCTGGCTTGCCACAGAACGAACATTTGCATTCATCATTTTTTGCCATTACGGTCTCCTATCTATCTACTGTCTTGTCTCAATAACCTTATCAATCAATCCATATTCCATTGCCTGATAAGCGTCCATATAGTTATCTCTCTCAGTATCTGCCATGATAACTTCTAATGGTTTTCCTGTATTCTTTGCAAGAATTTCATTTAATTTCTTCTTAGTCTTTAAGATGTGCTCTGCTGCAATCTGAATCTCTGTAGCCTGTCCCTGAGCACCACCAAGTGGCTGATGAATCATAATCTCAGCATTAGGAAGAGCAAGTCTCTTTCCTTTTGCACCACCTGATAAGAGGAATGCACCCATACTTGCAGCCATACCCATACATATAGTCGATACATCACACTTAATGTAATTCATGGTATCGTAGATTGCCATTCCGGCAGTTACAGAACCTCCTGGACTGTTGATATATAAATGAATATCTTTTGTTGGATCTTCCGACTCTAAGAACAATAACTGTGAAACAACAAGACTTGCAGTTACTTCATTTACCTCTTCTCCCAGGAAAATAATTCTGTCCTTTAAAAGTCTTGAATAAATATCGTAAGATCTCTCTCCTTTTCCTGTCTGTTCAATGACATATGGTACTAAACTCATATTTTCTCCTCCTAATACATATATTTTGCAACTATTCAAAATCAGGCATTTTCATTCCATTCAATACCCTCTCTCAAGTATTCGTGCCTGATTTTCGTCAACTCCAGCCGACATACAACCCATGCAAACACCGAGGAAATGCACAGCATATTCGAACTTAGTTGTGAATAGTTCTAACTTTTTATTATCTATACTCTTATTCACATATAGGGCTCGCACATACACGAACCCTAATGTATCTTTTTATCTATTCTTCTTTTGAATGAATACTATTCAGCATCCTGTGCAACTTCTACTGCTTTGTCTGCAATTAATTCAGCTGCTTTTCTGTTCTGGATATCCTTCTTAATATTATCTTTATCAGCCTCTGAGAGGTATTCTTCTAATTTCTCAACTTCCATCTCATAAGCCTTTGCCATATCCTCGACTTCTTTCTTCATCTCGTCATCAGATACTTCAATATTCTCTTTTGCAACAATTGCCTCAAGTACAAGACTTGACTGGATTCTCTTTAATGCCTGTGGTTTCATCTGCTCCTGAAGCTGTGCAGCGTCCATACCTGTGTATGCAAAATACTGCTCTACACTGAGTCCCTGTGAAGAAAGTCTTCTTGCGAAATCCTGAGCCATCTGCTCAACCTGTAAATCTACCATTGCCTCTGGAATTTCCATTGTAGCATTCTCGATTGCTTTCTCGATTGCAGCATCCTGTTTTGCTGATTTTGCTTCATTCTGCTTTCTGTCTGAAATATTCTGCTTAATGCTGTTCTTATATTCGTCAACTGTCTCAAACTCTGAAACCTCTCCAGCAAACTCATCATTTAATTCAGGCAATTCTTTCTTCTGAATCTTCTTGATTGTTACTTTGAATGTAGCTGGTTTGCCTTTGAGTTCTTCTGCGTGATACTCTTCTGGGAATGTAACATTAACTTCTGTCTCTTCTCCGATGTTCTTTCCAATAAGCTGATCCTCAAATGTGTCGATGAATGAGTGAGAACCAATTGTTAATGGATAATCTGTTCCCTTTCCACCTTCAAATGCAACTCCGTCAACAAATCCCTCGAAGTCGATTGTAACCATATCTTTATCTTCAACTGCTCTGTCCTCAACAGTTACGATTCTTGAGTTCTGCTCTCTTTCTCTGTCGATTTCAGCATTGATTTCATCCTCTGTAACCTCTACGTCAGCCTTTGGAACCTCAACGCCAAGATACTCTCCAAGTTCAACTGCTGGTTTTACTGCAACTTCTGCTGTAAAGATAAACTCTTTTCCAGCCTCTAACTGAGTTACATCAATCTTAGGACGTGATACAATATCAAGCTCACTCTCTTCTACTGCCTTTGTATATGCTGTCTGAATCATGTCATTTGCTGCGTCTTCATAGAACACTCCGGCTCCGTACATCTTCTCTACCATCTTGCGAGGTACTTTACCTTTTCTAAATCCAGGAACACTGATTTTTGATTTCTGTTTCTGGTAAGCTCTCTCTATTGCTTTCTCAACCTCATCAGCCTCCACTGTGATTGTAAGTTTCACCATGTTCTTCTCAAGATTTTCAATCTGTGAACTCATTTTAAAAATTCCTCCATTCCGCCACGATTCTTCGTGGTCTCGCTATTTATAGCAGTCTATACTGCAATATTTTCTTATTAATCTCTCAGAATCATCTAAAAGACACTGTAACATCGTAGTATTATATCACATATCATTCTTTTAGTCTACATTTTTTTCACTTGGCTTTTCTATTATTTTTCTTGAAAGAATCAACGCCACAGCTAAAAATGTGACATTCACTATCGCACCCGCAATTGCAGTTGCCATATCACAATCGGCTATTTCTCCTCTTTGTGGTATGTCATAAAACGCATATGGAACTTCACTTGCAAAATCATATATAAAGTGTAAAAACACAACAACCCATATATTTCTACTTCTGAAATAGACAATAGCAAATATCATTCCGATAAACATTGCATATTCTACCTGAATAAGTGTTACCTTAATTAAATTCGGATAGGTAATGAGATTGAGCAGATGAACTCCTCCAAAAATAACAGCAGAACCCACCACTGCTTTCATTACTTCCTTATATGTATATGTTTGCACTTTCGCCATAAATATATTGAAAATCAGTCCTCGAAATAAAAACTCCTCTAACATTCCAATAAACAATGCCTCAACTGCTATTATGACAACCTCCGATACATGAACCTTGACAGGTGAGTAGGCACTCGCCTCATCAAATGCAGAATAAAGATTTGATATTGTGGCGACAATCATAAAGCCTCCAATAAATAATCCCTTCCAAAATCCTGACCTTTGTATTCCCAGACACTTTCTGTCTTTTTTAAAATAATACAGACTAAACAGTCCCACAGCAAGGCTCGCAATCATTCTTCCTAGCGTTCCGGCTATTCTCTCATTGGATATGACTTTCCCAAATATCATGTCAAAGACATCGTAGATTTCCAGACCGGCCACTGCAAACAAAATGCAAAACACAAACGTAATCAACCAGTGTTTCTCAATAAAATTTCTAAATTTCACCATAACCTACACCACGCTACATCTGGATGGTGCGTCTGACTTCATCCGATTTTTCACTGCTCACAAGCACTCGTACCAGTTCTAAGGCAAACTCTGTTGCCACTCCCATGCCTCTGGCTGTTGTGACATTTCCATCTGTCTCAAACTTTTCGCCTGTATACACCGCACCGAAAAGTTTGTCCTCAAATCCCGGAAAACAGGTTGCTCTCTTGCCATCTAAAATATTGAGTTCACCCAAAACACTTGGCGCTGCACAGATTGCAGCAATCTTCTTACCAGCTTTGTGGAATTCCAGCAACTGCTCTTCTAATCCCTTGTGTTCTTTTAAGGTATTTGTTCCCGGCATCCCACCCGGTAAGAATAACATATCCGACTGTGCAAAATTGCACTCGTCAAATAATAAATCTGCCTCCAACTTAATGTTATGTGAACCTGTAATATTTTTACTTCCAGTCACAGAAACTGTCTGAATGTCAACCCCTGCTCTTCGGAGCACATCCACAACTGCCAGTCCCTCAATTTCCTCAAATCCATCTGCTAAAAATGCGTATACCAAACTCATATTATAATTCTCCTTTCTCTTCGTAATCATTCAACTGAATATAGCGATATAATTATGGAGCAGACATCGAAAAGCATCCTAATTTTATCCGCATATTCGTGCATTGTACGCTATCTTCTTCATTCTACCACAAAACCACTCATTTTACACTTTTTTTAGTAGATTAATCCCCTTATTTCAGGTAAAATATTGATATAGAATGATACTAGAAAGGATTTTAATTTTATGGAAATTGAGCGTAAATTTTTAATTGGGAATATTCCTGATTTGTCTGAATATAAATATCATGAAATTGAGCAGGCATATTTGAATACAAATCCGGTTGTCCGAATCCGCAAAGAGGATGACACCTATTATTTGACTTATAAGGGCAAGGGATTTATGGCGAGAGAGGAATATAATCTTCCACTTAATAAAGAGAGTTATGAGCACTTACTGAAAAAAGCGGATGGAAATATAATTTCCAAAAGACGATACCTGATTCCTTACAACAAATACACTATTGAATTGGATATATTTACCGGAGTTTTTCAAGGACTTGTCATTGCCGAGGTAGAATTTGATTCTGTAGATGAGGCAAATTCTTTTATCGGTCCGGATTGGTTTGTCGAAGATGTCACAAGTGACAAGAAATACCACAATTCTTATCTCAGCAAACTGGATTTGAATGAAATGTCTACAGAATAAAACAGAAATTGGAGGTTTTATATTTGATGAATTTATCTTCTATTTACCACAGATGTGCAGATCAATACTGCTACCCTCTTGATGATGATACTATGATTATCTCTATCAAAACCGGTTACGACATCACGAATGTAACTCTCACATTTGGAGATCCTTTTACAACTGGTATCAACGGCGGAAATTCTCGTTTTAAAGGCAGTGACACAGAGGCATTTTCTATCAAAAGGCTGGAATACCATACCTTGTGGTCTTTTCGTGTCAAACCTGAGTTCAAGCGAGTTACCTATTACTTCAACCTCGAATCAGATGACGAAAAAATGATTATGTGTGAAGACCGCTTTTATACTCCGGAGGAATTCAAAAATTACAGAGGCCGTCAGCAGTTATTTATCTATTCTTGGATGAATCCTTCCGATATTATCCGAACTCCGGAATGGGTAAACGAAACGGTGTGGTACCAGATTTTCGTAGACCGCTTTTGCAACGGAAATCCGGATTATAATCCAAAAGATGTTCTTCCGTGGAGAGCTCCTGACAAAAAGGTCAAACCGTTTGATTACTACGGCGGAGATATTCCGGGAATCACGAGCAAATTGGATTACCTGAGAGATTTAGGCATTACCGGGCTTTATCTGACCCCAATCTGCAGTGGAAAAAGCAACCACAAATATGACACCATCAGCTATACAAAAATTGACCCTCACTTCGGAACAGACGAAGATATGGCTGAAATGGTAAAACAGGCGCATCAGCGCGGAATCCGTGTTATGATGGACGGAGTCTTTAATCACTCCGGTGCATTTTTCAAACCGTGGCAGGACGTTGTGAAAAATGGTCCTGAATCGAAATATTATAACTGGTTCATGGTAAATAAATGGCCTTTTGAAAAAGGCTGGAAAAATACCGCCAAAGGTAACTATTATGCCTTTGCATTTGTTGATATGATGCCAAAACTAAATACAAATAACGAAGAAGTTATTCGCTATATTATCAAGGTAATCAAAAAATGGATTGAAAAATACGATATTGATGCGCTGAGACTTGATGTATCAGACGAGATTTCACACACGCTCTGCAAGCGTATGCACAAGGAATTAAAAGCCATAAAACCTGATTTTTACATACTCGGCGAGGCATGGCATGATGCGATTGGGTGGCTCCGCGGTGATGAATTTGATTCTGTCATGAACTATCCATTTACAGACAGTGTCGGTGATTTTTGGATGGATGAAACAAAATCCAGTACAGATTTTGAATATGCCATCAATCGCTGTTACAGCTTGTATCCTCTGCAAATTAACAGGGTATTGTTTAATCTGCTCGATTCCCATGATACGATGCGCCTTGTAACAAAACTAGGAGGAAATCTCAGACAGTTTTACCAGCAGCTCGCGGTTCTCTTCACAATGCCCGGAACTGTCTGTATCTACTACGGAACAGAAATCGCCTTAGAGGGCAGCTATGACCCTGACTGCAGACGCTGTATGCCGTGGAATCTGATTATGAAAGGACAGTATTACGACAAGATTGAGTGCGTGAAAGAACTGATTTCTCTCCGAAAATCACACCCTACACTCCGCAGTAATCATTATCATTTTATTCAAAAATTTGATAACGACAGAGTTTTGAGTTACCAGAGAACTTCTGATGATGACAGCGAAACAATTGAGATTGTCATTAACTGTAGTAAAGAAAATTTACTCTGTGATGTGAGCAAAAAACAAATTTTGTTTTCCATTGGATACTCACAGCCGGAGTTGCATCCAGACGGAGTGATGATTTACAGCATCTGACTTTCGACTCTATCACAATCAGGCAGGCGGACACCTGCGTGATTACACACATATAAACATTTTGTACTCCATATTCTCAGACCGACAAATAGAATCTTATGCAAGTATCCTTCTGTTTGTCGAGCTTGTACTACAAAAAGGACAGTCGCTTTTACGCGGCTGTCCTTTGCTTTCCCTTTATAAATCTTAGCAGTTTTATAGGCATTTTGTATTGTGCATTTTGCATTTTGCATTTTGCATTGTACATATTATATTGTGTATTTTGCATTGTGCATATTGTATTGTGTTTTTTTGTATTTTGCATGTTGTATTGTGTTTTTTGTATTTTGCATTATGCATATTGTATTGTGCATTTTGTATTGTGCAGCTACCGTGATTTATAACTCACCAAGTTATTTTTTCTCACTATCTTAGTATGCTTTGCCCCAGTATACCATTGCCTTTGCTGGCTTTCCGCAGCATACGCAGACATCTGAAATCTGTTCCTGCTCAAATGGCATACATCTTGATGTAGCTGTTGTCTCTTCTTTTACCTTATCTTCACAAGCCTGTTCTCCACACCACATTGCTTTTACAAATCCCGGCTTATTTGCAATAATCTCTTTGAATTCGTCATAATTTGTCGCTGTATATGTGTGAGCCTCTCTGTGTGCTCTTGCTCTCTCAAGCATTTCAACCTGCATATTTGCAAGGATTTCTCCAACTTTTGCCTCTAACTCATCGATAGAAACTGTAATTTTTTCTCCGGTATCTCTTCTTGCAATGATTGCCTCGTTGTTCTCAATATCTCTTGGTCCGATTTCTACTCTTACTGGAATTCCTCTCATCTCCTGCTCTGCACGTTTGAATCCCGGATTCTTATCTGTCGCATCAATCTTCACTCTGAACTTTGAAAGCATATCTTTGATTTCGTATGCCTTATCAAGAACGCCCTCTTTCTTCTGCATGATTGGAACTACCATAACCTGTGTTGGAGCGATTGCTGGTGGCAATACAAGACCGCTGTTGTCGCCGTGAACCATGATGACAGCACCGATTAATCTTGTTGTCATTCCCCATGATGTCTGGTGAACATATTTTAACTTGTTATCTTTATCTGTGTACTGAATTCCAAATGCCTTTGCAAATCCATCACCGAAGTTGTGGCTTGTACCGGACTGCAATGCCTTGCCATCGTGCATAAGTGCCTCGATTGTATAAGTAGCCTCAGCACCTGCAAATTTCTCTTTATCTGTCTTTTTACCTTTTACAACTGGGATTGCAAGAACCTGCTCACAGAAATCGGCATATAAATTTAACATCTGCTCTGTTCTCTCTACAGCCTCCTCTGCTGTCGCATGAGCGGTATGACCTTCCTGCCATAAGAACTCTCTCGAACGAAGGAAAGGTCTTGTCTCCTTCTCCCAACGAACAACCGAACACCACTGGTTGTATACCTTTGGTAAATCTCTGTAAGACTGAATCTCATCTTTGTAGAAATCACAGAAAAGTGTCTCTGATGTAGGTCTTACGCAAAGTCTCTCCTGAAGGGTGTTCAGTCCACCCATTGTTACCCATGCAACCTCTGGGGCAAATCCCTCTACATGGTCTTTTTCTCTCTGTAACAGACTCTCTGGAATGAACATTGGCATGTAAACATTCTCAACACCTGTCTCTTTGAATCTTCTGTCCAATTCATTCTGGATATTTTCCCAAATTGCATATCCGGCTGGTTTGAAAATCATACAGCCCTTTACGCTTGAATATCCCATTAACTCAGCTTTTTTTACAACATCTGTGTACCACTGTGCAAAATCATCTTCCATAGAAGTAATCTGCTCAACTAATTTCTTTTCGTTTGCCATCTTTATTTCTCCTTTTTTTATGTTTGATTTGTTTTGTCTGCTTTGCGACTGCTGATTCTATTCGTATACGTCTACGCTCCGCTTCGGTCCGTGCAAATCCGACATCCCCCGGATGTCGTGCACCGGGTGAAACCAAATGCCCACTTCGTGGTCGCTTGACCAGATGAAACCAAATGCCTACTTCGTGGTCGCTTGGTTTCCTTCCTCGCTATAAAAAAAGCCCTAAATCCGTATCATCTACAGATTTAGGGCGAATTTTATCCGTGTTACCACCTAAATTCAGAACTTTATCTTCTACAAAATAAAATCCTGCTCTCAACTTTAGCTCTCACTAAACTTCCCTGTAACGGTGGAACTCCGTCAGATTTGTGGGTTAGTCTCAACTACGGGGTCTGACCCCTTTTCTCTTCCCTTTTCACCTGAAACTCCAAGACTGGTTCAATATCACTCCTGCGAGAACTCGCACCACCCGTTCTCTCTCTGAATCAATTGTGAAACCTACTATTTCTCTTCTTCGTTATTGATATATGTCCTCTGTTGAGGATTGGAATACATACAAGTTAGCACAAATTTTATTTTTCGTCAAGTAGAAGAAATATTGTTCAACCACGTCTCATCCGATACAACTTCCCAATCAATAAGCTATATCCATACGCCACAAGCACAATTCCAATAAACCAGAGAACAGAGGCCCAAACCGGCTGTTCATAGACAAGCAAAAATGGATATGGTCCTCGTACCACTTTACATATATTCAAAATCACTAAAACAATGGCATATGCAAAAGTGAACACCGTTGCTATTTTGCTATTTTTCTTTGCAATACCATGCCTGTTCTCAAATAATATATCACTCTCTTCAAATAAAACAAATGAAATCATCGAGAGCAGCGGGCAGAGCAAGTGGTGACTCCACTGTGCTCCCCTATATAAAATCTCTGCCACCGCATCATATCCATAAGGAATACACATTGGCACAAACACAAATACAACAATTGTAAAAGTCAATGCAAGATTCACTGTCGCAATATACCTGAGCGTTGACACAAATTTTGATTTTCTTCCCTGCATCATCACAATCACAAACAACACACAACTGATAAGTGCCAGAATATTGCTGTCAACGGTATAATACACCAGATTTTTAATTCCACCATTATGATAACTAATCGCTGTTCCAATGATTTCTAACACAATGATGATTACATTCAGTATAAATGCCTTATTTTTTATTAATTCTTTCGTATTTTCCATATTATCTGCCCTGTTTTTTCTCATATTTTTGTGCTGCATGATATGCAATTACATCTGAGATATTAAACTTGCGAGCATCTCCTTTGATGTCGTTTTCATAAGATGTGATAATATTATCTGTATAATCATTTTCATTTACCACTTTAACATGTTTATCATCCCAATCGTCATACTCATATTCAAATTCTTCTGCAACACCAGATGAAAGAATCACTCCTGCTGCATCGTTTGATAATCTGCGCAGATAAGAATAATCTGTCTTCTCTTTATCCAAATGAGCAACATTGTATTTTGCCACAATATATTCCGGTCTTGCAAGTGCAAAAATAGCAAATCCAAATCCGATAATTACTACGATATACTCACTCATCTTGATATTTACATTTTTAATAAAGACAATGACTGCAATCATAATCAGAAAAATTGAAATCAGACCATACAAAGCAAATAATCGCAAAACTGTGAGGTCATAGACTCTGATATATAACATCATTCGGTAAGTAGCAGAAAAAATCATACAGTAAGTACAGCCTGAAATCACATACAACAACTGTTTTAAAATCTTCTTCTCTTCAAATCTTATTCTACTAATTACCACCATAATTGCATTGATAATGCAGACTACCAAAAGCTGAAAAAATCCTTCTCTGGCATATCTTGCATAAGTGTAATCATCTGGCAGAAAAATTCCACTTTTATTGAATAGTCCAACAATCTGCACCAGCACAAATAGCACATATACCGCAGCGAAAATTCCGCAAAATGTGATTCCTGTCACTGCATTGGTACGCGAAACCGCTTTTGCACTCACATCTATTTTTTTCAAAATCAAAGCTCTTCCAACTCCATACGCAATCGCATAAGCAAGTAAAAACAACATTGCAATTCCAAAAATATCGCCAATAGAATCCGGAACATAAATAATAGATGTCACGATTTCTCGAAACATTGCATCAGATGATGCCAGTAAAATAATTACAAAAAACAGGATTGGAATTGCAATCACAACACCTCTTACTACCTGCATTTTTACATCTGCTTTCTGTTCCTGTAAAACATTATTTTCTGTATTTTCATCTGAATCATTCTGCTGATTCCAGAACTGATTTCTCTGCTTGAAAAATTTTTTCTCATCTAAGTCTCTCAGCGGTGCAAACATCTCCGAAAATGACTTCCTCATCAAATGAAAATATATCATAATATATTTATTAATCGGAATTGTGTCAATCTCATATGCAATATGGATTGCCCACTTAATCACAATCATAGAATACAGCACCACTTCTAAAAATATCATTCCACCACTGGCTGAAACCGTTGGCACAAAGCTGAGCAATCCTAAAATTGCTGCATAAATATAATCCCATCTCGTTAATTTATGTTTTAATTTATCCTTCTTGATATAAATCAATAACCCAATAATAAATATTTCATATATCGTATTCGAAACACCTGAAAAATTATCGTAAAAACAAATATCTGTCAGGGTTGCAATCAAAATACTAACGGTAATTAAAAAACTGCTTTTATTCTTCTCCATCTTCATTCCTCCACTCTAAAATATCACCCGGCTGACAATCAAGTGCCTTGCAAATCTTATCTAATGTATCAATCTTTATCGCTTTTGCCTTTCCATTTTTCAATATAGAAACATTCGCCATTGTGATTCCCACCTTGTTCGACAATTCTGTTACACTCATTTTTCTCTTTGCCAGCATGACATCAATATTTACAACAATCGCCACGTTCACGCCTCCTCGTAATATATTGCCACTTCTTTGTTGGCGTTTTATATCGTCAGTTCATTTTCCATTTTCAGGTTATATGCTTTTTGTACAAGATGCGCGAGCACTGTTGCAACAATTGATACAGTCAGACTAATCGCAACCGTAATAACCAATAACACAACATAGCCCACATACAATCGGTCTAAAATGACCACTGTAATAAAAGCAAGAAACCATCCCGCCGCTGCACTCATTCCAAGAATCGCAATGCGACTGAGAGATTTCATATTCTCCACTGAAAATGAATTATCTTTTCCAATCTCATTACAAATCTTTATAAATTCAACAATCGCAATCATACAAAAGATTCCCATTAACACAGAAAAGCCAATCTTAAATCCGTCCAGAACTTTATCTTTTTGAAATTTCTGCATATGTGTCGCAAAAACAGTTATCATATAACCTTCAAATATAAGCAACATCACCATACCTGTATATGCGATTCCCTTTAACATCAGCGACATTTTTCTCTGGCTCATAAATCCTCCATTCTGGGGTCCCATTGTGGGGTCTGACCCCGTTAGTATATTCTAACCCTCGTTAGTCTTAACTGTGGGGTCTGACCCCCAATCTAAAAAGGGATAACTGGATTATATCCAGTTATCCCTTGTATGTCAATATATTTTTATTGTTTTACGATAAATGTTTTTCTTTTTATAATAAGTGTGCTCTGATTTCGTCTCCTGATAATGGGCTTAAATAAGCTGGAGCGATGTCGAATACTGTCTTACATCCGTTTACGCCTTCTTTGTGAAGTCTGTTGATTGCTCTTGCGTATGCAACAATTACAGATGATGTAAATTCTGGATTAGAATCAAGTTTTAAGCTGTACTCGATGACATGCTTGTTCTCGTTGTTCCATCCTGTCACACCTGTACGGAATACGAATCCACCATGAGGAATTCCACTGTGGTCTTTCTTTAACTCTTCCTCTGTGATGAAGTTTACTGTTGTATCGTAGTCGGCAAAGTAGTTTGGCATATTTTTGATTGTCTCTGTAATCTTCTCTTTGTCTGCACCTTCCTCTGCAACTACAAAACACTCTCTTGTATGTTTCTGTCTTGTTGTGAGTTCTGGATTTTCTCCATTACGAACTGCCTCTAATGCGCTCTCAACTGGAACTGTGTACTGTTTGCCGTCTTTGACACCTTCTACTCTGCGGATTGCGTCTGAGTGTCCCTGACTCACACCTTTTCCCCAGAATGTGTAATCGTTACCCTGTGGTAAAATGCAGTTTGCATATAATCTGTTCAATGAGAACATTCCTGGATCCCAACCTGCTGAGATTAATGCGATGTGTCCGTTTTCTTTTGCAACCTTGTCAACATTTGCAAAGTGCTCTGGGATTTTTGCATGAGTATCAAAACTGTCGATAACATTGAAATACTTTGTGTACTCTGGTGTCATCTTTGGCAAATCTGTTGCGCTGCCACCACAGATAATTAACACATCAATCTCGTCTTTGTGAGCCTCTACATCTTTTACATTATACACATTTACACCCGGTGTTAAAATCTTAACATCCTCTGGATTTCTTCTTGTAAATACGGCAGTTAACTCCATATCATCATTCTGTTTTACTGCACACTCAACGCCTCTTCCGAGGTTACCATATCCTAAAATTCCTACTTTCATTCCTGTTTTCCTTTCTACAACTGAGTTGTAATCATTCCACGGTTTACAAGTTTCTATTTATAACAAATTTTATATGCACTTTTTCCAGTTCGTTAGTTTAAGCGAACTTCCGTTTTTAATTATATCAAATCACAGCTATTTCGCAATATTTTTTTATAATTTTTTCTCAAATTGCCTGGTTCTGAATCATAATAAAGGAGTCAGGCAATGAATCGTTTAAAACCCATTTTCTGACTCCTTTGTCATAATATTATTTACTTTTGTAAAGCGAATATTCGCAATCCGTTTCAAATCATATACTGTCAGTTTTACTTCCACACAAGATAAACTGCAATTACACAGAGTAAAATCTGAATAATGGAAAATCTGTATACAACATGTGTATTTGACCAGCCTTTGTTCTTTCTTGCATGGTCATGAATCGGTGTTCTGACATTTTTCATAATTGAAATCTTTAAAAATCTCTTGAGAGAAACCTTTACAAGTCCAAGTCCTCCATCAATAATTAACACGCCAGCCACTAATAAGTATAAAATAGGAGCGCCTGTCTTTAAAATCGCAATCGCAATAAACAGTCCCATTGCTCTTGAGCCCGCATCACCCATGAGCATCTCAGAAGGTGTGGCATTGAACCATAAGTAAGCCATAATACTGATAATCATAATCAAAATCAGATAAGAAAATCTGCTGTCCATTTTTCTCACATAGTCAATCACAAAAATCGATGCCAGTGTAATAATGGTAAGTGTTCCGGAAAGTCCATCTACACCATCAGAACAGTTTGTCACATTGATTGATGCCCATACCAGAATCACAACAAGAATTCCAAATACAATTTTGTTAATTGTGAGCTCTTTGTTGACCGATGCAATTAAAATTGTGTTTGAGTTGAAATTTAAAAATGTCACTGCAATCATAATTGCAATAATCAAATCGAGAATACCTTTCTTGTACTCTCCCCACGGATTCTTTGCGCAGTCATCCAAAAATCCTGTCAGCATTGCTGCAACTACAAGAATCAGATAAATCGCAATCTCTACATTTACTTTTGCGAAAATAATACTTGTGAGCACGAATACTAAAATGAAAATAAATCCTGCTCCTCTTGGTTTTCCTGCTGAGAGACTTCCGTCATGTGCAAATTCTCTTCCATGATCTCTTGGCAAAATTTTAATACATTTTGCAAGTAACAAACAAGTTAAAACGAAAGCAAATATAATTCCTGCAAACGCAACTGTTCCAAAATCAACTTCTTTCAAAAAATATGGTATCATTGGTTTTCCCTTTCTTCTTTCTTTTTTTAATTTTCTTTGTTGTCCAGTCCATTTCTCCACTTCAAAACTGCTGAGAGTATAATGATAATATATCCAATTACACTGTACATATCTGGAATCTGGTCTAAAAATGCCCATCCAAGCAATGCGGCAAATACAACCTGTGAATAATCAAACACAGAAATTTCTTTTGCCGGCGCTTTGGAATATGCTGTTGTAATCGCAAATTGTGCAATCGCAGCAGAGGTTCCTGCGAGCAGAAGATATATGAGCTGAATCAGTTCCATATGATGATATTGTACAACCACAAATGGAAGTGTGACAATTGTTGAAAATGCCGAAAAACTAAACACAATCAAATCACTTTTTACACCCTGTCCTCCAAGTTTGCGCACAAATGTATATGCTGTTCCTGCTCCAAATCCTCCGTAAACACCAAGCAGTGCCGGTATCACGGACGAATCAAACTCTGGTTTCACAACAAATAGCGCCCCTATAAATGCAAGCACAACCATTCCCCAGTCAAATGCTCCAGCCACTTCTCCAAGAATAAATGCTGACATAATAATCGCAAAAAATGGAGATAATTTATTGAGCATATTGGCATCTGAGATATTCATTCGGTCAATCGCATAAAAATTACAAATCAAACCAGACGTTCCAAAGACGCACCGGAGCACCAGACTTAAAATTGATTTCTTTTCAATATGAAAATCCTGCCTGTTTTTTCCAAGCATCACAAGTGCTATCACCATCGCGACAGCATTTCTGAAAAACGCCTTCTGCATAGTAGGAAGATTTCCAGATTTTCTCACAAAAAAAGTCATCAGTGCAAAGAAAAATGCTGCAATTAAAATATACATAATTCCCTGATTCTTTTGTTTCAATTTATCACTTCCTTGTATATGGCATACTCATACGGTATACTCAAACTTTCCTCATTTTAGCACAGGCAATTATATTTTTCCACCTACATTTTAAAATAAATTTGTGGTATGATAGAAGTTCAGAAGATTTGTGCCATTTCTATGCACAGAAATATTCTTGAACAACCACAAAATGCAAAACTCGCCAGAAAGGAGTATACATAAATGAACAAAAAAGAAATTACCGAAATCAAAAAGCTGCTCACTCCAGAGCATGCTGTC
This sequence comes from uncultured Eubacteriales bacterium, assembly GCA_900321855.1. GTDB lineage: Bacteria > Bacillota > Clostridia > Lachnospirales > Lachnospiraceae > Bovifimicola. The sequence goes on along the minus strand of ONXS01000004.1, from coordinate 24,235 downwards.
ATCACAAGAATCTGCGGCTGCTATGTCGACAGCGAGAAAGAGATTAAATTCACATCAAAAGACGCTTTCTTTTCACTCTCAGAGGAAGAGGCATTTAAATATTTTGACATTTTCAAAAAAACAATGTCTGGAACTCTCGGAAAGAATCTCTTAAACATGGAATTTCCTCTCGCCGAGGAAAAAGAAGGCGGCAAGCAGGAATTTCTCTTAAAACTTCGAGATTCTAAATTAGAGGATGATGACATGTTAAATGAATTTTACCAGAAAGTCATCGACAATTATGATTATGCATCCAATTACTATATTATTCTGATTCACGCAGTATATGACGTTCCCGGCAAGGCAACTGACGGCAGTGAGATGTTTGATTCTTCTGATTCCGTATACGATTACATCATCTGCAGCATTTGTCCGGTTAATTTATCTAAATCTGGTCTGAGCTATGATTCAGACAAAAATACCATGACCGAGCGCGTCCGTGACTGGATTGTATCTGCACCTGCAAACGGATTTTTATTCCCAGTATTTAACGACAGAGCAACAGATATCCACGGTATACTGTATTATTCCAAAAATCCAGAGGAATTACAGGAGACATTTATTGACAACGTACTTGGTTCTATGCCACCAATCACAGCTAAAAATCAGAAAGAAATTTTTAACGAAATTATCACAAATACACTGGGCGAAGAGGCTGATTTCGAGACAGTAAAAAGCATCCACGAGACTCTCAATGACAGAATTGAAAAGAATAAGGAAGAGCCAGAACCACTCGTACTGACAAAAACAGATATGAAACAAATCTTTCAAGACAGTAGTGTTTCCAATGATAAGTTAGAAATTTTAAACAAAGAGATTGAAACCGTTTCTGAAGAACAGACTTTTGTGGCTTCTAATATTGTCGACACAAAAAAATTCAACATTGAACTTCCTGATGTTGTCATCAAAGTGAGTCCTGACAGAACTGACCTTGTAGAAACACGCATCATTGACGGAAGACAATGTCTCGTCATTAAAGTGACAGACCGAATTCAGGTCAATGGTGTCAGCGTACTGGCTGCAAGTCCACAAAATCATAGCGAAGAAGAATAGACTACATAATGAAAAAAGCAGAAAGTACATCACATACTTTCTGCTTTCTGTTTTTTATAACTATTCCTATTGTGATGAATATGTAAAGCAGACATTTGTAATCCACTTCGCTACTTGCTCATGAACACAGGCTGCTTTGCAGCTTGTCAGAAAGGGTTTTCCCCTCCTGACATAAACATCCCCCGATACTTGTAACTGGCTCGCTACCTTGATTTTCGATATAATTTTCACCCCTCCAGACATAAGAGCATCCCCCGATACCCCGCCTACGTCTTTACGTCTTAGAGGTGGGGGATTGCTTATCTGTGTTCAAATGGATAACTGCTTACTTCTGTCTATGAAATCTATTTTATTTCCATAATCACTTCTCTTGCCACATCTTCCGAAATTGGAGTTGCAAACACGCCGTCTTCAAATTCCACAATATCTCCAATTCCTTTCTGAATCACAAATCGAAGTTTTCCATCTCTTACTTTTTTATCCGTATATAATTTTTTCACAAGGGTTTCCCTGTCAATATAAGCAGGAATACTCGTTGGCAGCTTTGCTTTTTCCAGCAAAGAGATGACTGCATCTCTCTCCTCTTCTGTCATATATCCCATCTTATGTGATAAAATGACCTCAGCTACCATTCCGATAGAAACAGCCTCTCCGTGAAGAAGGTCGTAATCACTGACTGTCTCAATGGCTCTTCCAACTGTATGACCAAGATTGAGAACCTCTCTTAATCCACTTTCTCTCTCGTCCTTCATAACCACGTTATACTTAATCTTACAGTTTTCCTCTGCAATATGTACACAGGCATCTTTTTCTACACTTAGAATCTCTTCCATATGTGCATCAAGATAATCAAAAAATTCTCTGCTCGCAAGACAGGCATGCTTAATTGTCTCTGCCATTCCACTGTAAATCTGTCTCTCCGGAAGTGTCTTCCACGTTGCAATATCAATGTATACCTTTTCAGGCTGATTAAACAGACCAATCAGATTTGTGGCAAGCGGTGTATCTACTGCTGTCTTACCGCCAACAGAGGCATCTGCTGCCGCAAGAAGTGTTGTCGCATAGTTAATAAACGGAACTCCTCTTCCGTAAGTACCAGCAATAAAGCCAGACAAATCTGTGACAACGCCGCCACCTACTGCGATAATGCAGCAGTCTCTCCGGTATCCCTTTTCCAACATCGCATCCTCAATATCTTCCTTTGTCTTTCTTACCTTACTCTTTTCTCCGGCAGGAAATACAAATAAATCCACCTGATAACCTGCATCCTTTAACAAAGAAACAATCTGCTCTGCGTACAAATCTTTGACAATGCTATCGGTAATAACCGCAAATTTTTTTATCTTGCCAACCAGACCATTTTTAATATCCTGTACTAATTTATTCTCTAACTCAAATCCCGTCTCGATTTCATAACTGTCATCGACTACTTTTTTTAATTCTACCTGAAAACTTCCCACTGATGTCCTCGCTTTCTGCCCTCAAAGTGGATATTCTCTCACCTGTTAGCCCTGTAATCCTCTTGCCTGTCTGTCCATATCTTCCACAACAATATCATAAATCTCTCCAAGACCTGCTGCGTACTCAAGTAATTTCCATGGCTCATTTGTGTGGAAATGAATTTTAATTAACTCATCATCTCCAACTGCAAGTAAACAGTCTCCCTTAAAATTCTCTGTGATGTAGTCATTGATTACATCCTCATCAAGATCCTGTCCCTCAATTAATAACTGTGTGTCATATCTAAATTCTAACATATCATTCTCCTTTATATTGTTTTTATTTTATATTATTTTATATTTTTAATCTCATTGATTAAATCTAAATCAGACTGTAATACTCTGATATTTGTTTTTACTGGCTGCTGTCCGGGTTTTGTAACAGTCAGTTCTACTACAGAGCCCTCTGGCAATCCATTTCCCAGCTCATTTTTTACAAACGCTACGAATTTTGGATGATTTTGAACAAATTTATTTTTAGCTGACATCACCTTCATAGCTGCTGCCGGATTAAACATATATTTCTATCCTTTCTGTGCCTGTAAACTTTTTCTGTTGTAAAATACTACTCTCAATTTAATATTACACGAGCACTCCATGATTACGAAATCAGAAATGGTTGAAAATCATCTGTATCAGAACAGACAAATCCCGGATGAACTTCTACTATTTGTTTAAAAATTCGTATCATCTCTGTTTCATCCATCTCATCTACACGAATCGAATAAATACTGTTTATATTTCTGCTGCGGACAAATTCACCATCTGTCTCTCCGTCAAACAGTTCTAGTCTTTCTACATCAATAGTCCTCTTCTCCTGTGTGGCAATCTCTATAATATCAGCATCATCCCACACCTCAACTTTTCCCTTTAGTGCATTATCCTCCGACAGCACCGCTGCCAATTGCACTGCACGAACTTCTTTTTCGCACATATAATAGTAGTATTTTGTTTTATATGCAGGTTTCTTTTTCCCCATAAAGCACACTCCTTGAATGTATTACTTCAAAATTTCTCCAACTACTTTTGATACCAAACTGCCATCCGCTTTTCCTTTTACTTTTGGCATAAGATTCTTCATAATCTTACCTTTATCCGATGCCTTTGGCTCTTCAATTCCAAGTTCTGCAATCACACCTGCAACTGTCTCTCTGATTTCATCTTCACTCATCATCTTAGGTGCAAATTCTTCAAAAACTTTAATTCTAAAATTACACTGTTCGATAATATCTGTTCTGTCTGCCGGTGTCTGGTCAAGTGTATCATGTAACTGCTTGATTTCTTTTAAGACAACCGTATTTTCTTCTGCTTCTGTAAGATCTGCTCTCTTATCAATCGCTACATTTTTTAATGAAGAGAGAAGTGCCGATAATGCTTCTTTTCTCTCTTTATCTTTTGCTTTCATAGCTGCAACCATCTCTGCTCTTACATTATCAATCATTCCCATTATTCATTTCCTCCTAATATTATTTTTAATTATCTTACCAGTAATCTCTATCGAATCGTAGTATTCATAGATTCTAGTATAATTTAATTTTTCTCATTCGTCAATAGAGGGTTAGTTTTATCTAACCTCTATAAATTGAAGTTTTATAAAGACATGCGCACGGAAGTTCTCCCTTTTTACGCTATGTTTTACGCTGTTTTCAGTGAAAAAAAAGTCCTCCAAAACCACAAACTGTGATTTTAGAGGACTCTGTATGTTTCAAATATTTTGCAGCTATTCAGAACCTAGTTGAAAATCACTTGGTTCTACATATAGCAAAGCGGACATTCGCAATCTGCGTTCAAATTAGCAAATACCCTGAGCTGTCATAGCGTCTACTACTTTTTCGAAACCAGCAATGTTAGCACCTACAACGTAGTTTCCTTCAAAGCCATATTTCTTAGCAGCATCATCAAGGTTGTGGAAAATGTTAACCATGATGTTCTGTAATTTAGCATCTACTTCTTCAAATGTCCAGCTTAATCTCTCGCTGTTCTGTGACATCTCAAGAGCTGATGTAGCAACACCACCTGCATTAGCAGCTTTACCAGGTACAAAGTATACTTTGTTCTCCTGTAAATACTGTGTAGCTTCAAGAGTTGTAGGCATGTTAGCACCCTCACATACAGCAATAACACCGTTAGCAACTAATGCCTTAGCATCTTCAAGGTCTAACTCGTTCTGTGTAGCACATGGTAATGCGATGTCAACCTTAACTGTCCAAACACCTTTACCCTCATGGTACTCTGAGTTTGGTCTGTAGTTCTTGTATTCTGTAAGTCTTGCTCTCTTAACTTCTTTGATTTCTTTTAAAGCTGCAACATCAATTCCGTCTGGATCATATACCCAACCTGTTGAGTCAGAACATGTAACAACCTTAGCGCCCATCTGCTGTGCTTTCTGGATAGCATAAATAGCAACGTTACCAGCACCTGAAACAGCGATTGTCTTACCAGCAATATCGATATCGTTTGATTTTAACATCTCTTTTGTGATATATAATAAACCATATCCTGTAGCCTCTGTTCTTGCTAAAGAACCACCGTATGATAAACCTTTACCTGTTAAAACGCCTTCATATACGCCTCTGATTCTCTTGTACTGTCCGAACATGTAACCGATTTCTCTTGCACCTGTTCCAATATCACCAGCAGGAACATCTGTATCTGCTCCGATATATTTGCAAAGCTCTGTCATAAAGCTCTGGCAGAATGCCATAACTTCTCTATCTGATTTTCCCTTAGGATCGAAATCAGAACCACCTTTACCACCACCGATTGGAAGACCTGTAAGTGAGTTCTTGAAAATCTGCTCAAATCCTAAGAATTTGATAATACCTAAGTTTACAGAAGGATGTAATCTTAAACCGCCCTTGTATGGTCCAATCGCACTATTGAACTGTACACGGTATCCTGTATTCACCTGAACCTGACCATTGTCATCAACCCAAGGAACTCTGAACATGAACTGTCTCTCTGGATTTACTAATCTCTCTAAAAGAGCATCTTTTCTGAATTTCTCTTCGTTAGCTTCTACAACTACTCTTAATGACTCTAATACCTCTTTTACTGCCTGATGAAATTCAGGCTGAGCAGGGTTTTTCTCTACTACCTGCGCAATTACCTCATCTACATATGACATAATTGAATCCTCCTTCACATTGCTTTTGTTTCATATAAATTTTGTTATAAAAAAAGATGTCAGGGCACGAAAAAACAATAAGTTTTCTAGTCGCCATTGACATCATCCTCGAAAACTGTTATATCACTTTACAAGGCAAAAGTCAACATATAAAATAAAAAAGTTTTCATCAGACAGACAACTGTCTGTCTAGTGAAAACTAATTTTGCTTACTCAGACTTATTATTGAGGGCTTCTACAATCTTTTTTAAATCCTCGTCTGTACTACATGCCACTTTGTACTCTTTCTCAACTCTTGTAAAAAGTTCCTGAACTCCACTTGATTTTCTCATATCATCCATATACTTTTTAAGCTGAGAATCTGAATCGTCCGGAATTAGAACAATTTTATAATTATGTTCTGTCTTATCTGTCTGTACCGTAGTCTGCTGCTCTGATGGATTTGCTGTAGTCTCCTCTGATTTTTTCTCTTCTTGTTTTGTGTCTTTTTCTTCTGTCTCTTTTTCTTCTGTCTCTTTTTGTTCTGATTCTTTTTGTTCTGTTTCTTTTTGTTCCGTCTCTTCTTGCTCTGTTTCTTTTTCTTCTGTCTCTTTTTCTTCCGTCTCTTTTTTGTCCTGTCCACTCTCCGAATCTGTCGTTTTATCTTTTTCAGATACTGATTCCGTTGTCTGAGATTCCTGCTTCAGATTCTCTATATCATCTCTAATATAAAAACTGTAAATTCCGGGAGCAGGTGTATCAACTCCAGATATATGCATATCAAACTTCATATAAACAATATATTCATTTGGATTCATTCCATCTTGAACATAACATCCAGAAAAATCAACCTGTGATGTTCCTGTAAGTTTTTTATTCAGAGCAACCTGATTTTTAATCATGTTCAATGTATCCTTCATTTCCTGATCACTGAGATTTTCTGAGTTGCATAAAAACTGCTTTGCTCCATCCATGTCATCTGCATCTAGTTTTTCATAAAAATGATTCACAAGTTCTGTCATTTCAGTGGTATTGACATTATCTTGAATAAAAGCTTCGTCTGGTTTCTTTTGATCTGGCTTTTTGGCACCACCATTTAAAATCATCGCCACAAATCCAAGTACCAATGCGACAATCACAACTCCACCGGCAATATAATACTTCAAAGCTGGATTCTTCGTATTATCCTTTAATTTATTCGGATTACTTTTTCTCAATACAGTTGCATTGCTCTCCATATTGACAAAATCCGGAATATCCAATTCTTTTTCCTCTAATTCCTCTTCATCCAAATCATCTTCGTCCAAATCAAAATCTTCTTGTTTCTTCTTTACAACCTGCTTGTTGTCTGAAATATGTTTCTTTTTCTTCTTATTTCTTTTACCTTTGCCTGATTCTACTGTAGGATTTTTGTTTTCTGAACTATTATCAGACTTTGAATCATCTTCTTCCATTTTTTTTATAGCTTCTTTATCACTGGCTATTAACTGTTTCACCTTAGAAGCCATCTCTTCCTGTTTCTTCTTTTCTATCTCATCCAGATGCGCGATAATTTTATCTGCCTCTTCCACATCTCGATCAAGAACATTTTTATTTTCCCGATTTCTATTCTCCTGATTTTTAATTGTACTGTTATTCCCTACTGTTTTTTTCTTCTTTTTCTTAGGACTCATTTCTTCCTCTTTCCTATGCTGCCAGTAAACTTCACAGACATTCTATCAAATAGAATATTAAAATGCAACTGATTATCTTGCATTTTTCACAATTCTATTTTACAATAAGGAGTATATGTGTACCCGTAGCTCAGTGGATAGAGCAATGGCCTCCGGAGCCATGTGCGTGAGTTCGATTCTCACCGGGTATATTTTTAATTTTTATAATTATTCTTCTATCATAATCTCATCTTTTTCCCTGCTATAGTAATAAGTATGACTCGACAAAACATCTACCTGATCTAACTCATTTTCATTTACTTCTCGAATCATCTCATTGAAGTCGTCTCCCTCCATTCCTTTTAATGCCGGAATCAATATGACCTCATGCACAGAACTCGGAATAATATACAAATCACTCTCTACCTGATTGGCAAAATCTCGTACTATCCCATCATAAAGTAATGATGCAGCACCATTGAGTCTTTGTCTATTTGTCAGTACATACATCGCTATCTTATCCTTTTGTGCCCTAATATCTTTCATAAGATTGTCCTTTACTTCATTTGCCATCTCCTCATCACAGGCTGCCTTATACGCTCCATTTTCCTCACACACCATATTTTTAATATCATCGAGAATAATTTCTTCAATTAAATCATTCATATTGCGAATATCACATTTCAAAATCTCTGGAGTATTTTTTTTCGCAATCTCATATAATTCTTCTTTTGTAATTCCCCACATTTCCATATGAACATTATGAATCAACGCAGTAGCACTTCCCATATATTCATTGTCAAACATAAAGTAAAAAACTACCGACAAATCTAAAAATGATATGTTTGGAACATCCCTTAATAATTTTTTATTTGCCGCTGTATTAATCAATTTAAATGCAATTTTATCTTTTACAACATCAAAATTTCTAAAAATCTCCGTTTCAAACTTCAAGTCCTTTTTATGTTTCTCATATAAACCATAAATATCATTAACGATGGAGTTTATCTCCATTCCATTCATATACTCATCATAATAAGGATTCAAGTAAATGATAGGAGAGATGTGTGTACTCTCATCCACAACGGATATCGCATCCATCTCAACATCATTATTTTTCAAAACTTTCGTTACTCTTACTGTTAATCCCTCTTCTAAACGCGACTCCACGCCATCCCTTACTACCTTTATAAACTCCTCATATCTCATATGTTCCTCCATTGCTGATGAATGATCTTTTCATCCTTGTCTTTTATTTAAGACGCCTTATGTTGATTATTTTATACAATCAATTTTTATTTTTCAATTCACAATTCTCACAAAATAAAGCACAACAAATTAATATGTTTTACCATATTTTTACGCAAATGCGTATATAAAATTTTGTTTTGTTCACATAAATTGTAACATTTATAAATTGTGCACAAAAGAACCCGTTTTTGCCTAGTCAATATTATGAGTAAGCAAAAACGGGTTCTCTATTTGCATTTTTTATTTTTCTTATTTTGATAAATCTACTTTTCGAATTTCATTCTTTACCGGAAGAATAAATGTTGGTGAAACAGATAATTCATCAATTCCCATACGGATAAATGTCTCTGTAAGACTTGTATCCGATGCGAGTTCTCCACAAATACCTACAAAGCATCCCTCTTTGTGACCATTGTCAATTGTCATCTGAATCATACGAAGCACTGCCTCATGATGTGAATCATAAATATTGTCAAGTTTTGGATTCTGTCTGTCAATTGCAAGTGTGTACTGTGTTAAGTCATTCGTTCCAATACTGAAGAAATCTACTTCTTTTGCAAGCTGGTCAGAAATCATAACTGCTGCCGGTGTCTCAATCATAATACCGAGTTCTACATCTCCATATTTGATAGACGCATCATCTAATTCTTTCTTCACTTCCTCAACAATCTCTTTGATTCTCTTAACCTCTGCAACAGAGATAATCATTGGGAACATAATGGCAATCTTGCCATAAGCACTGGCTCTGTAAAGTGCACGAAGCTGTGTCTTAAATACCTCCACGCGGTCAAGACAGATTCGGATTGCACGATAGCCCATTGCAGGGTTGTCCTCATGCTCCATATTGAAATAATCGACCTGCTTATCAGCACCAATATCGAGTGTTCGGATAATTACTCTCTTACCTGCCATATTTCTGGCAACTGTCTGATATGCGATAAACTGCTCGTCCTCTGTTGGATAATCGTTGCTCTCAAGATATAAAAATTCACTTCTGAAAAGACCAATTCCCGCTGCATCATTGGCAAGCGCTGCTGCTACATCTGATACGCCTCCGATGTTTGCATACAGCATAATCTCTCTTCCATCGACAGTCTTGTTTGGCTTTCCCTTTAACTCCAAAAGCATTTTCTTCTTATCTATATCTTTCTGTCTCTTCTCTTTGTATTCTTCAATCATAGCCTCATCCGGCTCAATATAAACAGCACCTGCATATCCGTCTACAATTGCTGTCTTGCCGTTTACATCTTCCGGAAAATCAATTCCAATCAAAGCCGGAATATTCATCGTTCTCGCAAGAATTGCTGTGTGAGAATTTGTAGAACCTTTTCTTGTCACAAAAGAGAGAACTTTGCTCTTGTCAAGCTGCACTGTCTCACTTGGTGCAAGGTCATCCGCTGCAATAATAACAGGGTCATTTCCCTCTAACAGAACATCACTTCTTCCCTGTAAAATATTGATAATTCTGTTTGAAATATCTTTGATGTCGGCAGCTCTGGCTCTCATATAATCATCATCCATACTTGCAAACATCTCTGAGAAATTGTCACTGGTACAAGCAACTGCATACTCTGCATTAACAGTTTCCGATGTAATAATATGAGTGATTGACTCAATATAATCAAGGTCATCCAGCATCATCTGATGTACCTCAAAAATTGCCGCATTCTCTTCTCCGACCTCTTTTAATGCCTTGTCATATAATCCGGCAAGCTGATTCTTTGCCTCTTCCTTAGCATCTTCAAATCTCTGAATTTCCTTCTGTGTATCTTCTACATGTTTTCTTGCAACCATAGAATCTGCTTTTGAGTATACAACTACTTTTCCAATTGCAATGCCACCAAACACGCTCTTACCTTCTAATTTCTGCATAAGCACACCTCCATATTTTTCTCTAAAGTAAATTGTCTTGCCCGTTTCTTATTTAAACAAGACCATGAGCAAGACAATTTCTGTTTTATCTTTTGTATATTAAATTCAAAAATTCTGAGCTATATGATATCTTAGAATTCTAAAATTTACACAATTATAAATTTGCTTTTAAGAACTCTTCTACAGCTGCAATCGCTGCATCCTCGTCCTCACCGTCAGCACTGACTGTAATTTCCATACCCTGTTTTACGCCAAGTCCCATAACTCCGAGAATTCTCTTTGCATCAGCTTTCTTTCCGTCCTTCTCGATTTCAATCTTAGATGCGAACTTTGCGCACTCTTTTACAAGAATACCTGCTGGTCTTGCGTGAATACCCTGTGGATCTGTGATTACATAATTAAAACTCTTCATAATAAAATACCTCCATTTGTATAATTTATATATATCTTAACATTTTATATATATTTTTTCATTAATATTTACTAAATATTTTGTTAATTTTTCTGTGCCGGTTTGATGAGTCCCAACATAATACATGTTACTGCAGAACCTACCAGCCATGAAACAATGTATAACCATGGATTTCCAACGGTTGCGAATACGAACACTCCACCGTGAGGAGCCATCAGTGTACACTCAAAGAGTGCTGATAATAAACCTGCAACACCTGCACCAACTAATGTACAAGGAATTACATGCAATGGGTCGGCTGCTGCATATGGAATTGCTCCCTCTGTGATGAAAGATGCACCCATGATAATGTTTGAAAATGCTGATTTTCTCTCTGTATCAGTAAACTTCTTAGGGAAGATATAACACGCAAGTGCAATTCCAAGTGGAGGAACCATACCGCCAACCATAACTGCTGCCATTGCAACATAACAAGCCTGAACCTTAGGGTCTGCTGTTGTCATACCTTTCTCAAGATAACCGGCTGCTGTCGTAAGCATACCTGTACCAAATACATATGCTGCCTTGTTGATTGGACCACCCATATCGATTGCCATCATAGCACCGAGGATTAATCCGAGTAACCATAACATTCCGTTGTCTGAAATTGCTGTAAGTGCATCACCAATCTTAATATTTAATAATCCAATCAATGGATTTAATGCAAAAATCATAATCATTCCTTCAAGGAAGATACCAACAAGCGGATAGATTAAAGTAGGTTTAATTCCATCCATAACCTCTGGCAAATGACTGCAAACCTTCTGGAGTAACAATACAATTGCACCAGCAAGGAAACCTGCTACAATACCGCCGAGGAAACCAGATACAGTAGAACCTTCACCTGCAAACGCATAATTTGCTATAAACTTTTGGAATCCACCGAGTCCCTTTGTATCTGCAAATACTTGATTTGCGAGTAATGCGTTACCACTGCTTGCAATAATACCACCGGTAAAACCAACTGCAAGACCTGGTCTGTCGGCAATCGCATATGCGATATATCCGGCAAGCACAGGAACCATCAATCCCATTGCAAGTCCACCGACATATTTAAACAGTGCTGAAATTGGTGTCATACTACCAAAGTTTCCACCACCAGATGCACCATATCCCATCAGCGTATCAATCAAAAATGCAAGTGCTGTCATGATACCACCGCCGATAACAAATGGGAGCATATGAGATACACCACTCATCAGCCAAGTGTAAACCTTATGTCCAACACTTCCGGAATCTTTTGCGCTGTCCTCGCTGTCTGATTTATCTCCGCCGCTGTATACCTCTGCTTTTCCTGCAATTGCAAGGTCAATCAGTTCATCTGCCTTGTTAATACCATCTGCAACCTTTGTCTGAATCACTTTCTTTCCGCTGAAACGTTCCATTGGAACCTTTGCATCAGCAGCAACAATGATACATTTTGCTGAGGCAATGTCCTCTTTTGTGAGCACATTCTTCGCTCCACTTGAGCCTCTTGTCTCAATCTTGATAGAAACTCCAGCTTTCGTTGCCGCCTTCTCAAGTCCCTCGGCAGCCATATAGGTATGGGCGATACCTGTTGGACAAGATGTAACTGCCAAAATCTCGGCACCTTTTACATCATCTAACTTGTCATCTACACTCTTTGTCTCTTCATCTGCCTTGTCGATAATATTCAAAAACTCTTTTGCTGATTTTGCATTTAAGAGATTTGCTCTGAAGTCATCATCCATGAGCATCATTGACAATTTACTGAGCACATCTAAGTGAACATTGTCCTCTGTATTTGGAGCTGCAATTAAAAATACAAGATTGACCGGCTGGTCATCTAAAGCCTCATAGTCCACGCCGTTTTTGATAACCATTGCTGCAAGTCCCGGTTTCTTAACTGCATCTGATTTTGCATGAGGAATTGCAATTCCCTCTCCGATACCAGTTGTACTCTCTTCTTCTCTTGCATACACACCCTTGCGATATGCCTCTTTGTCAGCGATTTTACCGCTTGCACACATCAAGTCAACCATCTGATTGAGTGTGTCTTTTTTGTCTTTTGGATTTCCATTGATATTGACACTTTTTATGTCTAACAAATCTGTTATTCTCATGTAAAAATCCCCTTTCTGTTAAATTTTTTGTAACTATTCAGAACGAAATGATGTTCATTCACGATAAACGGGATAACTGAATAGTGCATTTTTATTTTCATTATAAAATCTGATCTAATACCTCAAGAATCTTCTCTCTCGTTGCAAGTCCGTCTGAAAATGCAGTCGCACCTCCCGAGGCAGTTCCAAGTTTTAATGCGTAGCCATAATCCTGTTTTTGCGTATATCCTGCAATAAATCCTGCCACCATAGAATCACCTGCGCCGACTGAATTTAATACCTTTCCTTTTGCAACACCTTCGATTATGACGTCTCCGTCCTCACTGATTAAGATAGAACCATCTCCTGCCCTTGAAATCAGAACATTTCTTGCACCCATCTGTTGAAGTTTCTTTCCATATGAAATCAGTTCTTCTTCTGACTCAATCTTTGTCTCAAAAATCTCTTCCATTTCATGATTATTTGGTTTAATTAAAAACGGTTTATATGGGAGAACATTTTTTAATAGCTTTCCAGTTGCATCTACTACAATTCTCAAATCTTTGTTTTTTAAGCGCTCAAGAACATCCATATACATAGAATCCGGAAGTGTACTTGGAATACTTCCTGCCATAACAAGGGTATCTCCATCTTTTATGTCAGATAACATATCAAATAACTTCTCAACATCCGATGATGTAATTACCGGACCTTTGCCATTGATTTCGCTCTCTTCACTGCTCTTAATTTTGACATTGATTCTCGAAAAGCCTTCTTCCACTTTGATAAACTTTGCATTGCATCCAGTCTGTGCAACACTTCTCACAATCTCATCACCTGTAAAACCTGCCACAAATCCAAGTGCTGTATTTTCAATTCCGAGATTACTCAATATAATCGAGACATTAATACCTTTTCCACCGGGATAAATTGTCTCCGATACGGTACGGTTTACCATTCCACTTTTAAAATCATCCATTCGAACGATATAATCCAATGACGGATTAAATGTCACTGTATATACCATGCTTACACCTCCACAACATTTGCACACATCTTATATTTATCCGAGTTGAGATTTGTTGTGATGATTGTCGCATCCCTAAATTCCCCAAATCTTACTGATGATACAAATTCAAACTTACTTTTGTCTGCAAGGATAAAGACCTCTTTTGACCGAGACATTGCATTTTCCTTTAAAATTGCCTCTCTGTCTTCCGGTGTACTGAATCCATTGCTAATTCCAATTCCATTCGTTCCAAAAAAACCTTTGGTAAAATTGTACTTATTCAAACTTCGGATTGCCTCTTCTCCAACAACCGCCTCCGTGGTCTGTTTTAACATACCGCCAAGTAAAAATGTCGTAATTCCTTTCGCCGCAAGAATCTTCGCATGGCTGATGCCATTTGTCACAACAGTGACACTCTTATCAGTAATCATCTCTGCCAAAATTTCAGTAGTTGTTCCGGCATCAATAAAAATAAATTCATTTGGCTTAATAATCGAAGCTGCATATTTGGCAATTTTTATCTTGTCCTCACGATTTAACTTCTGTCTGGAAATCACATCATTGTCTTTCGTTCCAATTCCAGTATCTATTGCAATTGCACCACCGTGAACTTTTACTAATCTGCCAGCCTTGTCTAGTGTCTTGATACTTCTTCGAATTGTCGATTCAGAGACATCCATCAACTCCATCAGTTCCTGAATCGTAACACTGCCTTTTTCTTCTACAATATTGACAATTGTATTTAAGCGTGTTTCAATTAGCATTTTCATCCCTCCTTCATTTTCTGTCATTTTCTCCCATATCTCATGTATAGATATTAGCATTTTTTACACAAATTGTCAATCATATTCCGTCATTTTCAGTCAATATATACAAATATACATGACCGTTTTTATGAACTTTTCAATATTTTCAGTCAATATCGTTCATTTTTTCTCATTTTTTACTATTAAATTTATATCTTTTCTATTATTTGCATTTCCTGTCAATATCATACATCAATATTTTCTTCACAAAATTTTCAAAAATTAAACTTTCCTAAAAAGCCTTTCTTTTTTTCAAAAAATATGTATACTGTATCTAGTAAAGCGGAGATTCGCAATCCGCTTTGCTGCTTGCTCATGAACGCAGGCTGTTTCGCAGCTTGTCAAAAGGGACTTTCCCACTCCTGACATAAGCATCCCCCGATACCCCCGCCTACGTCTTTACGTCTTAGAGGCGCAGGATTGCTTATCTGCGTTCAGAATATTTTGGGTGATATTTGGAATAGTTATACTAATAATACAGACAGATTGGAGTGATAGTTATGTTTTTTATTGATTATTGGTACATTGTATTAGTTGTTCCTGCTATTATTTTAGGAATGATTGCTCAGGCAATGGTTTCTTCAGCATTTAATAAGTATTCAAGAGTCCGAACCAGATATGGATATACTGCTGATCAGGTGGCAAGACAGATTTTAGACAGCAACGGATTGCAACATGTTCAAATCCAGCACATTCGAGGTGATTTGACAGATAATTTCAATCCGCAGACAAATATTGTCAGTTTATCTGACAGCGTTTATGGAAATAATTCCATCGCAGCAATCGGTGTTGCCGCCCATGAGGTTGGACATGCCATTCAGCATGCAAAGGGATATGCGCCAATTAAAGTGCGACAGGCAATCATTCCTGTAACAAATTTTGGCTCTGCCATTTCTCCATTTTTGATTTTAGTCGGTTTATTGCTCGGCAGCAGCACTCTTGCATGGCTTGGAATTATCCTCTTCTCAACAGTTGCTATTTTCCAGCTCGTAACTCTCCCTGTTGAGTTTAACGCAAGTCACAGAGCTCTCCAGACTCTTGACGGATTCGGGTATCTCACAAGCGAAGAGATGTCTGGTGCAAGGAAAGTTCTCGCAGCGGCAGCCATGACCTATGTGGCAGCTCTGATTACCTCTATTGCACAGCTCCTCAGACTGGTTTTCATCATCAGCGGCAGTGACAGAGATTAATTTCATCAAAAAAAAGTACCAGATTTTACACTTCAATGTAAAATCTGGTACTTTTTTCTTTATAATATAATAGTCGGTTCACATTTCTTTATCGTTCTGACCTTTTTTCCATCAGCAAAAAGCTGATACACAGTAATACCGGTGATACCCAAATACTCTGAATTCCAAAACTCACAGAAATCTTCCCACCTACACCTGCACCAATTGCAAAGAAAAAAATCACTCCGAAATAGTGCATGGTTTTTATGAGCTGTTCTCTCTTTTTTTCTCTCAGATAAATCGACAAACTCTCTGTTCCACTTCTCAGGTTTCCAATACACATGGTACTCGCATACGCATAGCCATTTACCTTTCGAAATGTCTGAACCTGCATGGCACACGATAACGACACGAGCATGGTTGCTATCATGTTATAATCGGTTCCAATAAAGCCAACTCCTGTTAAGATGATAATTTCAAATAAAAGTACCATCTGTCTCCAATGAATCTTTTTACTGTGCTTATATTTTGCAGAAATTCTCTCTGCAATAAAAATACCAAGTGCAAATGCCAGAATCGGGAACAGATATTTGATTCCCTGTCTGTATTCTCCCTGCATCATATGGGTACTCAAGAGCACCACATTGCCTGTCTGCGCATTGGAAAATACCTTATCCCTGACAAAAAATGTATAAGCATCCTGAAATCCACCTGACAAAGCCAAAAATACACTGGTAATAAATGCCTCTGACATCTGTCTTGTCTTATTCTGTGTTATCATTGTTGTCACTTCCTTTTCTACCAGCGTCCTATTGTACAGCAATTTTTGCATTTTTGCCACTTGGTAATTTTATATTTTTCAATTATCGTGTATAACACATATAGACCGGATTGCCTTTTGTTCCTGTATATCTTGCAATTGTCACTTCAAGATTTATAATTTCATGTTCTTGCTTTCGCGCCTTAAAGTTTTCGACAATTGGTTCTTTTCCATACAACTCATCACGAGTCATTTTATTCCAAAATTCCTTGAATCTCTCTTTATCCTCTTCTTCAATATATGTAAGCATATGTGGAAATGCCTCGCTCAAATGACCGGTTGTGTTATTGTACGTATAAGACTCATTGTATAACACATGATAATAATCTTTTGATGGCTGAATTTCAACAAAATCTAAAAATGTAGTCGCAGGATACTGCATATGATATTTTTCCATATACATATCACGGTACTCTTTTTTCTTTTTCAACATACGGACATTGGCAGAATTTAAAAGTTCAAAAAAGTTGTCTTCGTATTTTTCCGTGGTGACAACTCCCATTGAAATGTAAATGTTCATGTTTCCAAGTGTGGTTCCCACAATATCAATATAATGGCTGATGTTGTAAATATCCATCTCGTCATTTTCCTCATATACAATCACAAACTCATTGTTGCCCAAATCGTATACATTTCTTGCGCCAAAGATACTGCTCATAACGTACTCCGCATACTCAATCATACGCTTTAAGACTGTCTTATCCTTTGCCTGTTCTTCGCGCTGCATTGACACCTCACAGTAAATAACGGCAAGTGGCACTTCTGGAGTAATCGCGGAAAATCTCTCATACAAGGACTGCTGATGCAGACTGTCGGACGAAGTCACCAGATTATTGTCCTGATCCATATGTCCCATCATTTCCTGTCGGTGCATCTGAATCGATATATAGTAATTAATTGCCCCAAATACTGATTGTAATTCTTCAAACTTTTCCGGATTTGGATTGTCAATTCCCACAAATCCTCTGTCTTTGTCGTCATATACAAGTTGCCCTACAAGCAGTGATGATAACGCCTGTGGTTTCAGTATTTTATACAACTGGCTGTCCTCCTGTTTTAAGTGTTCAATATTTTTTACAGACAGACATCCTTTTGTCATAAAATAATTGTAGTAAAAGTGTACGCTTTGTTTTGGAAGATTTTGAAGTAGATGCTGTTTTACCATATGTTCTTCTTTCACCCACTCATTGCGGCAGTCATAATTATCCTCTCTGTTTCTTTCAAAGATATAAACCCTGTCACATTCAAAAATTGTTCCAATACGAGCAATCAATTCATCAATTGCCTCCTCTGGAGATTCTATCGCTGCTATCTGTCCAAAGTTATAGCCGAGCCCCTCCAATGTGTTTTTTATCTCTAATGTATCTTTCTCCTTCATAATTACTCACCTTTACTTTCTCTCGTGAATACCTTTTGTTTCCTCTGTATGTTCTCTTATTTATACTATCTTTATATCATATTATTGTATTTTTTCCTAGAGTAAAATTACTTTGCCATTTATTTATATATGCTCTTTACATTTTTCTTCTACAGCATCTGTTCTGGCAGTTCCATAATTTGATGATTCTAACTCTGTTTTGAATCTGATAACCTCTAACAAAAACTGACTGCGCATGGATGTCCAGAACAAATGTATTCATCCCTAACTATCACACGATGTTTTCCGTGCTGCACACTCCTGAAAGTCTATTTTATATTATTGAATAATTCCTCTATATGTTTCTTTTTCTTAATCTTCTTTAATGGCTGGTAAATATAGTTTCCTTTATAACACACACCGCTGATTTTTCCCAGTGCCATGAGATTTTTTAATGGATTCCTCTTCATCACAATAAAGTCTGCGGATTTTCCTTTTTCAATAGAACCTGTTTCTCCATCAATCCCTGCAATCTTCGCATTTCCAAGAGTTGCCGTATAGAGTGCAAAACGGTTACTCACATCGCAGTATTTGGTAAAGAATTTCAGTTCACGATAAAAATCATACTGTGTGATAAACGGACAGCCAACATCATTTCCAAGACCAACCGGTATTCCATTCTCCAGTGCCGCCTTGGAACAACTCACAATTCCATCCATCACAATTTTTCCATTGACCTGCCCCATCTCGGTTGCATAACTGTCTTTCGGGTCAAATTTTGCAAATGGAATGGCTGGCGAAATCGTTGTGACAAGTGCCGCATGATGTTTCTTAAATAAAGAAAGAATTTCCTCATCTGGCTCTGCTCCGTGTTCAATCGTATCCACACCATTTTCCAGTGCAATTTTTAGCCCTTCTTTTCCCTCTACATGAGCGGCCACTGAATATCCCAGCTTGTGCGCCTCCTCACATGCTGCTTTTACAATATCTGCTGACATCTTGAGCTGTCCCGGCTCTCCCATCACAGTTCCATCGAGCACTCCACCTGTAATCATCAATTTTATCAAATCTGGATTTTGTTTTGCAGTTTTCCGAACCATTTTTCGTGCCTCTTTTGGCGTCTTTACTGCCCTTGCAACAGAACCCTCCATATGACCACCTGCAACTGTAATCGCTGTATTTGCCACTAACATTCTCGGTCCAATGCGCTTTCCACTGTTAATTTCGTCCCGAATCTGGGAATCAAAATCTTCAATACCACCCACACAGCGAATGGTTGTAACTCCACTGTACAGTTCTATACTGGCATATTTTGCACAGAGGTCTTTTACAATTTTTCGAGTCAGCTTGTGAGACATCAGGGTTTGCACAAGTTTTTTGTTATCCCTCGGTTTCTTGGATGCACTGCCATTCCCTGGCAGATGAACATGGAGATTAATCAGTCCCGGTGCCAGATATTTTCCATTCAAATCGACAACCTCGGTATCTCCGTCCGGTTTCCATTCTTTTTTTGAAATAATATCTGTGATTTTTCCCTCATTCACAATCAATACCTTGTCTTTTTGCGGTTTCATATTTTCTGTTCCATCTAAAATAATCGCATTGATATAAGCTGTCTTTTTCATCATATTTCTTCACCCCAATTTTTACATATATTTCTTTTATTTTACCCAATTTTATAACTTTATTCAACTTGGTTTTGCTTACTAAGTTCCATACTCATTGAGAATATCAGTGCCCGATTTGCTCAACTTTCGCTCATCTAAAACCTCTGCAAATCAATGTGCATCCTCACTGAGAAAAAAACAGCCGTACAATACGGTACGACTGTTTGAAGTTCCGACAAATTATCCTGCTTTCAATTTCTCTCCCTGCAATTTGATGTGAAACATCAAAAAATATGTTTCAGATAATTATAGAGTGCATTTTGCCATACCTTATTTTCATGTCTGCCCTCCATCTCGTAATAGACATGTGGAATTTGATTTCTTTTCAGTGCATTTTCCACCGTGTGCACACCTGCAATATACGGGTCATCAACTCCCGTATTGATGAGCATATAGTGAAAACCTCCAATATTTTCATCAATCACAAAATCTGTCATTGTAGCTGCATACTCCACTCCATTTTCATCTGGAATCGGACTTACAGTTGAGAAGGAACCCACATATCCAAACACATCCTGATGTGTAAATGCAGTGTATAGACTCTCCTTTCCTCCGAGAGAATATCCGGCAATTGCTGTGTGATTCCTGTCTGTATAAGTAGAATAGTGCTCATTTACATAAGGCATCAGACTTGTCATCAAATCCTTTTCTGTCAAATCATAAATTTTAGAATCAGCAATAAAATCCTCCTTTGGCACCGATTCCTCTTTGTTGACACAACTGTTTGGAAATACCACAATCATCTCCTGTACATCATCAAGATAAAACGAATTCTGAATAATAATATCCGCATCTTTATTTAGCCAAGTCTTGTCACTTCCTCCCCAGCCATGCAAAAGATAGAGCACCGGATATTTTTTGCTTTCATCATAGTTCGGTGGCAAAAGCACATAGGCATGCTTGGTTGAATTCGTCACCTCAGACTCATATTGAATTCGCTCTGCCTTATTATATCGAAAGCCAATAATCTTTTTCATAAAATACGGATTGTCTGACAAATCCACTGCAATCCCATCTGCATTTACTTCCTGCACATAACTAAGAGCCTCTTTTCGAAACTGCAGCTCATAGATAAAATATACCGCCACAACACAGAGGCACAATGTCAGCGCTGCCATGCACACAATAATCTTCTTCTTTGACTTTTTTGTCTTTTCCAAATAAATTCCTGCCTTTCTTATCTTAATATCTGCCTGTTGGTTTTATCTGACTCATTTCGCTGCCGCCTGCGAATAATAAAATTAGGATTTCTCACACCGAGATGAATCATCTACCTGTTCAACTCTAAACTTATTATATGAATATTTTGCAACACTATCAAATACTTATATTTTATATTTTTTTATGCTTTTTACTCATATGATATGGTATCAACTCATGCACATTGATATGACAACTCCGTTAACATACTTGGGTGTGCCTATTTTTCACAGAGAATTACATCTCAAATCCCAAAGTGATATTCAGAACATGCTCTTTGAACAAAAAAAATATTCACTTAAATTATCTTCCTATTCATCACAAACGTGGAACCAGTGTGATAAAAAACAAGTCTGGAAATGATATATTGACCTCCAAATGCCCATCCTTAAAAATACAGGCATAGGCTATGTTGAAAAATTACTTTAGCTATAAATTTGATTTGAACGCAGATAAGCAATCTCCCATCTCTAAGGCGTAAAGACGCAGGCGTGGGTATCGGGGTAATGCTTACATCCGCTTTACTTACCGCCAAAATTTTATTATAATAAATATAATAATTTTCTTTGATACAGGAGGTATTTTTATGAAATTTTATTTATGTGAATCGTGCAAAAATATTGTGATGAAACTTCAGGACAACTGCGATGGTCTTTCTTGTTGTGGCGGACAGAAAATGAAAGAATTAATTCCAGCCGAAACAGACGGAGCGTTTGAAAAACATGTCCCTGCTGTTACCGTAGAAAATAACATAGTAAAGGTGGCTGTTGGCGAAGTTGCTCATCCTATGATGGATGCTCATTACATTCAATTCATAGTTCTTGAGACAACAAACGGTTTTCAGGTAAAATATCTGAAACCAAATGAATCCCCGGAAACTTATTTTGTTCTTGCCGAAGGAGAGAGTGCTGTTGCTGCATATGAATACTGCAATCTTCACGGACTTTGGAAAAAAGAAATTTAAACTTATCTATACGAACATAAGATGTGGACAGATTAGAACCTTGCATCTAACCTGTCCACATCTTATTTTTTCTTTTATATTCAGTTCATATCATCTGTATCTCATTTACATACTCTGTTACTTTACTTCCCAAATTTCCTTTGCCATATTGAAAACAGCCCATGCCTTTGGCCATCCCACATAAAACGCACAATGCGTAATCACTGCTGCAATTTCTTTCTGTGTCACGCCCGCTGCTTTTGTATTCTGCAAATGATACTTCAAAGAAGAATCTGTAATGCCAGACGACATCAATGCTACAACGGTAATGATACATCTTGTCTTATGATTAATGTCCTGATTGTTCCAGTTCTCTCCAAATAACACATCATCATTGAAATGTGCAAACTCCGGTGCAAATTCACCAAGAACATCTCTTCCTGCTGTCTGTACTATCTTTTCCATTTTTTCTTCCTTTCCGTGTTTTGACAACCCTGTTAGTAGTGTCTAACTAAAGTTATACGCATCTACGGGGTCTGACCCCATTTTACATTTTATTTTAACTCCATTCCATCTTTAAATGCGTTTCCAACTTTTTTGCCCAGTCCTATATATGCGTTGTTAAACGGGTCGAATGTGATTGGTTTGAATTTCTCTAAATCGACTTTTCCATCTGTAATCACAGAATCATCTGCGCTGACATTGACAATCTCTCCGAGCAAAATTCCATTCTCGAATGATTTTACTTTGCACTCAAGTGCCACTGGGAGTTCGTCAATCAGTGGGGCATTTACAAATTCACTCTTTGTTGCATGAAAACCTGATTTTTCAAATTTATCTGGTACTTTTCTTCCAGACTCAACTCCTACATAATCGCTTGCAACAACCATCTCCTCTGTCGCAAGGCTGACTGTAAATGCTCCTGTCACCTTTAAATTATCGGTCGTCTTGTGTTCTGAGAGACTAAGTGTAATCTCATTAAAATCGGTTGTAATTCCCCATGCCACATTCATTGCGTTTGGTTTGCCATTCTCATCATAAGTTCCAATGATTAATACCGGCTGTGGGTACATCAGTGGTTTTGCTCCAAAATTTGTTCTGCTCATAAATATTTTCTCCTTTTTCTCTTATTATTTTAACTTTCACACTTCCACCGTTGTGAATCTCTCTTATTCTCCTAATCGATTATAAGCCTCCTCACTGACCGGCTCACACCATTCATTGCTACATTCCTCACCTGGAACTTCTACTGCAATATGACTGAACCATGAATCCTTCTTTGCTCCATGCCAGTGCTTGACCTCTGCCGGAATAGTAATCACAGTACCAGATGTGAGACTCACAGCCTCTTTTCCTTCCTCCTGATACCATCCCTCACCGGCTGTACAGATTAGTAACTGTCCGCCACCAGATTTTGCATGATGAATGTGCCAGTTATTTCTGCACCCCGGCTCAAATGTCACATTTGCCAAAAATACTGGACATTTTCCAAACTCTGTAAGTGGCTTTAAAAATGAATTTCCCACAAAATACTGTTCAAATGCGGTATTTTCTGCACCCACTCCAAAACTGTCTGCCTGCTCAAACTCTTCTCTTGACTGATATTTCATCTTATTTTCCCTCCTGTCAATCAACTAACTGTCCCTGTGGACTTTACATCAGAACCATGTTCTCATTCTGACTCTTCTTTTTTTAAAGTAAATATAAGGTAATCAAGGCAATCTAACTTACTCTGTTCCTGATGAATTGTCTCTAAAAGCTTTCTTCGATAGGCTGTCAGAATCTTAATCTGCATCTCCTTATCCTCACCTCTTGCAAAACGCTCAATCATCTCATCATTACAGCCCGCCGCAATCAGATTGTCCCTGATGCACTGCGAAATTTCTGTGTTTGCCATACGATTTCCTCCTACCAGCATACATATAGCCCTCATTTTATTTGTCGGCAAATCCTAGCAGCCATCCAAAAAATGTGATTTTATCACATGGGCTTTTCCTAAAAACATGTGCATCTGTTTCTTTCTTCGATAATTTGATTATAATTCCCCTCACTTTATATGTAAAATATTTATAAATTATAACGTTCTATGAGTTTTCTGCATTGAATAAAAGAACTGATTTTGATAAAATAGAATTATTGGTTAATCAAGGAGGTAAGTGCAACACGACAAGTTCTAAATGCAACTTTTTCGTTTTTCCAAGTTCTAAATGCAACGACCAAGGAGTAAATGCAACAAATTTGAGTAAATTTTGATGTTTAGATTGCGATTTTAACTGAT
>ONXS01000079.1 GCA_900321855.1 uncultured Eubacteriales bacterium | reverse complement strand
TGGTCTTTGAATCAAGCAGTGCCTGACTGACAACCTTATGGTAACTTTTCTTATATCCATTTAGTCCCTCAATCAGATAGTCTGGTGCAACTCTCTGAATCAGACGATTTTTCGTAAATGGAACTGCCTGTGTAGTATAAATAATTTGATTTTTATCCTCAATATACTGCATCGTATGTGATTTCCACACATATGCACCACTTGTATTGCTGATTCTCATATATTCGGTCAGGATTCCCCTCTCACAATTTTTCAAACGGGTAACCAATGTCTTGCGATTCACAAAATCATCAAACAATTCCTGATCGCTTGGGTGAATATATCCTCTCAGTACACTGAAAAATACATCCGTTGTCAACTCATATGGACCATTTGGTCTTCTGACAGAATCAATTGTTCGGATTCGCTCAAAAGTCTGTGTATTTAAATCCAATATATACACTGCATCATACTGTAACTCCAATGGTATATTCTTATTTTCATTACTCATTTGTTTTACTACTCCTTTTGTATTAAGTTTCCATACCGTGTTTATTATAGCATAATTTTTTTATATTTTAAAGCCACGGAATGATACAATCCCGTGGCTTTAAATATGAGTATGATAGAAAATTTATGATATACCTTACAGATTTGTGTAACCCATCAGAGATTCATCTACCGCTTTTGCGACAGCTCTTCCCTCTGCAATTGCCCAGACTACAAGAGACTGTCCTCTTCTAATATCACCTGCTGCAAACACACGCTCTGTAGATGTCTGATAGGTTTCTTCCGATGCAGCAACATTTGTTCTCCTGTCAAGTTCTACCTTGAAACTGTCTGTCAGATATTTCTGACTTCCCAGAAATCCTGCTGCAATTAAGACCATATCTGCTTTTATGATTTTTTCAGAACCTTCTATCTTTTTGAACGTTCCAGCCTCAAGCTGAATGGTCTTTACTGCTGTTAGCTGTCCTTTGTCATTTTTTATAAACTCAGATACGGTTGTCTGGTAGATTCTCGGATCACTGCCAAATTTTGCAATTGCCTCTTCCTGACCATAGTCTGTTTTCAGAACTCTTGGCCACTCCGGCCACGGATTGCTGTCTAATCGCTTTGCAGATGGCTTTGGCATCATTTCAAGCTGCACAACACTTCCCGCCTGCAGACGAATCGATGTACCAACACAGTCATTTCCTGTGTCTCCTCCGCCGATGACAATCACATGTTTTCCTTTCAGACTTCCAAAAGAAAAGTCTTTTGCATTGATTACCTTTGATGCGTCATAATCCTCGTCCATGAGTTTTTTACTCACCTCTGAAAGAAAATCTACTGCAAAATAAATTCCTTTTGCATCTCTTCCTGTCACATTAATATCTCTTGGATTTGATGCACCGCCACATAAAATAACCCTGTCATATGCTTTTAACAGTTCTTTTGCCGTAATATCGACACCTACATTGACATTGCACAAAAATTCAATACCAGCCTGTCTCATCAGTTCTACTCTGCGGTCAATGGTTCGCTTGTCTAATTTCATGTTTGGGATACCATATCTGAGCAGACCACCGACTCGGTCATGTCTCTCAAATACAGTAACCTTATGACCTCGTCTGTTTAAAAGCTGTGCTGCCGCAAGTCCCGAAGGACCACTTCCGACAATTGCGACAGATTTTCCTGTTCTTATTTTAGGAGTCTGTTCTGTTACGAGATGATGTTCATAGGCATAGTCAATGATTGCCTTCTCATTTTCTTTTGTCGAAACCGGTTTTGTGTGACACCCACAAGTACAGGCCGCCTCGCAGAGTGCCGGACATACTCTTGATGTAAATTCCGGAAAGCTGTGTGTCTTTGAAAGTCGCAAATACGCCTGCTCTAAATTTCCCTGATAGACCAAATCATTTGTCTCTGGCACAAGATTGTGAAGTGGACATCCGGAGCCCATACCGGCAATCATCCCTCCGTACTGGCAAAACGGTACGCCACAGTTCATACAGCGCGCAGCCTGCTTTTTCTGCTCCTCGTCCGTCAGTTTTCCATGAAATTCATCAAAGTTACAGATTCTCTCTTCCGGAGCCTTCACAAGTCCGTCTACTCTCTCATATTCCATAAATCCTGTTGTTTTTCCCATTACTTTGCACCGCCTTCCATTGTGAGATTAAATGCCTCAATCTGCGCATCTGAGATTGTCATTCCCTTTTCAATCAGCTCATCCACAAGAGATGTGATTTTTTTATAATCTGTAGGAATAATCTTTTTGAATTTACAAAGATTTTCATCAAAATGTTCTAATATCTCTTTTGCCTTCTTTGAAGCTGTGTATTGATAATGATTTTCCAAAAGTTTCTTTAATTCCTGAATATCTGATTTGTGTTCTACCTGTTCCATCAGAACCATACTCTTATTTAAATTTCTGTATAATCGGTTGTGTTCGTCATAGACATAGGCAATACCTCCACTCATACCTGCTGCGAAGTTCTTTCCGGTTGGTCCTAAAATTACAGCAACACCTCCTGTCATATATTCACAGCCATGCTCTCCGACACCTTCTACAACCGTTTTTGCTCCAGAATTTCGAACACAGAAACGCTCGCCTGCCATACCTGCAATATATGCCTCTCCACTTGTTGCACCATAAAATGCAACATTTCCTACTATAATATTGTCCGCATCATACTTTGCATGTTCCGGTGCGTGTAAAATCAATTTTCCACCAGAAAGTCCCTTTCCAAAGTAATCATTGCTGTCTCCGATAAGATTCAGGGTCAGACCCTTTGGAATAAATGCTCCAAAACTCTGTCCGCCGGCACCTTTGCAGTTTAAGATAATGCTGTCATCTTCTAAGCCTTCCGGAAACATTCTTGTAATTTCAGCGCCAATCAATGTTCCAAATGCACGGTCAATATTGGTAAGATTGATACTGATTTCAGCCTTCTTTCCGCCCTTGATACCTGCCGACAACTCTTTATTTTTCTTTAAAAGTACCTCATCTTTTTTGTGTTCCAGTTCAAAATCATATGCCATTTTATCCAGATAGCCATGTTCCAATGTCAATTTTTCTCCAAGAATTCGGTCAAGTGAAATCTGTTTCGCAGCTCCTGATAAATCACTTCTCTTCTTTAACAAATCCGTTCTTCCAACCAGTTCATCCACACTTCTGACACCAAGCTTTGCCATATATTCTCTGAGTTCCTGTGCAATAAACAGCATAAAGTTTTCTACATATTCCGGCTTTCCTGCAAAACGTTTTCTGAGTTCAGGATTTTGTGTGGCAATGCCAACCGGACAGGTATCCTGATTACATACTCGCATCATCACACAGCCAAGTGTCACAAGTGGGGCTGTCGCAAATCCAAACTCTTCCGCTCCGAGAATTGCTGCAATTGCAACATCTCGGCCACTCATCAGCTTGCCATCTGTCTCAATCACTACGTGATTTCTTAGTCCATTCATAATCAACGTCTGGTGAGTCTCTGCAAGTCCAAGTTCCCATGGAAGTCCGGCATTGTGAATAGAACTGATTGGTGCTGCTCCAGTACCTCCGTCATATCCTGAAATCAAGATTACTCCTGCTCCTGCCTTTGCAACACCTGCTGCAATTGTTCCGACACCTGTCTCAGACACGAGTTTTACCGAAATTCTCGCTTTCTTATTTGCATTTTTCAAGTCATAAATAAGCTGTGCCAAATCCTCAATCGAATAAATATCGTGATGTGGTGGTGGTGAAATCAGGCTGACACCCGGTGTCGAATGTCTTGTCTTTGCAACCCACGGATAAACTTTTTTGCCCGGAAGATGTCCACCTTCTCCTGGTTTTGCACCCTGTGCGAGTTTGATTTGAATTTCTTTTGCACTGATTAAATATTTACTGGTGACACCAAATCGTCCACTTGCCACCTGTTTGATTGCAGAACTTCTGTCATTCTTTGTTCCGGCACTTGCGATTCTCTCATCACTCTCTCCACCCTCACCACTGTTTGATTTTCCGTGGAGATGATTCATTGCAATTGCGAGCGTCTGGTGAGCCTCCTCTGAAATAGAGCCATAAGACATGGCTCCTGTCTTAAAACGCTTTACAATCTCCTCTACACTCTCAACCTCATCAATGGAAATGCTCTGCTCTGGATAATTAAAATCCATCAGACTTCTGATATAACCAGACTGCTCGCCATCTACCATTTTCGTATACTCTTTAAATTTCTCATAGCTGCCCTCTCTGGTCGCTGTCTGTAACATATGAATCGTTGCAGGATTGTATCTGTGCTCCTCACCGGCAGCGCGCATCTTGTGACGGCCAATGGAATCAATTGTCATATCAGTCTCAAGTCCAAGCGGGTCAAACGCCTTTGAGTGTTGTTTGTCAACCTGTCTTGTAATATCTTCCAGCGTCAGGCCTCCAATTCTTGAAACTGTACCTGGGAAATATTTGTCTATAACCTCTTTTGAAATTCCGAGTGCCTCAAAAATTCGGCTGCCCTGATAAGACTGTATGGTAGAGATTCCCATCTTTGATGCAATTTTCACAATGCCGGATAAAATTGCCTTGTCATAATCCATACACGCTGCATAGTAATCTTTATCGAGTGAATTTTCACCAATCAGCTCTGCAATACTTGCGTGTGCAAGATATGGATTGATGCAGCTTGCGCCATATCCCAGCAGAGTTGCAAAATCATGAACTCCTCTTGGCTCCGCCGATTCCAGAATAATTGACATTGCCATACATTTTTTCGTTTCAACGAGATGACTGTGTACAGCAGCAACTCCAAGAAGAGAAGGAATTGCAACATGATTTTCATCGACACCTCTGTCTGACAGAATTAAAATATTGGCACCATCCTTGTATGCGCGGTCGACCTGAAGAAATAAATGGCTGATGGCACGTTCCAACGAAGAACTCTTATAGTAGCACAGAGATACTGTCTCTACTTTTAATCCTTCTTCTTTTAAATGTTTAATCTTCAGCACATCAAGATCAGATAAAATTGGATTGCTGATTTTGAGCACTCTGCAATTGTCCGAACTTTCCGATAACAGATTTCCATTTTTACCAATATACACAGTTGTGGCTGTCACAATCTTCTCTCGCTCCGCATCGATTGGAGGATTTGTAACCTGTGCAAACAATTGTTTGAAATAGCGGAATAATGGCTGATTTTCTTTTGATAAAACTGCAATCGGAGTATCTACGCCCATCGCTCCGATAGACTCTTTTCCATTTCTCGCCATTCCACCAATATCGTCCATATAATCTTCGTATGTATATCCAAATGCTTTCTGAAGTCTCACAAGTTCTTCTTTTGTATAAGAAGGAACTTTCTCATTTGGAATCTTCAAGTCAGCGAGTTTCATTAAATTCATGTCAAGCCATTCACCATAAGGCTCCTTATTTGCATAAATATCTTTGAGCTGTTCGTCTGAATAAATTTCACCTTTCTTCATATCAACCAGAATCATTTTTCCCGGATGCAGGCGCTCTTTCTTCAGAATATGTTCTTCATCTAATGGCAATACTCCAACTTCAGAAGATAAAATTAATCGTCCATCATCCATCACATAATATCTCGAAGGTCTGAGTCCATTTCGGTCAAGAATTGCTCCCATCGCATCACCGTCTGAGAATAAAATAGATGCCGGTCCGTCCCACGGCTCCATCATAGTCGCATAATACTGATAGAAGTCTCTCTCTTCCTGTGAGATGGTATCGTTGTGCTCCCATGGTTCCGGAATTAATACCATAGCTGCAAGTGCCAAATCCATTCCACCCATTACCATAAATTCAAGTGCATTATCAAGCATTGCTGAATCTGAACCCTCTGCTGAAATGATAGGAAGAACTTCCTCTAACTCCTCTTCCGTAAAATGTGTGGTTGCAATCGTCTCTTCCCTTGCAATCATCTTATCGACATTTCCCTTAATTGTATTAATCTCTCCGTTATGTACAATAAAACGGTTTGGATGAGCTCTTAACCAGCTTGGATTTGTGTTGGTAGAAAATCTCGAATGTACCAGTGCAACGGCTGATTTATAATCCCTATCCTGTAAATCCTTAAAAAATGTGCGGAGCTGTCCGACAAGAAACATTCCTTTATAGACAATCGTTCTGCACGAAAGGGACGGTACATAGGTACTCTCATTACTCTGTTCAAAAATTCTTCGTGTAATATATAATTTGCGGTCAAACTCCAAATCATCTGCTATGGCAGCAGGCCTCTCGATAAACGCCTGACAAATGACTGGCTTGCTGCTAAGAGCCTTCTCTCCGAGAACTCCATCATCTACAGCAACATCTCTCCATCCAAGAAAAGTAAATCCCTGTTTCTTTACAATAATTTCAAACATTTTCTTTGCCTGACTGCGTTTTAATTCTTCCTGTGGAAAGAAAAACATTCCGACACCATAACTTCTCTCTACTCCGATGTTTATGTTTAGTTTCGGACATATTTTTTTGAAAAAATCGTGTGGAATCTGTGTCAGAATTCCAACTCCGTCTCCTGTCTCTCCTGTCGCATCTTTTCCTGCACGGTGTTCGAGATTTTCAACAATGCTCAGTGCATCAGCCACAATCGCGTGACTCTTTTTTCCATAAATATTGACAACTGCTCCAATACCACAGTTATCATGTTCAAATGCTGGTTCATAAAGTGTGTTCTGATTCATATTATTCCACCTCGTTCTTTCCTTGTGTAACACGATTAAAAGAATGTGACAATGTCACATCTGCCACTCCTGAATATGCAAGTGCTGCCTGAATCAATCCCACAAATAGTGGATGTGGCTGATCTGGTCTTGACTTAAATTCCGGATGTGCCTGTGTTGCAACAAAATATGGATGATTTTTGTACTCAATCATTTCTACAATTCGATTGTCTGGTGATATTCCGGATAATATCATTCCGTGTTCTGATAAAATTTCACGGTAATCATTATTTATCTCATATCTGTGTCTGTGACGTTCTGTAATTTCATCTGTTCCGTACAATTTTCTTGCAAGGGTATCTTTTCCAAGTACACATGGATAAGAACCCAGTCTTAATGTTCCTCCCAGATTTTCCACATCCTCTTTATCCGGAAGAATGTGAATGACCGGATATTCTGTCTCAGGATTCAGCTCACTGCTTGAGGCATTTTTCAGTCCACAGACATTTCTCGCAAATTCGATAATGGCAACCTGTATTCCAAGACAGATGCCAAGATATGGAATCTTCTTTGTTCTCGCATATCCTGCTGCAAGAATTTTTCCTTCTGTTCCGCGGACTCCAAATCCTCCCGGAACTAAAATTCCATCGACATCGTGCAGATACTGGTCAGCCGTCTCTGGCGTGAGATTTTCCGCATCTACCCAACGAATATTGACACTTGTCTTATATGGAATTCCACCATGTTTGAGTGCCTCTACCACACTTAAATACGCATCGTGGAGAGCGACATATTTGCCGACAATTGCAATTGTTACCTCGTGTTCCGGATTCTGAAAAGAATCCACCATCTCTTTCCAACTCTCTAAATCCGGCTCTGGACACGGAATCTCAAGACATTCACAGACCGCTGATGCGAGATGTTCCTCTTCCAGCATCAGTGGCACTTCATATAATGATTTTGCATCTAGGTTTTGAAGTACATGTTCTTTTGGAAGATTACAAAACAGTGCAATCTTTTTTCTCATGTCATCATCTACCGGATAATCCGATCTGCACACCAGAATGTCTGGCCAAATTCCCATAGACTGAAGGCTCTTGACACTCATCTGTGTCGGTTTCGTCTTCATCTCACCAGAAGCCTTGAGATAAGGGATTAGTGTCACTTCAATCACAATCGCATTTTCTCTTCCGACTTCTGCCTGAAACTGTCTGATTGCCTCAAGAAATGGCTGACTCTCAATATCTCCCACTGTTCCACCAATTTCTATGATAGAAATTGTCTCCTCATTCTCACTCTTTGCCTTGTAAAAATGGTCTTTAATCTCATTGGTAATATGTGGAATGACCTGTACCGTTCCGCCGCCATAATCTCCGTGTCGCTCCTTGTTCAATACCGACCAATAAATTTTTCCCGTTGTGACGTTAGAATTTTTATCCAGATTTTCATTGATAAACCGCTCATAATGTCCGAGGTCCAAATCCGTCTCTGTTCCGTCATCTGTCACAAAGACTTCTCCGTGTTGAATGGGATTCATCGTACCTGGATCCACATCGATATATGGATCAAATTTCTGCATGGTCACATGATACCCTCT
>ONXS01000027.1 GCA_900321855.1 uncultured Eubacteriales bacterium | reverse complement strand
GCGACAGAGTCATTTTTACAGATATGGCAATTTATTCAATGGTAAAGACAAATACTTTTAATGGAATGAAGTTGCCGGCGATTGCCTACAAAGATGACGAGGGAATCAAAATTATAAAAGAATTTGGTTATGAGGATTTTAAAAACAGATTGTCCTAGATAAGCAGAGAGAAACGATATAACATAAAGACAAATATGCTTATATCATACGCAGGAATGTATCGATACAGATATGTTCCTGTTTTT
The DNA here is from genome assembly GCA_900321855.1 of uncultured Eubacteriales bacterium. Lineage (GTDB taxonomy): Bacteria > Bacillota > Clostridia > Lachnospirales > Lachnospiraceae > Bovifimicola. Next base: position 21,772 of record ONXS01000027.1, on the reverse strand, counting down.
TTGCATAAAAAATACTGAGTCGAATCAGACTCAGTATTTGAAAGATAAGCTGGAAAAGGGACTCGAACCCTCGACTTACTGATTACGAATCAGTTACTCTACCACCTGAGTTATTCCAGCGGACTTATATATTTTACACTAAAAATAAAAAAATATCAACTAAAATGAAAAAAATAGTTGCAATTTCATAAATCTGTGGTATATTATACATACGTCACACACAACTGTACGCCACAGGCGGACAGACTTTGAGTGGATTTATAAATTGCATTGATTCAGTGTGCAGAAGAGATAGTGAAAACTGATTCTGAATCGGTACAATAAATAATATATGTAGGAGAGAAAGTTATGAGTCAGAAATTAAGAGTCGGAATTTTAGGTGCAACAGGTATGGTAGGTCAGAGATTTATCTCATTACTTGAGAATCATCCTTGGTTTGAGGTAGTTACAGTAGCAGCAAGCCCACGTTCAGCAGGCAAGACATATGCAGAGGCTGTTGGTGACAGATGGAAAATGGACACTCCAATGCCAGAGGCAGTAAAAGACCTTGTAGTATATAATGTAAATGAAGTTGAGAAGGTTGCAGCAACTGTTGATTTCGTATTTTCAGCAGTAGATATGACAAAAGACGAGATTAAGGCAATCGAAGAGGCATATGCAAAGACAGAGACACCAGTTGTTTCAAACAACAGTGCTCACAGATGGACACCAGATGTTCCTATGGTAGTTCCAGAAATCAACCCAGAACACTTCGAGGTAATCAAATCTCAGAGAGAAAGACTTGGAACAAAGAAAGGATTTATCGCAGTAAAACCAAACTGTTCTATCCAGAGTTATGCTCCAGTTCTCACAGCATGGAAAGAGTTTGAGCCATATGAAGTAGTGGCTACAACATATCAGGCAATCTCAGGTGCAGGTAAGACATTCAAAGACTGGCCAGAGATGAACGGAAACATCATTCCATTTATCGGCGGAGAAGAAGAGAAGAGTGAGCAGGAGCCACTTAGACTCTGGGGCAAAGTAGAAGATGGTGTGATTAAGAAATCAGATGCAATGGTAATCACAACACAGTGTATCCGTGTTCCAATTTTAAACGGACATACAGCAGCAGTATTTGTAAAATTCAAAAAGAAACCAACAAAAGAGCAGTTAATTGCAAAATTAAAAGAGTTTGGCGGACTTCCACAGGAGTTAGAACTTCCAAGCGCACCAAAGCAGTTTATCCAGTACCTTGAAGAGGATAACAGACCACAGGTTGCTTTAGATGTAAACTATGAGAATGGAATGGGAATTTCAGTTGGACGTATCAGAGAAGACTCTGTATATGATTTCAAATTTGTAGGACTTTCACACAACACAGTAAGAGGAGCTGCAGGCGGAGCAGTTCTCTGTGCAGAGACATTAAAAGCAAAAGGATATATCGAGGCAAAATAATTTTGTTTCGGAGTTGACATCCAAAATTTACTGTGCTAAACTTGATAAAGATATTAAGCAATGAAGGTGCACAGTAGAAATTACAGGAACCACTTGAAGAGAATGATTATCACCGGCTGAAAGTAATCTAAGTGATGTGATTTTGAATTTCACACCGGAGCTTCACTTTTGAAATGATAGACTATGAGCAATTCAGTGTAGGAAGTGACGTGAATGAGCGTTAATCATAAAAGAGTCTGTAAATGAATTTACAGGAATATGGGTGGTACCGCGGATTTTGATATTTCGTCCCAATCAGAATAAAACTCTGATTGGGACTTTTTGTAGTTCGGAAGGAAATCAAGCGGCTGCGAGAATAAACCACGAGTAGAATCGGCAGGTAAGAACCCAGTCAGATAAGTATAATCAAGGAAAGGAAGAAAGTATAAAGATGAAGGAAAGACTTGAAAAGCTTCAGGCAGAGGCTTTACAGAAAATTTCAGACGCAAAAGCTCTTGATAAGTTAAATGATATTAGAGTAGCTTATCTCGGAAAAAAAGGAGAGTTGACAGAAGTTCTCAAAGGAATGAAAGATGTTGCCAAAGAGGACAGACCAAAGGTTGGTCAGTTTGTCAATGATGCGAGAAAAGCAATTGAAGATAAACTTGATGAAGTAAAGAAACAGCTCGAAGCTCAGGCGTTAGAGTTAAAATTAGAAGAAGAAGTAATTGACGTTACACTTCCTGCAAAGAAGAACAATGTAGGACACAGACACCCAAATACAATCGCTTTAGAAGAAGTAGAGAGAATTTTCGTTGGAATGGGTTATGAAGTAGTAGAGGGACCAGAAGTAGAGTATGATTACTACAACTTCGAGGCATTAAATATTCCAGCAAATCACCCTGCAAAAGATGAGCAGGATACCTTCTATGTAACAGATAAAATTTTACTTAGAACACAGACCAGTTCCGTACAGGTTCATGAAATGGAAAAGGGAAACCTTCCAATCCGTATGATTTCACCGGGAAGAGTATTCCGTGCAGATGAGGTAGATGCGACACATTCTCCATCATTCCATCAGATTGAGGGACTTGTAATCGACAAAGATGTCACATTTGCAGATTTAAAAGGAACACTTGCACAGTTCGCAAAAGAATTATTTGGAGAAGATACAAAAGTAAAATTCAGACCACATCACTTCCCATTCACAGAGCCAAGTGCTGAGGTAGATGTATCATGTTTCAAGTGTCACGGTAAAGGCTGCAGAATGTGTAAAGGTTCCGGATGGATTGAGATTCTCGGTTGCGGAATGGTACACCCACACGTATTAGAGATGAGCGGAATTGATCCAAACGAGTACAAGGGATTTGCATTTGGTGTAGGACTTGAGAGAATTGCATTGCTCAAGTACGAAATTGACGACATGAGACTCATGTATGAAAACGATGAGCGTTTCTTAAAACAGTTTTAAATTTTTGGAGGTAACACAATGAACACACCATTATCATGGATAAAAGCATACGTTCCTGACCTTGACTGCACAGCACAGGAATACACAGATGCTATGACACTTACAGGTACAAAAGTAGAGGGATATGAAAAGTTAGATGCTGACCTTGACAAAATCGTAGTAGGTCAGATTGATAAAATTGAAAAACACCCAGATGCAGATAAATTAATTATTTGTCAGGTAAACATTGGAACAGAGACAATTCAGATTGTAACAGGTGCGCAGAATGTAGCAGAGGGAAACAAGGTTCCTGTTGTTTTAGATGGGGGAAGAGTTGCAGGCGGTCATGACGGCACAAAGACACCGGGCGGAATTAAGATTAAAAAAGGAAAACTCCGCGGTGTAGAATCTTACGGAATGATGTGTTCCATCGAGGAACTTGGACAGTCAACAGAAACTTATCCAGAAGCTCCTGAGAATGGAATTTACATCTTTGAAGATGATGTAGAGGTTGGAGCAGATGCCATTGAGGTACTCGGACTTCATGACACAGTTGTTGAATACGAAATCACATCAAACAGAGTAGATTGCTATTCTGTAATCGGTATTGCAAGAGAGGCAGCCGCAACATTTAGAAAAGATTTCGTACCACCAGTGGTAAAAGAGACGGGAAATGATGAAGATGTCAACGACTACATCAAAGTTACAGTAGAAGACAAGGATTTATGTAAGAGATATACAGCAAGAGTTGTAAAAGATGTCAAACTTGCTCCTTCTCCAAAGTGGTTACAGAGAAGACTTGCAGCAGACGGTATCAGACCAATCAACAATATCGTAGATATTACAAATTATGTAATGGAAGAGTATGGTCAGCCAATGCACGCCTACGACCTCTCAACACTTCGCGGAAGAGAAATCATTGTAAAGAGAGCGAAAGACGGAGATAAATACACAACACTTGACGGTCAGGAGAGAAATCTTGATGGCAATGTACTTATGATTAATGACGCGGAGGGACCAGTTGGAATTGCAGGTATCATGGGTGGAGAAAACTCTATGATTACAGATGATGTCAAAGATATTTTATTCGAGGCAGCTTGCTTTGACGGAACAAATATCAGACTTTCAGCAAGAAGAGTTGGTCTTAGAACAGATGCCTCTGGTAAGTTTGAAAAAGGACTTGATCCAAATAATGCAGAGGCGGCAATCAACAGAGCATGTGCATTGATTGAAGAACTTGGCGCTGGTACTGTTGTAGGCGGAATGGTTGATGTCTATGATGAGGTAAAAGAGGAGATTACAATTCCATTTGAGCCAAACAAGATGAACGATTTACTTGGAACAGATATTAGCAGTGCAGATATGCTTGCATACTTTGAAAAAATTGATTTAAAATACAACGAAGACACAAATGAGGTAATTATCCCAACATTCAGACAGGATTTACTCTGCATGAATGACCTTGCGGAAGAAGTGGCAAGATTCTTCGGATATGATAAGATTCCGACAGCACTTCCAAAGGGAGAGGCAACAGCCGGTAAACTTTCTTATAAGTTAAGAATTGAAACTGTAGCAAGAGATATTGCTGAGTTCTGTGGATTCTCACAGGCAATGACTTATTCTTTTGAGAGTCCAAAGGCATTTGACAAGTTATTGATTCCTGCTGACAGCACACTCAGACAGACTGTTACAATCTCAAATCCACTCGGTGAAGATTTCAGTGTCATGAGAACAACTCCATTAAATGGAATGCTCACATCACTCTCTACAAACTACAACAGAAGAAATAAAAATGTAAGATTATATGAAATTGGAAATATCTATATTCCAAAGGCATTGCCACTCACAGAACTTCCAGATGAGAGAACACAGTTTACACTTGGAATGTATGGAGAGGGTGATTTCTTCGATATGAAGGGTGTTGTAGAAGAGTTCTTATACAAGGTTGGTATGAGAGCAGAGGTAAAATATGACAAAGAGGCAGGCAAATCATTTTTACATCCGGGTCGTCAGGCAAATATCGTATATGATGGTACCGTGATTGGATATCTCGGAGAAGTACATCCAACTGTTATGAAGAATTATGCAATTGGTGAGAGAACATATATCGCAGTGATTGATATGCCGGCAATTATGGATAAGACAACATTCGACAGAAAATATGAGGGAATTGCAAAATATCCGGCTACAACAAGAGATATTTCAATGGTAGTTCCAAAGAATATTGAGGTTGGTCAGATTGAAGAAGTAATCAAAAAGAAAGGTGGAGCACTCGTAGAGAGCTACAGCTTATTCGATATTTACGAGGGCTCACAGATTCAGGCAGGATTTAAGTCAGTTGCATATTCTGTTGTTTACAGAGCAAAAGACAGAACACTTGAGGACACAGAGGTTCAGTCTTCTATGGATAAGATTTTGGCTGGATTAAAAGAACTTGGTATTGAATTGAGAGCATAATAGTTATACTTCATATGTGATAAAAACAATAAAATATGTACTCTGTAAACAGTTTGCACTAAATTGTTTATCGAAGATTGCATACAGGGAATCGAAAAAAGATTTCTGTCAGGAAATACATGACAGAAATCTTTTTTTGTATATTTTGTCAAATGCTTAACAAAATAATACTTATGTGTTAAAATAAGATGATTATAAGTATGTGAAAATATGAGGTGATACGGATGCACAATACAAAATCAATACTTGGCTTAGGCACAGCGGCAGTGGTGACAATTATCAGTAAAATTACAAATATTGTTTATCGTGGAAGTAATTATATTGACTCGTATGTAGATAAGACAAAAAGAATAAATTATAAAAATAAAATAGAACTGGAAACAGATGGATTTTATTCGATTACAAAAGCTGACGATAAACCATTTAAGATTTTGCAACTGACAGACCTTCATATAGGAGGTGGCTATCTGTCAAGACATGAGGATATGAAGGCACTTGCAATTGCAAAGGCAGCCATTTATAAGACAAAACCGGATTTGATTGTACTCACAGGAGATTTGGCGTGTCCGAGAGCCCATCTCTCGCTTTCAAGAAATAATCTCAATTCCTATCGTATTCTCACCAATTTTCTGGAGAATACAGGAATCCCTTATGCGATTACGTTTGGCAATCACGATACGGAAGGCAAAGCCATGTTTGAGAGACGTGGACTTACTGATTATTTGATTTCAAGAAAAAACAGTCTGTTCACAGTGACAAAAGAGACTAGGGCTATTACGGGATATTCTAATTATTATGTAAAATTGAGAAACAAAGATGGAGAACTCAATTCCGTTATCTATATCATAGATTCGAATGAATATATTTCTAAGCATGGTCGTAAATCTTATGATTATATTCACGAGGATCAGGTACAGTGGTATCAGGAGAGCGTGGAAAAGATTGCAAAAGAAAATGGCAGAAATGTTCCATCTCATATGTTTTTCCATATTCCAATCAGGGAATACAAGGATGCGTGGAACAGTGCAGTCAATGCAGAAGAAGGGTCGAAATATTTTTACGGAAGCAGGGATGAGTCCATCAGTCCTTCTAAAGAAGAAAGTAAAATGTTTGAGACTATTCTCAAATTGCAGAGTACAAAAGCAATTTATTGTGGACATGATCATCTGAATGACTTTTCCGTAGAATACAAGGGAATTCGTTTTACTTATGGTCAGAGTATTGACTGTATTTTATATTCAAAAAATTTATTAGAGCACAAAGGTGCAACTTTAATTAAGATTAAGAAAGATGGAACATTTGAGATAAAACCAAAAAAATGCAGATAGATAAGGAGTATACAAATGATATATTATTTAATTGGGATACTTGCTGTTGCTGCAATACAGGTCATATCTGCAATCAAACAGTATGAGAATAATGGAAAGTTAAATAAGATTCACATTGTTGCTGCCTCCGCTAGTTCAATTTATCTGGTTGCAATGATAGAAGTATTTCACAGAAAAACAGAGTATACCATCGGAAATATGCTGGCGATGATATTTTTGTTTGTTCCTATGGGAATCGTAATTCCTCTTGTGTATGGCAGAATTCGAACCATTCAAATCAATGTGCTGATTGCTGAGATTACAGCAATAGCAATTATGATATTGTCAAAAATAACGGCACATAAAGTCAATTTTTTGATGCTGCTGTTCCCGTTGATTGGGTGGGGTTGTGGTTTTTTAATCAGCACATCCATTGCGAGTGTGAGTCCTGAAATCAGAAGGAGATTCATAATTCGAAAAAAGAAAAAAGGGCATTTATCTCTGATACACAGATATGAGTGGGAAATTGTCATGATGGCATTTATGATTTTATTTTCTATGACATCAGGACTTGAGAGGGCAGCGGGAAAGGATTTTAATCAAACGCTGAAAAATGCCATATCAACCAATGAAAAAAAAGAAAATAAATATGAAGATATTTATTATGCAGATGTGGATAAGTATAAAAGATATGACGCCTATGCAAAACTTCATCCGGAAATGAGTACAGAAGATGTAGTATGGCGTGTGGATGCCAATTTGGATCAGGAATTTTATGATGATGATTATGTGGAATATGTAGATGAGAACACAGATAAACCACTTCTAATCAATAAATTTCACAGAGTCAGTGATGACTATGAGCCGGAAGAACTGGTGACAATTGAGGGAAAATATGTCGCTACACAGGAAACGACCGATGCCTATCAGAGACTGACAAGGGATTTACAATCTCAGGGAATGAAAATCTATATTGTATCTTCTTATCGAAGTACGAAATATCAAAAGAAACTTTACAACGGATATTTGAAAAAGGACTCAAAGAGTAAGGTGGATACATACAGTTCAAGACCCGGTTACAGTGAACATCATACAGGAAGAGCACTTGATATTAGTCAGGTGTCAGGAAATCTTGATATGTTTGAGGGAAGTGATGAGGCAAAATGGGTATATGAAAATGCGTACAAATATGGATTTATTGTCAGATATATGGAAGACCAGATTGATGTGACAGGGTATATTTTTGAACCGTGGCATATCGTATATGTGGGTACCGATATTTCCTATAAAATGCATGATGAAAATATAAAGACATTAGAAGAGTATGTGGTGAAGTATGTGGACCACACACCATGAAAGGATAAACAATGAGCGATGGAATGAAATTAGAAGATTATTATTATGATTTGCCACAGGAGCAGATTGCACAGGATCCACTTGAGGACAGAGCCTCCTCAAAATTGATGTTATTGGATAAGAACACTGGGGAGATTGAACACAAAATATTCAGTGATGTGATTGATGAACTGAATTCGGGAGACTGCCTTGTTATCAATGATACAAAGGTAATCCCTGCGAGACTGATTGGCTCAAAAGAAGATACTGGTGCTGCAATCGAGGTATTGCTGCTAAAACGAAAAGAAAATTCAACATGGGAAACTCTTGTAAAACCGGGAAAAAAAGCGAGAGTGGGAGCGAGAATTGTTTTTGGAGATGGATTGCTTACCGGTGAAGTAGTGGATGTTGTAGAAGACGGAAATCGTCTGATTCGCTTTGAATATGACGGAGTGTTTGAGCAGATTCTCGATCAGCTCGGAGAGATGCCACTGCCTCCATACATTACACACAAACTCAAGGACAAAAATCGCTATCAGACTGTATACGCAAAAAATGAGGGCTCTGCAGCCGCACCTACGGCTGGACTTCATTTTACCGGAGAACTTTTAAACAAAATAGAGGAGAAGGGGATTAAGATTGTAAGAGTCACACTTCATGTCGGTCTTGGAACATTTAGACCGGTGAAGGTAGAAAATGTATTAGAACATCATATGCACTCGGAATATATTCATGTGACAAAAGAGGCGGCAGATACCATCAATGAGATTAAGAAAAATGGCGGAAGGATTATTGCAGTTGGAACAACAAGCTGCAGGACTTTGGAGTCTGCAACTGATGAGAACGGTGTTGTACAGCCGGTCAGCAAAGAGACCGATATTTTTATTTATCCGGGTTATCAGTTTAAGGCAATTGACGGATTGATTACAAATTTTCACCTTCCGGAATCGACACTTCTAATGCTTGTGTCTGCACTTGCCGGAAGAGAGCATATTTTAAATGCTTATAAGATTGCAGTAGAAGAGAAATACAGATTCTTCAGTTTTGGGGATGCGATGTTCATACACTGAGACTGAAATTCATCACAAAAATAACCTCAGATTTGTCATCTGGAGAAATCAATTCTTTAGAACAGATGATAAATCTGAGGTTTTTTATTTGTTGTCGCTAATCATTTACATAAATGGTATAGTTATTTGATAAGAGGCAGTTGACTGCTGCATCTCTCTCGTCTTGTTCATAAAATTCAATTCGGAGTACACCGTTTTCAAATTCTCTGTTATTGACAATGCCAATATTTTTGATGTTGATATTACGCTCTGCAAGAAGACCGGCAATTTTAGAAATAGCGCCCGACTCATCTGCGAGGTCGCAGTAGATTCGATAAAGTTCGCGGATTGGACCATGTCCTTTGCTGTTTGAAAATGAGTTTCGGTACTCACGACTCTTGGTAAAGAGTGCATTGACATCTGTAAATTCCTCTGTCAGAAGAGAACATTTAATGTCCTCTAGTGCGGCGATATATCGTGTCAGAAGTTTTACGATATTATTTCGGTTTGTGCTGCAAATCTGCTCCCACATCTCAGGGGAAGAAGATGCAATTCGGGTAATATCTTTAAAACCTCCGGCAGCCAATAATTTCATCAATTCATCATCGGAATCATTGTCTTTGACAAGATTGACAAGTGTTGATGCAATGAGGTGAGGTACATGACTGATACCAGCAACTGCGTAGTCATGTTTTTTGTAGTCCAAAATAATGGGAATTGCCTTAATGCCTTTGACAAACTCATACATCTCGGCAATTCGGTCTTTATTAACAAAATCAGTCGGAGTAATAGGGTAGTAGGCATTTTCTAAAATTTTCTCATTGGAATGTCGGTATCCTGTCTTTTCGGAACCAGCCATTGGATGTCCACCGATAAAATTTGCCTCCATACCGAGTTTGGTGACTGCTCTGTGAATATTTCCTTTTACAGAACCGACATCTGTAATGATGGTATCTTTCGATATGATGTCTTTTAAAGTCTCAAGATAGCTGATATTATGCTCGACAGGTGTACATAGAAATATGTAGTCGAGATTTGCAAAGTGCTCGTCCACTTTGTCACAGACAACGTCTGCAACACCATCTTCGAGCGCCTCTATTCTGGACGCCTCACTTCTGTTGTAGGCAACGATATAATTGTCTGGATTCATCTTTTTTGCAGCTTTGGCAATACTGCCGCCAATCAGTCCTAGTCCGATAAATCCTAATTTTAAATTTCTCATGTAATTCTCCTATATAATATTATTGCTCCTCGCAACAGTTTGGAGCTTATATTTCAGTTAAATGCAGTTGTTCGATTGATTTTGGCTCACTAATCATAGAATAGTTTGTGTGATAAATCACAAAACCGGGAGCTGCGCCGGCAACTCGTTTTAAATGTTTCTTCTGTGTGTAGTCAATTTCGACCTTCTCACTTTCTCTGCCTTTTGAATAATATGCCGCAAGACTTCCGGCGATTTCATAAATATGGTCTGGAAGTTCTGGGGCATCAATTTTTGACTTCACGATAATATGAGAACCGGGGATTTTTTTTGTGTGGAACCACCAGTCATTTCCGGTTGCAATTTTAAAGGAAACTTCTTCGTTTTGGTAATTGTTTTTACCTATATAAATCTCATAGTTCTCATCAATGCTGATATGAATTGGCTTGCTTTTGAATTTTGCCTTCTTTTCATTTCCCTTTCGTCTGATATAACCATAAGAGATTAATTCTTCCTTGATTTCTTTTAAGTCATCTTCAGAAGAGGCAATATCAAGTGCTGTGCTCACAGACTCCAGATGGTCGATTTCAGCTTTTGTTTCCAGTGTGATTTTACTCAGTGCCTCAAATGTTCGCTTTAATTTTGCATATCTGTCGAAGTATTTCTTTGCATTTTCAATCGGAGAAATTGTGTTGTCAACTGGAATAGTAATTTCTTTATTATCATAGTAATTGATACACTTTAATTCTTTATCTTCTTCTGTGAGGCTGTAGCCATATGTCGTGAGCAGTTCACCATATACCTTGTATTTTTCTCGTTTTTCCGTATCTTTTAATTGTTTTAACTGCAAATCATATTTTTTATTGAATTTCTGAAGTGTCGAGTGAACAATCATTCGAAGGTCAGCAGAACGCTGTTTCATTCGGGCAATGCTGTCCTTTTCTGAATAATACTGTTCTAAAACTTCGCTGATAGAAGGATAAGAGACAGTTGCCAAATCACGGTAAACATCAAGTGGAAGGGCACTGTAATCTTTTGGCTCATGGTCTGCATTATAATAGATGACAGGAGCAAAATCTCCCTCTTTTATCTGCTCTATAAAATGTTCAAACATATGATAGAGATGATACAGTTCATCGGGAGATAAATCCGATGGAGCGACCTCGGAATCGAGGGAACTCAATTCAATAATATTTTCACTGACAATCGGACTGATTCCGGTAAAAGAGGAATACAGTGCCTTTGAGAGCGGTCCTGATTTTGACAAAATCTCTGACTTAAAAGATTCGAAATCCATATTGAGAGGATTTTGTTTATTTGTTGTGTTTGGGATAAAATAATCTCGTCCCGGCAATACCTCACGGACAGAACTTGTGCGCACACTGATATGCTTGATACTGTCGAGAATTTTATTGTTGTCATCCACAAAGATAATATTGCTGTGCTTTCCCATCAGTTCAACGATTAATGTTTTTTTACATAAATCGCCCAGTTCGTTCAGATGCTCAATGTCAATGTTGATAATACGTTCGAACCCCGGCTGATAAATATTGGTAATTCTTCCGTTATTAATATATTTTCTCAACAACATACAAAATGTTGGAGCTGTGAGGGGAGAAGTTTTATTTTTGCTGCTTAGATAAACCAGCGGAATTGAAGCATTTGCAGAGATTACCAGTCTGTATTGTTCTTTATTTATTTTTATTGTAAGGTACAACTCATCACTTTCCGGCTGTGCAATCTTAAATATTCTTCCGTTATTTAATTTGCTGTTCAACTCATGTGCGATAGCTGATACTGTAATTCCATCGAAAGCCATAAAAAACCTCATTTCTATAATCATTTTTTCTAAATTATAGCAGAAAACGAGCATTATGCCAACACCATCAACAATGACTTGAAAAATTAAAATAATTAAACTATAATATAATCTGTATGTGTTGTGATAAATACAACAAAAGCGATTAATGTAATAGAAGGAGAAAAGCTATGATTGCTAGTATGACGGGCTTTGGAAGATATGAGTATTCTAATGACAAGAAAAAACTCATTATCGAAATGAAGTCTGTAAACCACAGGTATCTTGATACCAATATAAAGCTGCCTAAAAAACTAGGATTTTATGAGTCATTTATCAGAAGTCTGTTAAAACGGTATATAGAGCGTGGCAAAGTTGATATTTTTGTTACATATGAGGATTTATCGGATGATAATACAAAATTGATTTATAATGAAGGTCTGGCAAAAGAATATTTAAAATACGCACAGAAAATCAGTGAGGATTTGAATATTTCAAATGATATAAAGACATCAACTGTGATGAGATTTCAGGATGTAATCAGTATGGAAGATCAGGAAGTTGATGAGGAAGAGATGGAACATCTGATTGAGAAGGTGTTTGACGGAGCAGCAAAGAGTTTTGTAGAGACAAGAAAGATAGAAGGAGAAAATCTGAAAAACGATATTTTGAGTAAGCTCGATGAGATGGCAGGATATGTTGCGTTTATTGAAGAGAAATCTCCTCAGATTGTCAGTGAATACAAAGAGAAATTAAAAGAGAAGATGCAGGATTTAATGGAAGATTCCAACATTGACGAGACGAGAATGATGATGGAAGTTACCATATTTGCAGATAAGATTTGTGTTGATGAAGAAATTGTGAGATTAAAGAGTCATATTCAGACTATGAAAAATGCACTGATACAGGGTGGTGCAGTGGGAAGAAAACTTGATTTTCTTGCTCAGGAGATGAACCGTGAGGCAAACACAACACTCTCAAAATCATCGGATTTAGCGATTACTGATGTGGGCATTGAATTAAAGACGTTGATTGAGAAAATCAGAGAACAGATTCAGAATATTGAGTAAATAAAATAGAATGAATGGAATTGAATAAATACAAATTTGTCATTGACAGTAAATGTAAAAATTAATAGAATAGTGTGATAGATGTGATAAAATGGAAAGGTTAATTAATATAGGATATGGTAACTGCATCAATTCAGAAAAAGTGATTTCTGTAGTTTCAGCAGATTCTGCACCGGTAAAGAGAGCTGTGCAGAGTGCAAAGGAGACAGAACGTATTATTGATGCAACTCAGGGCAGAAAGACAAAATCTGTAGTATTTATGGATAGTGGATATATTGTTTTGTCCGCACTTGTGCCAGAGACAATCGTATCTAGATTTAATGGAACTGAATAACAATAAGATTTTGAAAGGCAGATAAAATGAGTAGAAAAGGTATATTGACTATTATTTCAGGTTTTTCTGGCGTTGGAAAGGGAACACTGGTACAGGGGCTGATGAATCAGTATGACGGATATGCCCTCTCGGTATCAGCCACAACAAGAAATCCAAGAGATGGAGAAGTGGATGGAGTGAACTATTTCTTTCGCACAAGAGAAGAGTTTGAGGCTATGATTGGGAACGGAGAACTCTTAGAACATGCGGAATATGTTAATAACTACTATGGTACGCCAAGAGCTTATGTGGAAGGTATGTTAAATGATGGCAAAGATGTCATTCTTGAGATTGAGATTCAGGGAGCAAGACAGATTAAAGAAAAAATGCCAGAAGCAGTATCAATTTTTATTATGCCTCCAGATGCACAGACACTGAGAAAAAGACTTGTTGGCAGAGGTACAGAGACAGCAGAAGTAATTGACAAGCGACTGAAAAGAGCCGTGGAAGAGTCAGAAGGTATCGAGGAATATGATTATATTCTTGTAAATGATGTTTTATCAGAGAGTGTGGAGAAACTGCATAATATTATTCAGTCAAACCACAATGATTCAGATAGAAATTTAGAATTTATAAATAAAATTAGAGAAGATGTAAAAGTCTTTTCGGAAGGAGAATAATTATGATGTTACACCCATCTTACACAGATTTAATGGAAGTAGTAAACAGCGAGGTAGAGCCGGGAGAACAGCCAGTAGTACAGAGCCGTTATTCGATTGTTATGGCTGCATCTAAGAGAGCAAGACAGATTATTGCAGAAGAAGCAGAGGCAGAGAAAAATATGGATAAGGATAATAATTCCAGCACTTCTGTGACATATAGAAAAGGCGGAAAAAAACCTCTTTCAACTGCTGTTGAGGAATTATATCATTCAAAAATCAGAATTTTAAGTGAAGATGAAGCTGCAGCTCTGGCTCAGGAACAGGAAAACGCGAAAACTCAGGAAAATACAGAAGATGTCGCAGAGGAAACAACTGAAGATGCAGAATAAGATATTATTTATATCGTTAGGCTGTGATAAAAACCTTGTGGATTCGGAGGAGATGTTAGGATTACTTCGTCAGGAGAACTTTGAATTTACAGATGATGAGACAGAGGCAGATGTAATCATTGTGAATTCCTGCTGTTTTATAGGAGATGCGAAGGAAGAGAGTATTAATACAATCTTACAGATGGCAGAATATAAGAAAACAGGAAAATGTAAGGCATTGATTGTGACAGGCTGCCTTGCACAGCGATATAAAAAAGAAATTTTGGATGAAATTCAAGAAGTAGATGCAGTTCTTGGAACGAGTTCTTATGATAAAATTGTAGAAGCTGTAAAAAATGCCTTTGAAGGTCAGAAGTATGAACAGTATTTATCGTTGGAGAGACTTGTTGTGGAAGAGGAAAACCGCGTGTTGACAACAGGAGGACATTTTGCATATCTGAAGATTGCAGAAGGATGCAATAAGAGATGTACATATTGTATCATACCTACAGTCAGAGGCAATTACCGAAGTGTCAAAATGGAAGAAGTTCTTGCAGCAGCAAAGAATCTTGTGGAAAAGGGCACGAAAGAAATTATTCTGGTTGCTCAGGAGACAACAGTTTATGGTATGGATATTTATGGAAAGAAGATGCTGCCTGAATTGCTCAAAGAGCTCTGTAAGATTTCGGGACTGGTATGGATTCGCCTGTTATATTGTTATCCGGAAGAAATTACAGATGAGCTGATAGAAGTGATTCGTGATGAGAAAAAAATCTGTCATTATATTGATATGCCAATTCAGCATTGCAATGACAGAATTTTAAAACTCATGGGAAGAAAGACAAACAAAGCTCAGATTAAAGAGATGGTTGCAAAACTCAGACAAAATATTCCTGATATAGCAATCAGAACAACACTGATAACAGGATTTCCTACAGAAACTGAGGATGAATTTAAAGAACTGGTTGAATTTGTTGATGAGATGGGATTCGAGAGACTGGGCGCATTTCCATATTCGCCGGAAGAGGGAACACCGGCTGAGGCAATGGAAGGTCAGATTTCAGATGAAGTGAGAGAGTCAAGAAGAGATGAGATTATGGAACTTCAGCAGGAGGTTGCCATAGATAATGGTCTTGACCAGATTGGAAAAGAACTTCTTGTCATGATTGAGGGTAAGATTGTTGATGAAAATGCGTATGTTGGAAGAACATATATGGATGCACCGAATGTAGATGGAAATATATTTGTTACATCTGATGTGGAATTAATCACTGGCGATTTTGTAAAAGTAAAAGTTACACAGTCGAGAGAATATGACTTAATCGGAGAGATTATAAACAACGATTAATGAAAAAAGCATTTAGAAAGGGAGCATGTAGTATGAATTTACCTAACAAACTTACGATGTTAAGGGTATTTATGATTCCATTTTTTGTGTTATTTATGTTAGTAAATGTAACGGGAAATGTGGAATTAAACAGATATATCGCATGTGCAATTTTTGTAATTGCGAGTCTTACAGATATGCTTGACGGAAAAATTGCAAGAAAATATAATCTTGTGACAAACTTTGGAAAATTTATGGATCCGCTTGCAGACAAACTTTTAGTGTGTTCCGCAATGATTTGCCTGATTGGTGACAAATTGTATTCGTGGATTGTAATCATTATTATTGCAAGAGAATTTATTATCAGTGGATTCAGACTTGTGGCGAGTGACAATGGAGTTGTAATCGCAGCGAGCTGGTGGGGAAAATTTAAGACCACCGCACAGATGATTATGATTATCCTGTTGATTGTCGACTTAAAATTTGCATGGTACCAGATATTAGAATATGTATTTATTTATATTGCATTGGCGTTAACAGTAATTTCGCTGATTGATTACCTTGCAAAAAATATTGGTGTTTTAAAAGAAAACGATAATAAATAAAATTTATACAAAGAGTTGATATTACAAGGCACAACCTTGTCTTGGGGTATCAGGATGGAGGAAATGATGAAATCATTTAAGCAGATGACAAAAGAAGAATTACAGGAAGTAAAGGCTGAACTTGAAAAACAGTACAAAGAGGCAGCCGATATGGGATTGAAACTTGATATGTCAAGAGGAAAGCCATCAGGAAAACAGTTAGATTTAACTATGGATATGTTAGATGTATTAAACAGTTCGTCTGATTTGACATCAGAGAACGGTCTTGATATTAGAAACTATGGTGTGTTAGATGGTATTCCGGAAGCAAAAAAAATTATGGCTGACATTTTAGAAGTTTCACCAGACAATGTAATTGTTTGTGGTAATGCAAGCTTAAATATTATGTATACGCTTATTTCAAATGCCTATACATTCGGTGTTCTTGGAAATGAACCATGGAGAAATCAGGGAACAATCAAATTCCTCTGCCCTGCACCGGGATATGACAGACATTTTGCAATCACAGAGTTATTTGGATTTGAATTGATTACAATCCCAATGACAAGTGAAGGACCTGATATGGATCTTGTTGAGAAGTATGTAAATAATGACCCTCAGGTTAAGGGTATCTGGACAGTTCCAAAATACTCAAATCCACAGGGTATTACATATTCAGATGATGTCGTTAAGAGATTTGCTGCATTAAAACCTGCTGCAAAAGATTTCAGAATTTTCTGGGACAATGCTTATATTATTCATGATTTATATGAAGATGACAAAGACGAATTATTAAATATTTTTGATGAGTGCAAAAAGACAGGAAATGAAAACCTTGTATATGAGTTTTGCTCAACATCAAAAGTGACATTTGCAGGTGCCGGTATTTCAGCAGTTGCAGCTTCAGATGAGAATATTGCATCAATTAAGAAGATTATGGGAATTCAGACAATCGGATTTGATAAGGTCACACAGATGATGCATGCAAGATATTTCAAAGATATTAACGGTGTAAAAGCTCATATGAAGAAACATGCAGATTTATTAAGACCTAAGTTCGAGGCAGTTCTCAAGACATTTGAAGATGAACTTGGAGAATTAGAGATTGCATCATGGACCAATCCAAAGGGTGGATATTTTATTTCCTTTGAGAGTATGTCAGGATGCGCAAAAGAGATTGTTGCAAAATGTAAAGAGGCAGGAGTTACTCTTACAGGAGCAGGTGCAACCTTCCCTTATAAAAAAGACCCGGCAGATACAAATATTCGAATTGCACCATCTTATCCAACAGAAGAAGAGATGGCACAGGCAGCAAAATTATTTGTACTCTGTGTAAAACTGGTAAGTGTAAATAAATTATTAGAGCAGGCATAAGTCTGTCTCTAAACAATAGATTGCACACTTTGTGAACAATCTATTGTCAGGAATCAGACAGCAGCGTTTTCGGACGCTGCTGTTTGAGTAATTATTATATAGTATCTGTTCAGAATTCGGTTTCAAAAATGTGATGTATTTCTTTGATACCGGTTGTGAATAGTTACATGGTATGAAAGGAAGTTGCGTATGAAAATTGGATTTATTGGAATGGGAAATATGGGCTATGCGATGCTAAACGGTGCATTGAAGGTGTTTGACAGCAGTGATATTATTTTTGCAGAGCCAAATAAAGAGAGAGCTGTAGATGTTACAAGACAGACAGGAGTTTTATCTGTGGATTCCAATGCAGAATGTGCAAACAATGTAAAATATATCATTCTTGCAGTAAAGCCTCAGTTTTATTCAAAGGTCTTAAAAAACATTGAAAATGTGGTAAGACCGGACCATGTGATTATTTCGATTGCTCCCGGCATTACCATTGATTCTCTGAAAGAAAAACTTGGAGCAGATAAGAGAATTGTCCGTGTGATGCCAAATACACCGGCACTGATTAACTGTGGTATGTCAGGTGTGTGTTACGATGACAAAGAACTGAATTTTGAAGAGATTGAAGTAATTGACAAGCTGTTCAATTCATTTGGAAGATATAGAAAAGTAGAAGAACATCTGATGAGTGCTGTGACTTGTGCGAGCGGAAGTTCTCCGGCTTACGTCTATATGTTTATTGAGGCGCTTGCAGATTCTGCCGTAAAATACGGTATGCCAAGAGATATGGCATACGAAATGGTTGCTCAGACAGTTATGGGTTCTGCCAAGATGGTTCTCGAGACAAAGGAGCATCCCGGAAAATTAAAAGACAATGTATGTTCACCGGGTGGAACAACCATTGCGGGCGTTGCTGCACTCGAAGAACATGGATTTCGCAATGCAATTATCAAAGCGACAGATGAGTGTTTTAAAAAATGCGAGGGATGGTAGAAGATTCCGTAATCATAACTAAATAAAATAAGACATATAATCATATATAAGATTCAAAAGACTGAAGGTACAGCAAAGGAGATTATATATGATTATTTTTTCTAACAGTAACAATATAAAAATCAGAACAGTAATATATTTGGGAAGTTTATTTCTTGGGGTGATAGTTGGAAGTATCATCTATCAGATACTTGGAGATTCAGAAAAGCTAAAATTAGTCATCTATTCAAAATATTTATCAGACAACTTATATATGGAAAAAGTGAATCAATTCCAGATGCTGAAATATGTGTTTGCAGATAAATTAAAGGAAATGATTATTTTGCTGTTGTGTGGACTTACCATGTATCGAGAAGTTTTATATGTATTGTATATCTTATATCTGGGGATGAAATGTTCTGTCATTGTATGTGTTTTGACCACAATTGTAAAAAGAAAAGCAATTTTATATTTTTTGTCTTTTAATATGCCACAAATAGTGGTATATGTATATATAATATATTATGTTACTTATAAAATGGATTTTGACAGACGGATGAACGGAAAGACATTCTTCCATATATTAATTTTAGTTATGGGATATGCAATGTTATCCGTATTTTTGAATCCTTTTTTTCTAAAACTATTATAATGTAACGACTTGGAATCAGATTAAAATCATAATAATTATTATAAATATTTGAGGTTGAAAGAATGGAGAAAAGCATAGAACAGTTTTTGGAATTTATGAAAGAAACAAAGGGGATTTCTGATAATACCGTGGATTCATATCGAAGGGATTTGTATAAAATGAAAAAATATTTTGACAGTGTCGGAATCAAACAGATTGCACAAATCAGTGATATTAACATGAACAGCTATCTGTTGTGGCTGGAGAAAACCGGTTGTGCATCGTCTACTATTTCGAGATACATATCCGCTATGAAAACGTATTTTCATTATATGCTCCAGATGGGAAGTGTCAAAAAAGACCCAACAATGCTGCTGAAAAATCCGGTAAAAGAAAAAAGAATCCAGCCTGTCTTAAATAATGCACAAATTAATACCTTGCTGAAAGCACCTGCAAAGGATAGTGCAAAAGAAATCAGGGACAGAGCGATGTTGGAACTGATGTATGGGACAGGTTTGAGAGTGTCTGAAATTATTAATCTCAGGGTATTAGATGTCAATGCAAATCTGGGATATGTCATTGTAAATTCTGAAAAATCAAAAGACAAAATTGTTCCTTTTGGTGATTCGGTAAAGAAGGCAATCAATTATTATCTCTCATTTTCGAGAGACAAGCTGTTAAAAGAGGGCAGAAGTGAGTTATTGTTTTTAAATTGTCAGGGAAAAGCAATGAGCAGACAGGGATTTTGGAAAATTATAAAAAGTTATGGGGAACAGGCTAAACTGAGTGAAAATATTACACCGAGAATATTGAGAAATTCCTATGTGGCACATACATCGAATGAGGATAAAAATAATATGCTGCTGCAGATGAATAAAGAGTTGTAGAAAAATATCATAATATGTGGAGGTATTATTATGGGTGAAGTAAAGAGAGTGATATGGATTGTACTCGACAGTGTTGGAATGGGATTGGCAAAAGATGCGGACAAGTTTGATGATGTGGGGACAAATACACTTGGGCATGTGGCTGAAAAAAATGGAGGTTTGGATGTTCCAAATATGATAAAACTTGGTTTGTCAAGTATTGGTGGAAGTGTGAATCTGGAAAAAATTGATAATCCCATTGGCTGTTATGGCAGAATGGAAGAAAAATCGAATGGAAAAGATACAACAATTGGACATTGGGAGATGATGGGAATTTATTCAGAACATAGGTTTCCGACTTATCCGGATGGATTTCCAAAAGAAATTATAGATGAATTTATAAGGGAGACTGGAATTCCGGGAATTCTTGGAAATAAAGTCGCATCCGGAACAGAGATTTTAAAAGAACTCGGAGATGAGCACATCAAAACAAAAAAGCCAATTATCTACACATCGGCTGACAGTGTATTCCAGATTGCCTGTCACGAAGAGGTATATTCACCGGAAGAATTATATCGTCTGTGCAGAGTGGCAAGAAATATACTCAAAGGAAACCATGAGGTCGCAAGAGTGATTGCAAGACCGTTTATTGGAGAAAATGCACAGAGCGGTTTTACAAGAACTCCAAACAGGAGAGATTTTTCAAAACTGCCTTCTTCGGAGAATCTTATGGTTTATTTAAAAGAACAGGGGATTGAAGTCGCATGTGTCGGAAAAATCGAGGATATTTTTGCAGGAGTCGGAGTGACGAAGAGTGTTCACACAAAAGATAATATGGATGGGATAGACAAGACTCTGGACTATATGAGAGAAATCCCAGAGGGATTTATTTTTACAAATCTTGTGGAATTTGATTCCAAATGGGGACACAGAAATGATTACCTCGGCTATGCAAGAGGACTTGAGGAATTTGACAAAAGACTGCCAGAAGTGATAGCTGCAACGGAAGATACAGACCTTTTAATTATTACGGCAGATCATGGCTGTGACCCTACGACAAAAGGAACCGACCACACAAGGGAAAATGTTCCATTACTGGTCTATGGAAAACAGATAAAGAAGAATGTAAATCTTCATATCAGAGATACATTTGCGGATGCAGGTCAGACTGTCGCAGAAATTTTTGGCGTAAAAAAACTAAATATTGGAGAGAGTTTTCTTAAGGAAATACTTTGATTATGCGAGGAGGGATGCACCATGAGAATGTATGATATTATACTGAAAAAAAGAAATGGAGAGGTGCTTTCAAAACAGGAAATTGAATTTGTAGTAAATGGATATGTAAATGGTGAAATACCAGATTATCAGGTTTCAGCTTTACTTATGGCAATATATTTCAAAAAAATGAATGAAGAAGAGACATTAAATCTTACAATGGCAATGGCACACAGTGGAGAAATGCTTGATCTTTCAGGAATAAGTGGCAAAAAAATAGATAAGCACAGTACAGGAGGTGTTGGAGATAAGACAACACTTATTGTTGCTCCGATAGCTGCATCGCTGGGGGTTAAAGTGGCAAAGATGTCAGGTAGAGGATTAGGACATAC
>ONXS01000060.1 GCA_900321855.1 uncultured Eubacteriales bacterium | reverse complement strand
GTTTGTTGCAAAGCTCAAGATAATTTAGAATTTTTA
Organism: uncultured Eubacteriales bacterium; assembly: GCA_900321855.1. Lineage (GTDB taxonomy): Bacteria > Bacillota > Clostridia > Lachnospirales > Lachnospiraceae > Bovifimicola. The sequence goes on along the minus strand of ONXS01000060.1, from coordinate 12,053 downwards.
AATTAGCTACATGGTCAAAAAGAGTTTTATACTTGTGAGGATTCAAACTAATATCTTTGACCAGTTCCTGATTGATTTCACAATAGGAGCCGTCGATTATATGTGATGAAAGAATGGAATCTATAAAAATTGTGTCAAACTTTGCCACAGTGCATCTTCTGAGATGAAGTCCTTCTACAGATAAAGTTCTCTTTCTGACATCGAGATTGCGAATTCCAATCCAGTATTTTGTTGTATTGCCCTGTTTATTTTTGTATTCGATTTGTATCCATTTTCCTTCATGAATAGCCTGAAAAATGTCCCTGCAAATTGAATTCATGTCTTGTGTTCCTCCTTATGTATCATATAGATATTGTGAATGACCTATACTTATAACACCCTATATTATATCACATTCCCCTCCACATAACAGCAAAAAATACAGAACCAGCCTCGCTGATTCCGTATTTCCCTTGCATTTTATCTCTAATACTTTATCCCGTTCCAATACATTGGGCTTACAACCTCTGCGCACTCCGGAAGTTCCACATCTTTCAGAGCCCACTTCTTAAACTCTTCAAACCCGGTTCGGTCTACGATATAGCCGATATGCTCTTTTCCTCCCGGTGCATTTGGGTCGATGTATTCTTTGACATAGTCATAGGTGTTTTTTACAATTTTGATAATACTATCTTCGTCAATCCATTTAATCCAATCCTGTCCCATTCTCGGATTTTTCTTGCCGGTGCGGCCAAAAATGGTGAGTTTGTAGTATTTTTTCTGACTTCTCTGCCATGCCATGTTCGGACAGGCGAGCACGCACTCTCCACAGCCGATACACTTCTGAGCGTCACGTACCGGACGATAGTTTGAGGGACTCAGTGCTCCTACCGATTTCTTCTTGCACGCCTTTACACAGGCACTACAGCTCACGCAGCGGTTTGAATCAAACGAAGGATTTGTCATTCCGATAATGCCAAAGTCGTGCATGCGGACTTTGGCGCAGTCGTTGGAACAGCCGGTAAAACATACTTTGAAGTGTAAATCATTTGGGAATATTTCTTTTTCCATTCGTCTTGCAAAAGCAGTTGTATCGTAACAGCCGTATGGACACATGCTGTTTCCGACACATGCCATAATATTTCTCGTTCCCGATGCCGAATATCCAGTTCCCGAATCTTCCTGATTAATTCCCATTCCCTCAATAACAGGCTGGAGCATCTGATTGACTTCGTCCATTTTTTCATATGGAATTCCCGGTATCTCAAATCCCTGTCGAATTGTCAAGTGTACCGTTCCATTGCCGTATTTATCTGCAATTTCCTGAATGACAGATAGATATTTTGCGTCCATTCGTCCACCTGGGACTCTGACTCTGGACGCGGCCTCGCCTCTCACTTTAGTCACACGAAATGCGTTTTTCTTTAATTTCTTTGTATTTACATCCATTGCACTGTCCCCCTAATCGTAAAGTTTCTTTCCTACTGTATAGTTAAATACCGGACCATCTAAACAGACATATGCCTCTCCAATCTTGCAGTGTCCGCATTTTCCAATACCACAGCACATCTTTCGCTCCTGTGAAATCCAAATTTGTTCTTCTCTTAGTCCACGTTTCAACAGCTCCATGACACTAAAACGCATCATGGCAGGCGGTCCGACCACAATGGCTGCTGCATTTTCTATATTTTCAAAGGTGAGGTCCGGAATGTATTTTGTGACAAGTCCAATTTTGTGTTCCTCCGTCTCCTCACCGTTATCTAAGGTGAGAATGACATTCATCTGCTCTCTCCATCTCTGAAAATCGTTTTTAAATAAAATGTCACCTGCTGATTTAAAGCCTGTGATAATCGTCTGGCTCACACGCTCATCTGAGTGATTTCCGAAATACTCGATGACTCCTCGCACTGGCGACACTCCGGTTCCGCCGGCAACAATGACCAATTCTTTGCCCTTGTAATCTTCTACATGGAAACCATTGCCATAAGGACCTCTTAAAAATAATGTATCTCCCACATATTTTTCAAACACCTCATTGGTCACTTTTCCGACTTTTCGAATTGTGAGTTCTACATAATCCTCGCCAATTCCACTGACTGAGATTGGTGCCTCGCCGTATTTTGGAAGGGACACCTCAAAAAACTGCCCCGGCTTTACTTCTCCGTGTGCCTCTTTTTCATAGGAGAGGCGGAAGGTATATTCAATCTCTGTATGTTTTTCTACGGATAGGATTTCCGATAAAAATGGTATGTATTCATTTCTACTCATCGCCTTCTACCTCCTTCATTCCGTCCTCTAATTTGTTGATGATATTGGAAAATGAGATATATTCCGGACAGATGTCATCACATCTTCCACAGCCCACGCACATAGGATAGCCGTTTCTCTGCTTGAAATCAAGCACCTTGTGGAGCACCTTAAATCGCATACGTTCTCCATTTTTCTGGCGATAACTTCCGCCACCTGCGACATCTGTATAGCCATCCACCATACAAGAAGCCCAGACACGTCTTCTCTCACCCACTTTTCCATTGTCTGTGTAAAAGATATCCTGCATGGTAAAACAGGTGCAGGTAGGACAGGCAAAGTTGCACCTTCCACAGTTGATACATCTGCTGTCGTATTCTCTCCAAAGACTGCTCTTTCCAATCTCACTGCTCAGATTTTCGGGAATGTTTACGTGAACATAATTTTCTGTGACATATTCCGGTGTGACCTCTGCCGTTCTGCTTGTGACATTTTCCGGTCTATTCTCAGCCTGTCTGCTTTGTGCATTTTCATTTTCCACTGCTGCATCGAGATATTTTCTTAATTCTTCCCATTTGCAATCCAGATAATATCCGTCTTCTTTTGCATCAATACTTGTCTCATAATCTGCTTTGTTTGTGCCCATATCTACACAAAAACAATTTTCAAAGGACTTTGCACAGCCCATAACCACAAAATGAATCTTCTCACGAATTCTCTTATAATAATAATCCTCCGGACCATTGTTTAAGTACATCTCGTCTAATCGTCTCACTGCATGCAGGTCGCAGTTTCTCAAAAATACGACTGCACCTTTCTTCTCTGCATCTGCCTCTTTTACCTCATTTTCTGTAAAGAAAAATAGTGTCTGTGAGACTGGTGTCAGGATTTCCTTAAAAGAAAACTCTGATTTCTTTTCAAACTCAATTTCCTCTATACTGTGTATCTTTCCATAGCGCACACAGTCTGTATCAGAAAATCTTCCGCCATCTTTGTATACAACTGGTGCATAAATTATATAGTCTTTCTCCAATCGTTCCAGTACAGTATCCATATCTGCTGGTGTCATGATATATCCCATATATTTCCTCCTTTTTCCTTCATCTATTGGTTTTATTTATTTGCCTTTTTCTCCTGTCTAATCTCTGTCTGCATATCTTATCTATTCCATACTCACTTGCGAGCATTTGTACTCGACTTGCGTCAGCTTTACCGACATAAAACCTATGTAAATCCATATAAATCCATATAAATCCACATTTAAATTCATGCACATCCTCGCACAGTGCTGCATCTCAACGCAAGATTATCCCTCTATTTCTCCTGAAACTCATTTGTTGTATTCCCACTTATAGAAGTGGTCGGGATTTTCTCACCGAGATGAATCCACGGAGTCTCCCACTGGTACTTCTCCATAATGACATGCCCGTCTTTAAACTCAATGCCATCGTCCTTGAGCAGGCGCACCTGCTCATTTTCACCGCCAAATGCAAATGCCTCGGACACTCTGCCGTCCTTCGTTACCACACGGTAGCATGGTATATGCTCCGGATCCGGATTGACATGCAGTGCATATCCAACCACTCTCGCCCAACGCTTATTTCCTGCAATGGCAGCTATCTGGCCATAAGTGGCCACCGTTCCTTTTGGAATCTGTCTGACTGCCTCATAAATTTTTTCAAAAGTATTTTGTTCCGTGTTCAATTTTATCGCAACTCTTTCTTCTTAATTTTTTGTAATCATTCCATACACACTCTTTGCCATTTCTTAATTGCACACCTTAAAGATGGCAAACCCCAGTATATATTAAAATAAAGCAATCTCCTAACTACACACCATATGGGTTGGCGCCCCAAGATACGAATAAATGTCTACCTCACTTTTTGTTGCTAAATCATTACAGCTTTTCTTCCCATTCTGTCTCTTTAAACCCCACAAGAACCTGTTTTTCTGTAACAATCAGTGGTCGTTTCACAAGCATGCCATTTGTGGCAAGTAATTTTAACTGTTCTTCATCACTCATCTCTGGAAGTTTATCTTTTAATTTCAGCTCTTTATAGAGATTTCCACTTGTGTTGAAAAACTTTTTCAATACAAGACCACTCCTCTGATACCACTCTTTCAATTCATCATAAGTTGGATTGTTGTCTACGATGTGGCGGTCTGTATACTCTTTGTCATGATCGTCTAACCATTTTTTCGCTTTTTTGCAAGTGCTGCATTTTGGATATTCTAAAAATAACATCGCTTTTCCCTCATCACTTTCTCTTTCTCTTTCTTTCAGTATCTGTCATAACATTGTAAAATGCTCTTATACTATTATATAATATTTTCCCCCAGAAACAAAGTATCTTTGCTATATTGTTGCCGTAGAAAACAAAGATAATCTAGTCATACAAAGACAGGACGAACAGTGTCAAAAAAATAGATTGCACACTGTGCGGGCAATTTATTCATAACAACGATAGATTGCCCGCTTTGCAAACAATTGATTGTCAAAAATAAAAACAGTGACCAAAAGGCCACTGTCTTATATTATTAAGTATTTTGTTTTTTTGTTATCTCTCTGTATACTTTATCTTTTGTCATTAAAACGTTCCTATTCGGAATCGAGATAACTTGTTGTGGCAGGGCCCCCTTTCGACCCTGTCACAGGTTATATCCTTATCTCTTTTTACCCTTGTCAGGATTCCCCAATCCCCTCAAAAGTGTTATGTACATGACCGATTTTTTCTGTACATATGTGCTTATTTATACTCCTCTTTTAACTGAGCAAGTATATTGTAGCACATTTTTTTCAAAAAAACCGTCACTTGCAAAATTAACCTGTTTCACGACATTTTTAACACAAAGTGATATATTTTAAATGTTTTTGACCGATTTTCTGACTGTTTGTGATTTTTATTGAGTGCTTTTTTCTTACTTTTCTTCTCTCCAAAAGTCAAGTTCCATCTCATTAATACCAATATCTCTGCTGTGGAATACCGGATCTTTTCCCTCACGCTTTTGTTTTTCAAAATCTCTGAGAGCATCAATAGCCACTTTTGACAGCAGAACACAACTTGGCAGGTTGATAAGTGTCATTCCGGCCATAAAGATGTCTGCAATCGCCCATGCCGCATCTGCTGAAATAGATGCACCGACAAAAATAACAACAACACAGATAAAGTGATAAATTGCCATAAATTTCTTGGATGGCATTTTTTTCTTATTCATATATGCGAGTGCATTGTTTGTATAATATAAATTTCCAATCAATGTTGTGAAAGCAAATAAAATCATTTCACCAGTTATGAATATTGGACCAAATTTTCCAAATACTGTTGCAATTGAATTCTGAACATATGGAGCACCCTCTACATCTTTGGATATAGTTACATTGGATGCCAAACACATGAGTGCAGTTGCTGTACAGAGCAACATGGTATCAATATATACAGATACTGTCTGCACAAGCCCCTGTTTGACAGGATGTGTCACACTTGCAGATGCAGAGGCATTTGGTGCAGAACCAACTCCTGCCTCATTCGAGTAAAGTCCTCTCTTGATTCCGTACACCATGCACGAGCCTGAGATTCCTCCAAAAATTGCCCTAAAATCAAATGCGTTCTTAAAGATAATTCCAAACATTGCCGGAACGTGTTTTGCGTGAGCAAGAATAACAATAATACAAACAGCAACATATAAGAGTCCCATAAACGGAACGACTATTTCTGTAATTCGAACAATTCTCTTTCCGCCTCCAAACAGACAATAACCTACTACAATCATAAGTATTGCTCCAATAATTAGCGGAGTATAAGTCTCATGATAAAAATTATATCCCTTAAATGTTGACTGTAAATTGTATGCACAAAGCATATTAAATCCAAAAGCATAAGTTGCGATTAAGAAAAAGCAGAATAAAAATGCAACCCACGGAGCATGCAGCGCCTGCTCAATATAATAAGCCGGTCCGCCATACGAACTTCCATCGTGGTGTTTCTTCTTATAAATCTGTGCCAATGTACTCTCGATAAATGCAGATGCAGCTCCAATGATGCACATTATCCACATCCAGAATACTGCTCCCGGTCCTCCAAGACAGATTGCAGATGAAACACCGACAATATTTCCAGTTCCCACTCGTGATGCTGTAGAAACCATCAGTGCCTGAAAAGATGAGACATGTTCCGCATCTTTTGGTTTTTCCATAATCAGTTTACACGCAGTCTTTAACTGTCTTATCTGCACAAATCTTGTACGGCATGTAAAATAAATTCCTGCAACTGCCATTACAATAATCAAAATTGGATAGTATAAAATTCCATCCAGCCAAGTTAAAACTTTTAGTATTATCTCTTTTCTTCTCCTAATAATTATGTAGCGCCCCTTTACTCTGGGGCAGGAAAGTATTTATGCAATTAGTAAAGCAGACATTCGCAATCCACTTCGCTACTTGCTCATGAACGCAGGCTGCTTGTCAGCTTGCTAGAAGGTGCTTTCACCCCTTCTGACGCAAGCATCCCCCGTTATCCCCACCTACGTCTTTACGCCTTAGAGGTGGGGGATTGCTTATCTACATTTAAAATAACTGCAACTTTTCTATTCTATCATAATTATTCGCTTTTTTCCAGTATGTTTTATTTCTGTGCTGTTTTCTAAGAAATATAAAAAAAATCACGACAACAGCCGTGACTTTTTACCATACTTATATTATTCTGAAACCACAAATATTATCTTATCTTGTGTAAAATAATTTGTCTCATATTCCAATGTGACATCCTTAGCATTTACAGGAACTTCATAATATACACTTCCCTGTGTTTTCTTCCCCGGTGACAGGTCTGCACTCGACCAGTAGTCTTTCATTAATTTCTCGTCCATATCATATCCGTCCGCATAACATTTAAATTTGTGCGAACCTACAAATTCATCTCTATTTCCTACATTTTCAATTTCAAAGTCTGCTTTTATATACTTATATCCGTCTTTGGGCTGAAAATATTCACTATATTCTGTGTAATCGCTCACTGCAATATATGTAATTTTTAAAACATCTGTCTGAACGATGTCGCCAGCTCTGAATTTGTTATTTGTATTCTGTTCCCCTGCCGTGTCCTGTTTATTATCTGCTGTATTGACACTTCCAACCTTCTTTGCTTTCCCTTTGTCCTCACTGTTTCCTCCAACTGCACTTATGATACCAAGTACAACGATTACAATGATAATCCACTTTAATTTTCCTCCACGTTTTTTCTTTTCTTCCATAATCATTCCTCCTAATCTCATGATGTATCATCACATCTATAGGAAAATTATAGCAGATTTTATCTCAAAATTAGTCCGCCAGCCAGTGGACTCTTATCCAAAAATATTTGAGGCCAAAACACTTAGCAGTGCCGTTACGAGCAAAACAAGAAAATAGTAAACAAACAGATATAAAACTCCGAATACAATTCTTTGCCATTGTTTTCCATTCATCCACATAAATTTCTGTCGAATACCAAGATAATTGCCAATCCATACAACACTTCCTGTAAGCAGAAAAAACATTGCCAGTCTAATGAAATAGATTTCTTCCGGATAATCTAGTTTTGTTTTCTTTGTCTTTGTAAATATAGTAGCATAAATAATAATAAAATAACCAAGAATCGCAAATCCTGCCTTTATTATGTTTCCGGAACGAAATCCAACAGGCAGATATTCCCGCCATAATCTGTTTTTTGATGTGGCCGCATGAAATACCTGACGATTATCCTTCTTTTCTTTGACTTTCTGTAATTGCTCAAGCTCATGCTTTAATTCTAAAACATTCTGGTATCTCAAATCCGGAGCCATATGTGTACACTTTTTTATAATATTTTGGACTTCGCCATCAAATAATTTCTCTTTTGGGAGCAAACCTGTGAGCATCACATTCATCATCACGCCGATTGCATAAATATCTGTCCGCGCATCGGACTGACCAAAACCATACTGTTCCGGTGCTGCATACTCCTTAGTTCCTCCTAAGAAGGTATCCTCAGTTTTTCCACTCACACTCTCCTTTGCAATTCCAAAGTCAATCAGTTTTACTACTCCGTCCTGACTAATCATAACATTCATTGGTTTTATATCCCTGTGAACAACCGGGGGTGTCTGATTATGAAATATTTCAAGAATATCACACACTTCTAAGATAATCTCAATTGTTTGATTCAAAGCAAAATTTCCATTTTTCTTTTGAATATCGTAGAGTGTATTTCCATGTATGTACTCCTCTATTACTATTAAGTTTTCTCCATCTTCTACACACAATTTTATCTCCGGAACATTTTTTGCATGTATTTTTTGAAGTTTCTCTACAAAATTTTTACTTATGTCCTTTTCTCTCTTTTTGACATAAAGCTCGCCGGTATCTATATGTTTAACCAGATAAATGTCTTTATTTTCTTTTATTCTTGTCAGCTCCTTATAAAACGAGAGCTCATAATTTTCTTCTAATGTCATAAAATACCTTTCCCCACTATCAATTTATGTTGTATAATATATGCTTAATTATATCAAAGGAGATTCTCATGCACAACGATTCAACTACTTCTAAACTTAATATCCTGAATTCTGTAAACATTAACGATATTGATGATTATCTGTCAGAGCATATATCAGACATCACTATTGGCGATTATTTTTCTCAATGTATTAATCATAATATCATAAAACCGGCAGATATTGTCAGAAAATGTCAGGGATATATCTCAAAATCATATATTTATGCTCTGATAAATGGCGAAAAGTCAAATCCTTCGAGAGATGTTGTCATACTCATTTGCCTTGCAGGAAATATGAATTTAAAACAGACAAGAAGGACGTTAGAACTTTTTCACCACAGACCTCTCTATCCAAAAGACTCAAGAGATGCCATTATCGCAATCTGCATCAACAATGAATCTTTCGATATCGATGTGGTAAATGATTATCTATTTGAACACGGTCTTGAAACACTTGGTCAGATGAAATCCTAAAGAAAATCAGATACTTCTGCACTCAAACAATCGATTACATGTTTCACGAACAATCGATTGTCAAGAATAAAAAACTGTGTATCCATCCCTATTCTCAGGTTGAGTACACAGTTTTCAATATAATCTTATCTCAGACTGCTTATTTGCCAGTCATCTTATTTCCTGTATATACGCACATCACCGCTGCTACTATCATGACACACGCCCAAAATTTGTGTTTTTTTAACATAATTACATCCTCCTGTTAATAAATACACCGTTACAATATTTCCATATATGTATTTCTATATATGTGTTTCTATATATCCACACAGTTATACATCCAACAAATTCGTTGTTCCGCTCATACCTATAAGCAATGTTGACGTATTATGTAAGAGTGCAGATGTTGTTGGCTGTATGATTCCTCCGACACCAAGTGCAATCAGCATAGAATTAAATCCAATAATAGACCTGTAGTTTTTATGAATTCGTTTCATGAGTTCATCACTCAATTCTTTTAAAGTCAGAATTTCGTTGAGATTATCTGCACCAATTGTAATATCTGCAATTTCTCTCGCAAGCTCTGCTCCGTCACTGATTGCAATTCCTACGTCAGATGCGGAAAGTGCCGGTGAATCGTTGATGCCATCACCTATCATAATGACTTTGCGGCCCTTCTTCTTCTCGGATTCCACATAATTTGCCTTATCCTCTGGTAAAACCTCAGAATAATACTCATCGAGATTTAATTTCTTCGCAATGGACTTTGCAGTTCGGTCACTGTCTCCAGTCATCATAACAACTTTAAGACCTCTGTTTTTCAACTTTCTTACCACAGAAACAGCCTCTTCCCTCAGTGGGTCCTCAATACAGATAACGGCTGCGAGTTTTCCGTCAATTGCCATGTAAAGATGCGAATACTGGGCTGGAAGATGTTGAAATCTCTCCTCCATTCCTTTCGGAATTGCACAGTTTTCATCTTCAAATACAAAATGTGCACTTCCAATAACCACTCTCTTTCCTGCAATTCCCGACACAATACCGTGCGCAACAATATATTCCACTTTGGTGTGCATCTCTTCATGCTCTAAATTCTTCTGCTTTGCCGCATCTACAACAGCTTTTGCCATAGAATGTGGAAAATGTTCTTCAAGACACGCTGCGATTCGAAGTAACTCATCACAATCTCTGCCATCAAAAGATACCACATCTACTACGGTAGGCTGTGCTTTTGTGAGTGTTCCTGTTTTATCAAATACAATCGTATCTGCCTCTGCAACTGCCTCTAAATATTTTCCGCCTTTTACCGTCATGTTGTAGAGACTTGCCTCTCGAATTGCAGATAACACAGAGACTGGCATCGCAAGTTTTAATGCGCATGAATAGTCTACCATCAAAACTGCCAGTGCCTTTGTCACATTTCCTGTAACCAGATAGGTGAGTGCAGTTCCCGCCAGACTGTATGGAACTAAATGGTCTGCGAGATGTTCTGCCTTGCTCTCCACACCAGATTTCAGTTTCTCTGTATCTTCAATCATTGTGACAATCTGCTCATATCGGCTGGCTCCTTCGGCACTTAAAACCTTGACTGTAATCTCGCCTTCTTCTACTGTTGTACCTGCGTAGACCATACTCTCTATGATTCGTCTGACCGGTACGGATTCTCCCGTCAGAGATGCCTGATTAATCATCGCCTCTCCATCTGTCACGATTCCATCAAACGGAATTACATTTCCCATATGAATCACAATTTCATCGCCCTGCTTTATCTCTTTCACAGATACTAAAACCTGACGGCTATCTTTTTTCAGCCATACATGACTGACATTGAGTGACATCGTTCTTGCAAGGTCTGCAACTGATTTTTTATGCGTCCAGTCCTCTAACAGTTCACCTACACCAAGCATGAACATGGTTGAACCGGCTGTTCCAATATCCCCACGCAGCATTGATACTGCTATTGCAGTTGCATCTAATACCGGAACCTCTATCTTTCTCTTTGCAAGACACCGAATACCTTCTGTCACATATCCCACTGCCCTGTAAGCGGTATAAGCCGCTCTGAGCGGATAAGGAAGAAACCATTTTCTGGCATAGTGAAAAACAATATCACTGACTAATTTTTCCTTAAACTCATTGTTCATCTGTCTTGCAGAATTTTCAATGATACCATCCGGAATTGCTGTCTCTTCGTAGTGAAATCTTCTGATTTTATCTATAAGCTGTGCTCTCGGACACTGAAATTCAATAGCTGCATCTGCTGTGCGGTCAAAGACCTTCGCAAATGTAACTTCTGGAAGTGACTGCAGATAATACAGAAAAATATCTGCCTGTTCCAATGTCATCTTCTCAGGCTGAATCAGATGAATTCTCATCCTCTTTTTATTTTCATGTAATATTCTAAATTTCATATCAATTCTTCCACTTATAATTTACAAATTGTTAAGATGACAGTCCTGCATCCTCATCTTCCTGTTCAGGATAATCATCATACTCAAACTCAACATCATCAGCAACATCGCTGAACTCAGCCTCTGTTTTTTTGATTTCTCTGTCCTCGTTGATACTTCTTGCATCTGAGAGAATATCTTCACAATTCTCCTGAACGGTATCTACTGTCTTCATTACACAGTCTTTTCCTCTTAAAACGGCTGCAACACAATGTGTATATGCTTTTTTTGCATCAGAGCTGGATAAAATCTTCACTCCTGCTGTTCCAAATAATGTACCCCCTGCAAATAATGCTACTTTTTTCCAATCGATCATAGTATTTTCCTCCTTCATCGAAAATCATTAGTATATGGTAATATTCTGAATTATTTCAGAAAAATCGACAAATTTATTTTATCATTTTTAGTT
>ONXS01000014.1 GCA_900321855.1 uncultured Eubacteriales bacterium | reverse complement strand
CGGCAAAAGGAAGACGCTGCGCAGTATCGCCGCGCAGGGGGATGAGGTCAGCGTCCTGTCTGTGCCGTTACATGTGATGAACCGCCTCTTTATGGAAAGGCCTGTCGCTGCGGTCAATCTTCTGATGGAACTGAATGAATCTGTACACAGGATGGAAACACTGTGGATGACTGTCTGATCGGCCGGGGACAGACCACCCCGTCCGGCCAGGCGGATTTGAAAACTGTCTGACCGGCCGGGGCCAGACCATCCCGTCCGGCCAGGCGAATTTGATAACTATCTGACCGGCCGGGGCCAAACCTTCCCGTCCGGTCAGGCGTCTTTGAAAAAACAGAATAGAGTATCAATCTGACATGAAAGATTTTACGATCAGGGAGCATTTATTTTCCAGCCTGAAACGGCAGGATCCCTCCAAAACGGTGCTGCGTTTTCCGGGGATGTCTGTCAGTGCCGGGCAGCTGAAAGAGGATACAGAGTGTCTGGGAACCGCCCTGTATGCCCATGGTATGAGGGGAAAACGCATTGCCGCATACGCAAAAAGCGAATACGGATTTGTGCTGCTGCTTACCGCGGTATGCTGCGGCAAAATGACGCTGGTGCCTTTATATGAAAAATGGACCCAAAATGAAAAAGAAGATATTTTAAGACGTACCGAAGCGGCTGTCTTTTAAGGAAGGGAGGAACCGAATCCTTCAGGGAGATACCCGCTATCTGGAGGATACTGTGTCGCCTGAGGACGCGTCGATGATCCTTTTTACATCCGGTACGACAGGAAAGGCCAAGGGCGTTCCTTTCCTGCAGAGAGCGTGGCAGCCATATGTCAGGCAGATCGCCTCAATAGGGTGGAATGAAGAGACGCTGGGTCCCCAGCTCTTATTGCTTCCGCTGTTCCATCTCTTCTGTTCCGCCCTTCTCATTGCGTTTCTGTGCAATGGCATCCCGGTGGTGTTCGGAGCAGGCCTGAAGCATGCCGTGGAAGAAGTGCAGAAGCTGAAGCCAAAGGCACTTTTCCTGGTCCCGGCCCAGGTCAGTCTCTTTTATTATCTGATCAGGGAAGACCGCGCCCGGCCGGAAGCGGAAAGAAAGTATGGGAATCTGGAACGGATCATATACAGCGGGGCAGGCCTGAGCACGGAAATGGTAAAAGGCTTCAGGGAATTCGGCATCATGATCAACAGTGCTTATTCCATGACTGAATGCAGCGGCATCGCGTTTGACCCGTATGCGCTTACCCAGATTAAGCCGGGATCGTCGGGGCGCCTTCTTCCGGAGGCAAAGGATCTGGTCAGGATCGGAGATCCGGACCCGGAGGGATATGGTGAGCTTCTCATATCAGAAGACTATACAGGCGTTTTTAAGGGCTATCTGGACGATCCGGAAGAAACGGAAAAAATACTTTACGACGGATGGCTGCATACGGGAGATCTGGCCAGGATCGATCAGGATGGCGACCTGTTCATAACCGGCAGGATCAAGAATCTGATCATCCTTTCCAATGGGGAAAATGTGTCTCCAGAAGAGATAGAATCTGATTTTTATAAAGATGATTTTGTATCTGAAGTTATTGTTTATGAAAAAAAAGGTAAAATTGTCGCTGAAATATATCCTGAAAATGAAATGTTAGAGCAATCAGAGGATAGGCAGGTTATCTATTTTGACAAGTTAAAAAACAAGGTAAATAAAGACAGACCTCTATACAAGCAAGTTGCCAATATTGTGATACGAAAAGAAGAGTTTAAGAAGAATACCAGTAAAAAAATTATTAGGGAATACGGAAAGGAAAGCAGATAAAAGATGTCAGATAGAGTTATTGAAATAATAAGAGAATATACGGATAATGAAGTAAAGGAGAATTCAGATTTAATCAATGATTTAGGTATGAGTTCATTAGATGTTGTCAATCTTGTAGTTGCATTTGAAGATGAATTTGAAATAGAAGTGCCAGATAGTAAAATAAAAGAATTAACAACCGTAGATAGAATTGTAAAATATTTAGAAGAGAATGTATAATATATATTTATACGAGCATGAGAAACTGATGACAGAGGAAGAATTTCATCAGTTTCTTTTCTTATTGCCAGAATATAGAAAAGAAAAAACATTAAGATATAGAAATTATATCGATCAATTAAATTGTCTTATTAGTTTTTTACTATTAAAGATATTACTAAAGAGAAAATATGATATTATAGATTTTACCATGAAATATGATAAAAATGGGAAACCGTATTTAAAAGAGTATCCAGATATTCATATAAGTATCAGCCATTGCAAATGTGCATGTGCAGTTGTAATATCCGATAGTCCGGTGGGAATAGATGTTCAAGAAATCAGAAAATATAATTATGATATATACCAAAGGGTCTGCTCGGAAAGAGAATTACAGCAATTGATGAAATCAGATAATAAGGAAGAGTTTTTTACAAAGATATGGTGTGTAAAAGAATGTATGGCAAAAGTATCTGGAATGGGAATTGAGAATTATTTAAAACAAGAATGTGAAAATAATAGGGGAATAACTGTGGTTAGACAAGTTAGGAATTATCGATATGTAGTTGCTGTTTGTGATAATTAGGATTAGGAAGTTTTCAGAAATTGAAAGATAAAAAACAATTTGACAAATACAACAAATATGTTGTATTATAAAAAGAAAAGGGGAGGAAATTATTTGATTCGTACATTTATTGAAACTATATTTTTACTTGATGTTTATACAAAGAACGAAAAAACAGATTTGAGTGATAATGAGAGAAGATTATTAAAGCGGTTAGTTGAAATTCTAAAGGAGGAGTAAATATGAATACTCTGTATGATGATTTGGAAAAAAGTTTATTAGAAGCGATTGAAATTTCAAAAGGCAATATTCCGTTAGAAGAAAAGGAAGAGATGCCTGCCAAAACATTTGTGGCTTCAGAGCGAGAAGAAGAAATTATAAATGAAATTATTCGTATTCGTAAAGAAAGACATATATCGCAAAAGGAATTGGCTGAGATTACAGGAAGTAAGCAACAGGCAATTTCAAGAATGGAGAAGAAAGAGAATAGTCCATCTCTCAAGGCATTTCTAAATGTAATTCACGCACTAGGATTAGACATAAAATTGGTAAATATATAAGTGAAATCATATTGAATAAAATAGAAACAATAGATTGCAGGCTTCGCGTACAATCTATTGTCATGAATTAGAAAGAGTATAACTTGTTATAGCATATAACTGTAACAAGTTATACTTTTTTTCAATTACCCCTTTTCCTATGGTAGTGGTATGATATACGCAAGACAACTAATCCTAGTGGAAAAGAGGGAATTAAATTAGATGGAATTTGATACACAGGTCATACACGAAATATCCGGACAGGATAAGGCAACGGGAGCTACGATTCCTGCAATCTATCAGGTCAGTGCATTTGCACAGGATAGTGCAGAGCAGTTGGAAAAGGTATTTAACAACAGAGCACCTGGTTTTGCTTATACACGAATTGGTAATCCCACGGTAGATGTATTTGAGAAAAAGATAGCAGCTTTAGAACATGGAGTCGGGGCAATTGCCTGTTCTTCGGGAATGGCAGCAGTGACAATGGCATTGTTAAACATTGTTGAGGCTGGAGATGAGATTATTGCAAGTGCCGGATTATTTGGTGGAACGATTGATTTATTCAGAGATTTACAACCATTTGGAATTACGGTCAAATATGTGAGTGAGGTTACAAAAGAAGAGATTGAACCACTGATTACCGAGCAGACGAAGGCAGTATTTACTGAGCTGATTGGTAATCCAAGACTTGATGTAGTAGACATCAAGAGTGTATCTGATTTCTTACATGAGAGAGAAATTCCATTTTTTGTGGACAGCACAACAGCAACACCTTATCTAATCAGACCGATTGATTTGGGGGCAGATGTGGTGATTCACTCTTCATCAAAATATATCAATGGTGGAGGAAATTCCATCAGCGGAGTCATTATTGACTCAGGAAAATTTAAGTGGAGTCCAGGCAGATACAAGGGATTTAAGGAATATAAGATGTATGGCAAATTTGCCTTTATTGCAAAACTCAGAAATGGACTTTGGAGAAATGTCGGAGGATGTCTCGCACCACAGAATGCCTTTTATAACTTAATAGGAATTGAGACATTAGGTTTACGAATGCAGCGAATTTGTGAAAATGCACAGGCACTTGCAGAATTTTTTGAGGCAAATGGTATAGAAGTCAACTATCCGGGACTAAAGAGCAGTCCATATTATGAACTCGTTCAGAGTCAGTTTGGAGGACTCGGCGGAGGAATTATAACGATTCGTCCGGGAAGTAAGGAAAAGGCATATAAACTTGTCAACAATTTAAAATATGCGACAATCGCAACCAATATTGGAGATACAAGAACACTTGTCATTCATGCGGCAAGTACAATTTACATTCACAGCAGTGAAGAACAAAAGAAAAACGCTGGAGTATTTGATGATACCATCAGAATTAGCGTGGGCATAGAAAATACAAATGATCTTATCGAAGATTTTAAACAGGCAATAGAAAGTATAAAGTAAATGGTACGCAAACAGAACAGTCGTACTAGATGAAAGGCATGCCTGCAAAACAGTCATGCTATAAGAACGGCACGCCCACATAGTGGCTGTGCTATAAAATGGAGGATGAAATTATGGCAGTTGATTACGCAACACTCAAAAAGGGCGGCTTTATGCGCCAGAAACAGAAAAATAACTTTTCACTCAGACTTCGCGTTGTAGGTGGACATTTGACAGCAACACAGCTTGCACAGGTTGCAAAAGTTGCAGAGGAATTTGGCGAGGGATATGTGCATCTCACATCGAGACAGAGTCTTGAAATCCCATTTATTAAATTAGATGATGTTGATAAGGTAAAAGAGGCTCTCGCAGAAGGCGGAGTTGCACCAGGTGTATGTGGACCAAGAGTTCGTACGATTACTTCTTGTCAGGGAAATGCAATCTGTCCAAGTGGCTGTATTGATACTTATTCACTTGCAAAAGAGTTGGACGAGAGATATTACGCAAAAGAACTTCCACACAAATTTAAATTTGGTGTGACCGGCTGTCAGAACAACTGTTTAAAGACAGAGGAAAATGATGTCGGAATCAAGGGTGGATACAAGGTTGCATGGAAAGAGGACGCATGTATCAACTGTGGCGTCTGCGTCAAGGCCTGTCGCTCTGGAGCAATTACAATGGAAGATGGCAAGATTAAAGTAGACAGAGAGAAATGTAATTACTGTGGAAGATGTGCGAAGGCGTGTCCTACAGATGCGTGGGATGTGACAGAAGGATACATCGTATCATTTGGTGGATTATTTGGTAACAGTATCGTAAAGGGAAGTACAATCATTCCTTTTATCGATAATCATGATACATTATTAAAAGTTTGTGATGAGGCGTTAAACTTCTTTGCAGAGAATGCAAATCCGGGAGAACGTTTCCGTTTCACAATCAACAGAGTAGGCGCAGATAAATTTGAAGAGCGCATTAAGGAGGCATACAATGGCACAGGAATTTAATATTGATGATACAGTAGACATTACAGATGTGGTTTGTCCAACTACATTTGTAAAGGCAAAAGTAGCACTTGAGGAGTTAGATGACGGACAGATTATTTCCATTCACATGAATGACGGAGAGCCTGTTCAGAATGTTCCTAGAAGTATCAAAGAAGAAGGTCATCAGATTTTGAAGTTAATCAATAACGAAGATGGAACTTATGACCTGATTGTGAGAAAGGTTGAAGAATAATGCAGAGAGTAAACGAGGCAGATTTTACAAAAGAGGTCTTAGAGGCAGATACAGTCGTAATCGCAGATTTTTACTCAGACAGTTGTATTCCATGCAAGCATGTCGGAATTGAGTTGTCGGAGTTAGACGAGGAGAGAGAAGACGTTAAGATTGTAAAAATAAATGTAAATTTTGATAAGCCACTCGCAGAGAAATATGGAATTACTGCAACTCCAACACTGATTTACTTTAAAGGTGGAGAGGAGAAACAGAGAGTGACTGGAAGAAAGTCGAAGAAGGATATTGTGGCGGTGCTCGCGGAACTTGGCTAAAGGCGGGGAGAGTGAAAGAGCGAAAGTCGGTCTGCGAAACATACTATTTTGCTCGCATCTGGTTATCGCAGGCGGCAGCTAAGTTACAAGATGTAATATTCCACTCGCACCGTGGGTGGTGAAACGTAAATGTTTGAAAGTTAGTTAGAAGTAAAAAAGAAAAGAGGACAATGGATATGAAATTAGTAGTAGCTGGAGAAAACAAAGAGTATGAAGAGGGAATTAATATCACAAAATTAATCGAGGTAGAGAATGTTGAGACACCTGATTATGTGACAGTATCTGTCAATGATGAGTTTGTGGATCATGATAAGTTTGATGCAACTGTTTTAAATGACGGTGATGCAGTTGAATTTCTTTATTTCATGGGAGGTGGACAGTAATGGCGTTTACAAACGAACAGTTAGAGCGCTATTCCAGACATATTATTTTAAAGGAAGTTGGCGTTAAGGGACAGAAAAAATTATTAAATGCCAAAGTTTTAATCATTGGCGCAGGTGGTCTTGGAGCTCCGGCAGCTCTTTACCTCGCAGCAGCCGGTGTTGGAACAATTGGTATTGTAGATGCAGATGAAGTTGATTTGTCCAATCTTCAGAGACAGGTCATTCATGCGACAGCAGATATTGGAAAGCCAAAGGTTCAGTCAGCGAAGGAGTCTATGGAGGCAATCAATCCAGATGTCAAGGTTGTGACCTATCATAAATTTATCACAAGTGAAAATATTTTGGACATCATTGCAGATTATGATTTTATCATTGATGGAACAGATAATTTCCCAGCAAAATTTTTAATTAATGACGCATGTGTGATGGCAAAGAAACCATTTTCACACGCTGGAATTATTCGTTTTCAGGGACAGCTTATGACTTATGTGCCGGGGGAAGGTCCATGTTACAGATGTGTATTTAAAAATCCACCTCCAAAAGATGCGGTTCCTACATGTAAGCAGGCCGGTGTTGTCGGAGCTATGGGTGGCGTGATTGGAAGTCTTCAGGCAATGGAAGCCATCAAATACATTGTAGGTTCAGGAGATTTACTCACAGGTTATTTACTTACCTATGATGCACTCAAGATGACATTCCGTAAGGTTCCACTTCCAAAACACACAGAGGATTGTCCGGTTTGTGGAACACATCCAACAATTACGGAACTTATTGATTATGAGCAGGCAGAATGTGATGGTGTATTGTAATGATTCAATTAAAGAGAAGTGATTATGAATTAATGTTAGAACATGCCAGAAAAAATTTACCGGAAGAGGCGTGTGGACTGATTGCCGGAACAATTGAGGGCGAAGATAAGATTATCAAAAAGGTATATCTTCTTGAAAATATGGACCATTCCAACGAACATTTTTCTCTGAATCCAAAGGAGCAGCTCTTGGCAGTCAAAGATATGAGAGCAAATGGCTTTCAGGCACTTGGAAATTGGCACTCTCACCCAGAGTCTCCTTCAAGACCGTCAGATGAGGACAAGAGACTTGCCTATGACAGCAAAGCAAGCTACATGATACTTTCGTTGATGGAGGCTGAGAATCCAGTGCTCAATTCTTTCCATATTGAGAAAAATGAGTCGACAAAAGAGGAATTAATCATCAATTAAGATGGTAATCATGCGATATTTTGAGTGATAATGCAAAAATATTGAGAGCATCTGAAAGAACAGAGTGGCTCAGAATGAGAGAAAAGGGTGAAATCGATGTTAAAGATTAGACCAAATGAGAATAAAGAAGAATATGATGAAATAACCCTTGCAGTACAAAACAATGACGGATTTTGTCCCTGTCTTCTGGAAAAAAATGAAGATACCAAATGTATGTGTAAAGCATTTCGGGAACAGGAAGAGCCGGGATTTTGTCACTGTGGAAGGTTTGAAAAATATGAAACATAAGAACAGGAAAAATAAAATAATTTTAAAAAAGAAAATATGGATGTATGTTCTGGCGGTAACGATAGCTGTAAATACCATTGGCATGACAGGATGCAAAAAAGGCGGAGAGATTACCTTAATTAATGTATCCTATGATCCGACAAGGGCATTATATGAGGAGTACAATCAGTATTTTGCTAAGGTTTGGAAAGAAAAAAACGGGCAGAAGATTATGTTTGTACAATCTCACGGCGGTTCGGGAACGCAGGCATCTTCCGTAATCAATGGTCTGAAAGCCGATGTTGTCACACTCGCTTTGGAGAGCGATATTGAAAAGATTAGTGAAGACGGGCTGATTGATTTGGGCTGGCAGGAGGAATTGGACAATAACAGTGCCCCTTATACATCTACCATTGTATTTCTTGTTCGAAAATCAAATCCAAAACACATTAAGGACTGGAGTGATTTGATACGAGCGGATGTATCGGTCATCACTCCAAATCCGAAGACAAGTGGCGGTGCAAAATGGAATTATCTTGCCGCTCTTGCCTATGCAAAGGAAATTTATGGAGATGATGAGAAAAAGAGTCTGGAATTTATGAGAGCTCTTTATGGAAATGTCTTATCTCTTGCGTCTGGTGCGAGAGGAGCAACCTCTTCCTTTGTTGAGGACAGACAGGGAGATGTTTTAATTGCTTGGGAAAATGAGGCATTACAGGCAGTAAATGATAATCCCGGAGAATATGAAATTATCACACCTTCGGTCAGTATTTTGGCAGAGCCATGTGTGTCTGTGGTGGATTATGTGGTAGAGCAAAATGGTCACGAAGAGGTGGCAGAGGAATATTTGAAATATTTATATACAGATGAGGCGCAGCGAATAATCGCTCGCAATTTTTTCAGACCAGTAAACCTAGCAATTCTAGAGGAATACAATGATACATTTTGTACAGATTTAAAAATGGTGACAATTCGTGATTTTGGTGGCTGGGATAAGGTCAATGAGAAACATTTTTCGAACGGAGGGACATTTGATCAAATTTATGAAAAATAAAAAAAATCGAGTAATCCCAATGTTTGGAGTGACAATGGGAATTACAATCGCAATGATTAGTTTATTTGTATTACTCCCGTTAATTACATTAGTCATCTATTCCACAGATTTGTCCGTCAAAGAATTTGCGGACATTGTATGTTCAAAAAGGGTGCTGGCCTCTTTTGAGGTGAGTATTCTGACCGCATTGATTGCGGCAGGAATCAATGCAGTGATGGGATTTATCGTGGCATGGGTGCTGGTGAGATATGAATTTCCGGGAAAGAAGATTGTAGATGGAATGATTGAACTTCCGTTTGCACTTCCTACCGCAGTTGCAGGAATGACGCTGACATCACTGCTGTCAGACACAGGAAGTATCGGCGGATTTTTTGCAAGATTTGGAATCAAGATTGCATACACAAGACTTGGAATTACGATTGCACTGGTGTTTGTAGGAATTCCATTTGTCGTTCGAAGTGTACAGCCGGTACTTGAGAAATTAGACACTGTCTATGAAGAGGCAGCCTCCATGATGGGAGCAAATGACTTTGAAATCTTTACAAAGATTATTTTGCCAGAAGTTCTTCCGGCGGTATTCGTTGGATTTGGACTTGCGTTTGGAAGGGGAATTGGAGAATACGGCAGTGTTGTATTTATCGCCGGAAATCAGCCTTATAAGACAGAAATTGTTCCACTGTTAATTATGTCAAAGCTGGAATCATTTGATTTTACGAGCGCATGTGCAATCGCACTTGTACTGTTGACAGTTTCATTTTTTGTACTGTTTCTGACAAACAGCATCAACAACCGGGCAGTGAGACGAAGAAATGGAGGACGATAATATGAAAGGAAATAAGGTTATCAAATATTTACTGATTACGGTTTCGTTATTATTTTTGTTTCTGTTTCTGATTGTTCCACTTGTAACGGTGATTGTGAAGTCTTTAAGAGAGGGGTTCGGAGTTTATCTTGACTCCATTACAGACACTTATACATTAAAGGCTTTGGGACTGACCATTTTAGCAACGGTTGTCGCAGTTGTTGTAAATACATTGTTTGGACTCTGTGCGGCGTGGGCAATCACAAGATTTCAGTTTCCGGGTAAGAAATGGCTCAATACCCTGATTGCACTTCCGGTCAGCGTTTCTCCGGTTATTGCAGGTCTGGCTTTTGTGCTGATGTTTGGAAGAAAAGGATTTTTATATCCACTGTTTGAGGCATTACACATTAGTGTGGTATACGCAGTTCCGGGAATTTTAATTGCGACTATATTCGTCACATTTCCATTTGTCTACCGTGAGATTGCACCTGTTCTCGAAGCTGTGGGAACAACAGAAGAAGAGGCGGCAGCATCTATGGGAGCAAATGCGTGGACAATTTTTACAAGGATTACATTTCCTCATATCAAGTGGTCCTTCATCTATGGCGTTGTACTCTGTGCGGCGAGAGCACTTGGTGAGTTCGGAGCGGTATCATCGATTTCCGGACATTTGAGAGGAATTACAAATACATTGCCGTTACAGGTAGAAATATTATTCAATGAATTTCATTACACACAGGCATTTGCGGCATCTTCACTTCTTGTAATTTTTGCAGTCATTATTCTGATTATCAAGAGTATCGCAGGAAATGTCATGAGAGAAAAATAAAGGGAGGCGACATTATGTATGTAGAGATGAAGAATATTAAGAAAAAATATGGTGACTTCGTTGCGACAGATGATGTTACCTTTCAGGTAGAAGAGGGAAAGCTAGTCGGATTACTTGGAGCAAGTGGAAGTGGAAAGACTACACTTCTTCGAATTCTTGCAGGACTTGAGACTGCGGACAGCGGAGAAATTATTATTGACGGAAAAACGGTCAACATTATTCCTTCCAGCAAACGAGGAATTGGATTTGTATTTCAAAATTATGCACTGTTTCAACACATGACAGTCTATGAAAATGTAGCATTTGGACTGAAAATCAAAAAAATGAAAAAAGCAGACATTGAAAAACGTGCCTTAGAGATGATTGAACTGGTGGGACTCAAGGGAAAAGAAAAAAATTATCCATCTCAGTTATCCGGAGGACAGAAACAGAGAGTCGCATTTGCCAGAGCAATTGCACCAAATCCAAAACTCTTGCTCTTAGACGAACCATTTGCAGCGATTGATGCCAAAATCCGAACAGAACTTCGCACTTGGCTGAAAGACATGGTTCACAAGCTGGGAATTACAAGTATTTTCGTCACACACGATCAGGACGAGGCACTAGAGGTTGCAGATGAGATTATTGTGACAAATAAAGGAAAGATTGAACAGATGGGCACACCGAGAGCTGTGTACCGCCACCCAAAGACAGCATATGTCGCAAAGTTTTTTGGAAAGGGTACGGTTCTTGAACATGGAAGTAAACTCAGTCAGTTTCCCGATATCAGGGACTGGGAGAGCATGGTTGTAAGACCTGAGTTTGTAAAGATTACTAAGAAGAATGAATTCCAGAAATATTCTTCCAGTGTGACAGAGGCGGAGGTTATAAGAGTTTCTTTTCGCGGAGATTATACTGAGGTACTCTTAAACTGTGAGGGCATTGAAATCACAGGAAAGAGAGGACTTGATGAGGCGGCTGTCACGGTTGGAGAAAAAGTAGATATATTTATCGAAAAAGTATGGGCAATTACAGACAATCATGTAAAATCCATTCACAATGCAGCTACGATTGAAGAATCTGTAGTAATTTAAACATATCAACTACGAAACATTTTTTATTGAAAATATTCGGTGAAAGTCCGTTGTGAATCGGATTGCGATTATCAAATTGATATAATACCAATTTTATTTGGAGGTATGAAAAGATGAAGGTAGAGAGAATAAGCACAGATGTACTCATTGTCGGAGGTGGTACGGCAGGCTGTTATGCAGCACTTACCATCGCAGAGAAATCGGATAAAAAGGTACTCATCTGTGAAAAGGCAAACATCAAGAGAAGTGGTTGTCTGGCTGCGGGAGTAAATGCTTTAAACGCATATATTGCCGGAGAGAGAAAACCAGAGGACTATGTGGAGCGAGTGACAAAAGATGCCGAGCAGATTGTGCGCCACGATTTGCTCTTAACAATGTCAGAGCGATTAAATAGCACTGCTGAAAAGCTGGAACAGCTAGGTCTTGTCATTTTAAAAGACGAGAATGGCAATTATGTCACAAGAGGACAGTTCAATATCAAGATTAATGGTGAGAATATCAAGCCAATCCTTGCAAAAGCAGTGGAGGAGAAAGAAAATATCCAGATTTTAAACCGAGTAAATATTACAGACCTTGATGTCGAAGATGGCAAGGTAAAGGGTGCTTTTGGATTTCATATCAGAGAGGATAAGGCATATCACATTCTTGCTAAGACGGTATTAGTTGCGACAGGTGGTGCGGCAGGGCTGTACCGACCAAACAATCCGGGATTTTCAAGACATAAGATGTGGTATCCTCCATTTAACACGGGTGCCGGATATGCAATGGGGCTTCGTGCAGGTGCAGAGATGACATCCTTTGAGATGAGATTTATTGCACTGCGTTGTAAAGACACAATCGCTCCGACAGGAACACTGGCGCTCGGTGTCGGTGCAAGACAGATTAACAGTCTTGGAGAGGAGTACAATGATGTCTACGGACAGACAACTTCTGAGAGAATTTACGGAACAGTCAACGAAAATCAGGAGGGAAGAGGTCCTTGTTATTTAAAGACGGAAGGGCTGTCGAAAGAGGCAGACGAGTCTTTACTTCACGCCTACCTAAACATGGCACCGTCTCAGACAATCAAGTGGATTGAGAGCGGAAAACTTCCATCGATGCAAAATGTGGAGATTGAGGGAACAGAACCTTATGTAGTCGGAGGACATACGGCAAGTGGTTACTGGGTGGACACAAAACGAGAGACAACGATTTCGGGAGTTTATGCTGCCGGAGATGTTGCCGGTGGAAGTCCAATGAAATTTGTGACAGGTGCGCTTGCAGAGGGCGAGATTGCAGCAGAGTCCATTCTTGCACATCTTGAACATCTTGACAGCAAGTTCGTAAATGACAATCAGAACCAGACAGATACCTATAGTGAACAGATTTTGGCAGACAAAGAAAATGCCTACGAAAAAGAGTTATCTTTCTACCGGGAGACAAAGAATTCTAAATTTACCATTGAGCAGTTAGAAGAGGCGATGCAGGCAGTGATGGATCAGTATGCAGGTGGAATTAAGACAAATTATAGATTTAACAGAAATCAGTTAAAGGTTGCGAAAGACCGAATTGAGCAGTTGGAAAAGTTACTTCCTGATTTGACCGCAAAAAATCAGCAGGAACTGATGTACATTTATGAATTGAAAGATAGATTGCTGGTATGCAGATGTCTGATTGCACATTTAGATGCAAGAGAAGAGACGAGATGGCACAGCTTGGCTGAAAATATGGATTTTCAGCGCAAAGATGATGAGCACTGGTTGAAATATGTCAATTCCCATTTGGAAGATGGTGAAATAAAAATCAGTTATCGGGAACTTATAAAGGAGGGAAAAAACTATGAGCATCATGATTGATAAAAATACCTGTATCGGTTGTGGAGCCTGCGAAAAGGTTTGCCCCGGAAGTCTCATTCATATGGGCGAAGAGGGCAAGGCTGTGATGGGATATCCAAAGGATTGCTGGGGCTGTACCTCATGTATTAAGGAATGTCCCGTTCACGCGGTGAAGTTTTTCCTCGGTGCTGATATTGGAGGAATGGGAAGTCTGGTACACACAGAGCGAAAGGGAGATATTCTTTCTTGGGTGATTGAGAAACCAGATGGAGAGGTGCAGACGATTGATATTGATACGAAGGAGTCCAATAAGTATTAGGGGACGAACGGACGGTGCGAGGGAATTGGTGTATTCCTTGCACTCCATTGCGAAAGCGAAAGTCGTGCCGCGTAACACCCAGTCCCCAGCACCTGCGTGTTGGGAGAGTGAAAGTTGTGCTGAGTAATGCACCAATTCCTCGCACCTGTGTGTTGGGAGAGTGAAAGTTTTGCTGCGTAATGCACCAAGTTCCTCGCACCTGCGTGTTGGAAGAGTGAAAGTTGTGCTGAGTAATGCATCAATTCCTCGCACCTGTGTGTTGGGAAAAATTATGATATAAGAATTCAGGAGGTAATTTATGAGTAACAATACAAATTCTCACTTAGATGAGTTAGAGCAGGAAGCCATATATATTATCAGAGAAGTGGCTGCGGAATGTGAAAAGCCGGTTATGTTATATTCCATTGGAAAGGATAGTTCGGTTATGCTGCATTTAGCTATGAAAGCATTTTATCCGGAAAAGCCACCTTTTCCATTTCTTCACATTGATACAGGCTGGAAATTCCATGAGATGATAAAGTTCCGTGATGAGCAGGCTAAGAAACTTGGAATTGAGATGTTGAAGTATACAAATGAAGAGGGTGTTAAAAATAACATCAATCCATTTGACCACGGTTCTGCTTATACGGATATTATGAAAACACAGGCCTTAAAACAGGCTTTGACAAAGTATGGATTTACAGCAGCTTTTGGCGGTGGTCGAAGAGACGAGGAGAAATCTCGTGCGAAAGAGAGAATTTTCTCATTCCGTAATGAAGCGCAGGCATGGGATCCAAAGAACCAGCGACCAGAGATGTGGAAACTTTACAACTCAAAAATCAAAAAAGGCGAGAGTATTCGAGTATTCCCTATTTCAAACTGGACTGAAAAAGATATTTGGCAGTACATCAAGCGTGAAAATATTGACATTGTTCCTTTATACTATGCGGCTGAAAGACCTGTCGTAGAGCGTGACGGAAATCTTATCATGGTAGATGATGACAGACTTCCATTAAGAGAAGGAGAGACACCAGAGATGAAATCTGTTCGTTTCCGTACACTTGGCTGTTATCCGCTGACTGGCGGTATCGAGTCAACAGCAACAACACTTGACGAAATCATTGACGAGACATTGAGTGCAGTTTCTTCTGAGCGTACTTCGCGTGTCATTGACAAAGAAGAGGCAGCAAGTATGGAGAGAAGAAAAAGAGAAGGATATTTCTAAGAGAAAAAACGTCAGGAACGGAATTACGATATAATAAATATGTTTTTTCGACTTGCCCCTGAGAGAAATGAAGGAGCAACACAATGTAGAATAAATCCAGAAACGGAGGAAAAAATGAACGGATTATTGAAATTTATCACATGTGGTAGTGTTGATGACGGTAAATCAACATTAATCGGACACATTTTATATGACTCAAAGCTTTTATATGCCGATCAGGAAAAGGCTTTGGAATTAGACAGTAAAGTTGGAAGTAGAAATGGAAAGGTAGATTATTCTCTGTTATTAGATGGTCTTATGGCTGAGAGAGAGCAGGGAATCACAATCGATGTCGCTTACCGCTATTTTAATACAGAGAAGAGAAGTTTTATTGTGGCAGATACTCCGGGACATGAGGAGTACACAAGAAACATGGCAGTTGGAGCATCTTTCGCAGACCTCTCAATCATCTTAATTGATGCCTCTCAAGGCGTGTTAATTCAGACAAGAAGACATGCAAGAATTTGTAAATTGATGGGTATCAAATATTTTGTATTTGCTGTAAATAAGATGGATCTTGTGGATTATGACGAGAACAGATTTAAAGAAATCGAGCAGCAGATTGAAGAATTAAAAAATAGTCTTGGTCTTGAACATGTAAAGGTAATTCCATTGTCTGCAACAGAGGGTGACAATGTCACACATACATCAGACAATATGTCTTGGTACACAGGTGATGTTCTCTTAGATTACCTTGAAAATGTGGACATTACAGAGACAAATGATGAGGAGGGATTCTACCTTCCAATTCAGAGAGTTTGCCGTCCAGACCACACATTTAGAGGATTTCAGGGACAGATTGAGGCAGGAAGTATTTCTGTGGGAGATGAAATTACAGCACTGCCTAGTGGTGAAAAGGCTCATATCAAAGAAATCTATGTGACAGACAAAAAATCAGAGACAGCAAGCATTGGACAGGCAGTTACCATATCACTGGACAAAGAAGTGGACGTTTCAAGAGGCTGTGTGTTAGAAAAAGGAACATCGATTGATGCC
The DNA here is from genome assembly GCA_900321855.1 of uncultured Eubacteriales bacterium. Classification (GTDB taxonomy): domain Bacteria; phylum Bacillota; class Clostridia; order Lachnospirales; family Lachnospiraceae; genus Bovifimicola. Next base: position 11,188 of record ONXS01000014.1, on the reverse strand, counting down.
TACAAGAAACTTAGAGTATCACTTCTCTGGATGGACGATGAGCCACTGACGCTTGGAAAAGACTTCCTTGTAAAGCTCGGAACAAAGACACTTCCAGGAATTATCACAAATATCCAATATGCGATTGATGTAAATACAGGCGAGCATTTACAGGTAGAGACAGTTGAGAAAAATGGTTTATTATCATGTGACATTGTTCTCAGTGAGCCAATTATTGCAGATAAATTTGAGTCTCACAAGACACTTGGCGAATTAATTTTAATTGACCGTGTCACAAATATGACATCAGCTTGTGGTGTTGTAGAAGAGACATTAGAAAAGAGTGGTCATGTAGAAAAAGCATCCTTTGCAAATGGAGATGTAAAGGCAAGAGGAGATATTTTTGAGGAGTTCTACTATGACACAACATCACTCAATGTCTTAAAATATCAGCCGGCATCTAAGACATACACAGTTGGAGATGAAATTCCTGTTCAGGGAGAGAGCTACTCATATCCTGACAGCTTTGACATTATTGTACTTCGTGATATGGTTGCAATTACCGTTCGCGATAAGAAAATCACATCAATTGTACCAGTAGAAGAATACAAATATGGCGATGTTCCAGTCATCAATGGACGAGGATTTGAAGTTCATGTATCATCAGATGAGGAAGTAAAGACATTGCTTTCTGAATATGATGCACTTACTAATAAACAGGAGCCAGAATTCTTTGCGAAGTATATGAAATTTGATACATATCGAAAGATTGTATTGAGATAAAAAATAATAATACAAAGTAATAATACAAAATAAATAATCCCCAATTAATGCTCAGGCAATCTATGATTAATATGCAGATTATGCGGACGATGCGGACTGTGCAGACTATGCGGACTGTGAGGACTGTGCGAACAGTGAAATGTCCGCCCTGCAATCTGTAATCATAGGTTGCCTGAGCTATTTTTAGTTAGGACGTTTCATGAGGGGGAGTTCACTCCGAAAATGAGGAATTGTTTATACCAGAGTGAATGAAAAATTTGGACAATTTGAGAAGTTCACTCTGAAATTGAGGAATTGTTTATACTAGAGTGAATGAAAAATTTGGACAATTTTGGAAGTTCACTCTGAAATCGGGGAATTGTTTATACTAGAGTGAATGAAAAATTCATGTGATTTTGGAAGTTCACTCTGAAATTGAGGAATTGCTTATACCAGAGTGAATGAAAAATTCATGTGATTTTTGAAGTTCACTCTGAAATTGAGGAATTGTTTATATTGGAGTGAATGAAAAATTCAGGTGATTTGGGAAGTTCACTCCGAAATTGAGGAATTGTTTATACCAGAGTGAATGAAAAATTCAGACAATTTTGGAAGTTCACTCTAGAATTAATGAATTGCTTATATTGGAGTGAATGAAAAATTCATGTGATTTTGGAAGTTCACTCCGAAATTGAGGAAGTGTTTATACTGGAGTGAATGAAAAGTTCAGACAATTCTGGAAGTTCACTCTAGAATTAATGAATTGCTTATATTGGAGTGAATGAAAAATTCAGGTGATTTTGGAAGTTCACTCCGAAATTGAGGAATTGTTTATACTAGAGTGAATGAAAAGTTTGGACAATTTTGGAAGTTCACTCTGAAATTGAGGAATTGCTTATACCAGAGTGAATGAAAACATATAGGTTACTAGAAATGTTCACTCTGAAACATATAAATTACTTATTATGGAGTGAATGAAAGCAGTTTCGAATAGAATTGTATCTTTAATTCACAGAACGCTAACGAAACGGAAAGAACTATTAAAATGTATCAAAAGATGTTATAATCATTGATAAGACGAAGAAAAAATAAAAGATAACGAAATATATGAGGGTTCAAACACAGATGAAAGTTAAAATAGCACAAATTCAATTAATGGTTCAAGAAAATCTTGAAGATAGTATTCGAAATATTGAACAGTTGGCGAATCAAATAGACAATGATGTCGATTTTATTATGTTTCCGGAGATGTTTGCCTGTCCTTATAAGACATCTAACTTTCCGGTTTATGCGGAGAAACAGGGCGAAAAGATTTTTAGAGCTTGCAGCAACCTTGCAAAGCATACGAAAAAATATCTGATTGCAGGTTCTATGCCGGAATTGGATGAGGGGAACATTTACAACACTTCATATGTCTTTGACAGAAATGGGGAATTGATTGCTAAACATAGAAAGGTGCATCTCTTTGATATTGATGTCAAAAATGGTCAGAGATTTAAGGAATCGGATACACTCAGTGCCGGAGATAAGATTACGGTATTTGATACAGAGTATGGCAAATGTGGTCTTTGTATTTGTTATGATTATCGATTTCCGGAGATGGGAAGGAGAATGGCTCTTGCGGGGGCGAAGATGATATTTGTGCCTGCTGCCTTTAATATGACGACAGGGCCTGCGCACTGGGAATTGATGTTTCGTTCGCAGTCATTAAATAATCAGGTGTTTTCCGTTGGAACTTCCCCTGCACGAGATGAGGGTTACTCGTATGTGGCTTATGGACACAGTATTGTGACAAATCCGTGGGGAGAGATTGTAGGTCAGATGGATGAAAAAGAAGGAATACAGGTTACGGAAATTGAGTTAGATGAGGTGGAAGAAATTCGAGAACAGTTACCACTGTTGAGACACAGGAGAAGTGAAATATATCATAAAATGTGTACTGCTCAATAAAATTCATGGATGATTGATTTTATCTAAAAAGAAATGTTTTCATATTTGGAAAGTCATAATAGAAAAGTCATAAAAGAAAAGTCAGAATAGAAAAAGGGGTGCGACAAAATCGCACCCTTTTTGAAATCTTGAAAAATACTTTTGTCTTACTATGTATACAAAAAGTATACACATAAAATACGAAATAAACAAAATTATTCCGCATCTTCCTCTTCATCAACAATCTCGTCAAATTCGCTTGCGTCAAGCCACTCATCAAAGGCATCATAGACAGCGTCATATTCCTCATCACTCATAATGTTGTCAAGAGATGGCTCGCCGTCTGGTGTCTCAACATAGCGATATAAGAACACCTCGCCCTCATCTGCATATTCGCCTGTTGTAGGTAAGAGGGCAATATAGTCCTGATCTCCAACTGGGAAGATTGTGAGAATCTCACATTCTACCTGCTCGTCATTGTCAAGCTGTAAAGTTACACAAATATCATCATCAAGTTCTTCGTTGTTATTTCCCATAATTAATTCCTTTCCAAAATCATTTTTTGTTTTTTTTCATATTCGTTTCTCTTGCCAGAAAATTTATTACGAAATAATCGTATTTCTGATAGACAGACTTTTTTTAGACTGCAAAACACTTATAATTACTTTATCAAAACATGTACAAAAATGCAACTAAAATGCTTTAAATTATTTGCCTTATGATGTAGAATAGAAAGAAATTCATGTCGTATTTTTTTTAGTACGATTTTGAACGCAGATAAGCAATTCCCCACCTCTAAGGCGTAAAGACGCAGGTGGGGTATCGGGGAGGCTTATGTCAGGAGGGATGAAAGCCACTTCTGACAAGCTGCGAAGCAGCTTGCGTTCATGAGCAAGCAGCGTAGCGGATTGCGAATGTCCGCTTTAAGAAAAATAAATCAAATATGTATAATGTGTACAAATACCACGGATATAGAAGAGGCAGTACATATTATTGGAGGCGAATTTTCATGAGCGTAAAAGAAGATGTACTTCGAATTTTAAATGAAAATAAAGAGACTTACTTGTCGGGAGCACAGATTGCAGAGAAACTACAAATCAGCAGAACCGCTGTGTGGAAAGCTGTAAAGTCCTTAAATGAAGAAGGATACAATATACTTGGAATGAATAAACGTGGCTATAAGATGAGTATGGGAGATGATATTATCTCAAATGAGGGAATTGATAAATTTCTGAGAAAAGATGTGGCAGATGCGGTTCAGATTGAGACATTTAAGAATATTTCATCAACCAATACCGTTTTAAAGCAGCGCGCCGCAGAGGGAGAAAGAGAGTGGCTGATTCTTGTGGCAGAAGAACAGACTGCAGGCAGAGGCAGGATGAACCGAAAGTTTTATTCCCCATCTGGAACAGGAATCTATATCAGCTTTTTGCTCAGACCGAAGTTTTTGGCAAGTGAATCGCTGATGATTACAACTATGGCAGCGGTTGCGGTTGCCGAGACAATTGATGAGATTTTAGTTCAGGGCAGTAGTTTAAATCAGACGACACAGATTAAATGGGTGAATGATATTTTTTATAAAGGGAAAAAAGTCTGTGGAATATTGACAGAGGCTGCAATTAATGTGGAAAATTATAAATTAGATTATGCAATTCCGGGTATTGGAATTAATGTGAAAGCACCGGAGGGCGGATTTCCGGATGAAATCAAAGATATTGCAGGTGCATTGATTGATGACTGTGATGATAAGTCAGTCAATGATGAACTCAGAAACCGAATGATTGCGCGGCTGATTGAAAAGATGTATGATTATTATCAGAATTTGGAACAAAAATCATTTATGAAAACCTACAAGGAGAAATCTATGTTGATTGGAAAGACCGTCTATATACTTGATGATGAGACAAAAGAGCCGCTGTATGTAGAAGGTGTGACAGACCGCGCAGAATTAATTGTGAGACATGAAGATGGAACAATGGAAAATCTTCAGTCTGGTGAGGTATCGGTACGATTGTTCTAGCTGTGGTAAAATTTTAGAAGAATGATAGATAGATTGCGAATGTCCGTTTTACTACCTAAAGTGAGACAGAATGTTATACAAAAAATGAGTAACATGTTTGAAACGGGTTTTAAATAGTCACAAAATATGATATAGAAAAATGGAGTATTTTATTATGAATAAAACAATGATGCAGTGTTTTGAGTGGTATCTGCCAAATGATAGAAATCACTGGAAACGAGTCGGCAAAATGGCAAAGGATTTACAGAAGGCAGGAGTGACAAGTGTGTGGCTCCCACCTGCTTACAAAGGAGCAAGCGGTGTCGATGATGTCGGATATGCGGTTTATGATTTATATGATCTCGGAGAATTTAATCAGAAACATACGGTTGCGACAAAGTATGGAACAAAAGATGAATATCTGGCTGCAATCAAAGCACTTCAGGACAATGGAATTGAGGTGCTTGCAGATGTGGTGCTCGGACATCGAATGGGTGCGGATGAAAAAGAGCGAATTTTTGCTTATGGCGATAATGAGTATGACAGAAATCAGGAGATAGCAGGCAAGAAAAAGATTACCGTGTGGACGAAATTCACATTTCCGGGACGAAATGGGAAGTATTCCGATTTTAAATGGGATTGGACGAACTTCCACGGAACGGATTATGATGCAAAAAGTCAGGAAAATGGAATTTACCGTTTTATTGGAAAAGAGTGGGATAGTGATGTAGATGGTGAGTTTGGAAATTATGATTATCTGATGGGCGTTGACCTTGATATGAGTGATGAAGAAGTTGTCGAAGAGTTAGACCACTGGGGAAGATGGTATCTGGACTTTACCGGAGTGGACGGATTTCGTATTGATGCGGTCAAGCATATCGATTTCAATTTCTTTAGAAACTGGCTGACAAAACTCAGACAGGATACGGGAAGAGAACTCTTTGCAGTTGGTGAATATTGGAATGCGGAATTAAATATTTTAAAGAGATACATAGAGAAAACAGAAGGGGCACTTTCTCTGTTTGATGTACCACTTCACTTTAATATGTTCCATGCATCTAGAAGTAATGGATATTTTGATATGAGATATTTGTTGAAAAATACATTGTTAAGCTACCGACCAGATTTATCAGTGCCATTTGTAGATAATCACGACACACAGCCGGGACAGGCATTGGAATCTTTTGTACTTGAGTGGTTCAAACCGCTTGCCTATGCGATTATTTTACTTCGAAATGAGGGGTATCCATGTGTATTCTATGGAGATTATTACGGAATTGAGCACGATAATATTCCACCAGTAAAAGATTTACCATCACTGATGAGACTTCGCAGAGACTGTGCTTATGGTATCATGCATGACTATTTTGATGATGCAAGGATTGTGGGTTGGACATTAGAGGGAACAGATGACAAATTGAATTCTGGCCTCGCCGTTTTGATGACAGTAGAGCGTGGCGGAGAGAAGAAGATGTATGTCGGAAAGAATTTCGCCGGACTTTATTTTCAGGATGCACTTTACAATGTGAAGAAAAAAGTTCTCATTGATGAAGATGGATTTGGAATATTTAAGGTCAATGATGGTTCTGTATCCGTATATCGTCTGGCATACGGACAGGAAGCACCACTTCGAAATTACAGTGAAAATGAAGAAGAGAGAGAAGAACAGATTTTCAGAGATTCGAGAGAGGTTTCTGCTTATGCAGAGGTAAGAGACGGGGTAGAACCTGAGATTGAAGAAGAGAGTAATTATAAACATCTAGAGGAAGGTGTGGATGAAGCTCTTTCGGGAGATGTGGAATAAAAATATTTGTGACACAGTGATTTGTAGATACGAGAGGAGATAGAGGTTATGGCACACAAAGCAACGGATTTCAAAGCCTTTTCAAAAAGTTTTTTTGGTGAGGAATGTAGTGATGATTTGATTAGGCACACCTGTCTATAGAAGAAATTCTTTAAATGAAGTTATGGCATATAGCAGTTATCTTGTAAAAAAAATAAAGAAATTTGCACCGCACAGCATAAAATAAGGACAAATATGAAATTGTGTGGTATAATAAATGATGATTGAAAGCGAAAATTACTTTGAACCGCAAATGCAACTCTTGAGTCAATAAAATCAGGGGTTGCAAGGGGCGGGATTTAGAAATTAAGACCCCCGATAGGGGACGGAAACCATCGCTTTGCTTCTTTCTTACTGTCGTGAATATGCCCTATTTAGAAATTAAGACCCCCGATAGGGGACGGAAACTGATGGGTTATCTTGTATTCTACTAAATCTTTCATTAATTTAGAAATTAAGACCCCCGATAGGGGACGGAAACTATATTTTCGATTTGCCAATCTATCGGAGTTAATCCATTATCATTTAGAAATTAAGACCCCCGATAGGGGACGGAAACATCATCAGTAATATTGTAAATATTGAATATATAAAATTTAGAAATTAAGACCCCCGATAGGGGACGGAAACGTGTTTTTTGCCATGTCTGTGAAATTCATAACCAGATTTAGAAATTAAAACCCCGATAGGGGACGGAAACAGGAAGATGGGAACTTGTACATTATTTAATCTCATTTAGAAATTAAAACCCCCGATAGGGCAGAAACAGGAAAATACGATATAATAAAAGAAACAGTTATTGGATTTGCTGTCATGATTAGGATACCTATAAGGAATTTTGAATTGTCAGGGAGTTTTGGAATACGAATAAGAAATAAGATTATCCTTGAAACAGAGATAGTATAAAAAACTCTGTTTCGAGGATTTTTTAGTGAATCGGACAAGAAAGGAATAGATGTATTTTCGCAATAGACCACATACGCTTGCGGAAGAACGTTTGCATTTTAAGTCTGGGAGAATCCAAACTTAGTATTTTAGCATCAGTTTCAAACGTGTATCGCTTATCTTTAGGTTGCCCGTTGTTGTATTGAAAGAAATATTCACTGATAGTATAATAGTGAGGAATAAATGTTAAGTATATAAACTGAAAAAATATGCAACTGAAAGAGGATAGAGAAGATGATTCGAGATATAACATTAGAAGAAATTTCAGATGGAAATTTATATGAGACGGGAGATATGGTAAAGGCAGATTGTCTGGACTGTAAGGGGTGCTCGGACTGTTGTCGCGGAATGGAACATACCATTACGTTAAATCCGCTCGATGTATTTCGATTAAAGCAGGAACTGGGTATGGATTTTAACGGAATTCTGGCAAGAGCAGCCGAACTTGTGACTGTGGAAGGGATTTTACTTCCTATTTTGAAAATGAATGAGAAGGATCAGTGTGTGTTTCTGAATGAACAGGGAAGATGTATGATTCATACCGCAAGACCGGATATTTGCAGATTGTTTCCATTGGGAAGATATTATAAGGACAGAAGACATTATTATATTCTTCAGGTAAATGAATGTAGCAACAAGGAGAGAGTTGATATTGAAGTTTCAAAATGGATTGCAGCGGGAGATACAGAAAAATTTGAGTCATTTATTGATGATTGGCACTATCTGCTCAAGGACATTTCTTCAAATATCCAGTCGTATACACCGGCTGAATTTAAAAAGCTGAATATGCAGATTTTAAACTTGATGTTTGTAAATCCATTTATGGAAGATATGTTTTATACACAATTTCAAAATCGACTGATAAATATTAGAAAAAATGTAAAAGTATAAAATGTAAAAGTATAAAATGTAAAAGATTTTTGCTGATATATTATAAAGTAAGTGAAAGTGATAGTAATCAGATGTGCAAAAAACATTGCTTTAGCGGTGGATAGATAACAAAACAGGACAAGTGATAGTAATCAGACGTGCAAAAAACATTGCTTTAGTGGTGGATAGATAGCAAAACAGGACAAGTGATAGTAACCGGATGTGAGAAAAGCCCGCCGCATGAGTGATGAGATGAATAGCAAAACAGGACAAGTGATTGTAACCGGACGTGCAAAAGCCCACTGCATGAGTGATGAGATGGGTGGCAAAATATGACAAAAGTCATGTGTGGATGTGACTTGAGACAATAGAAATTTTTGCGGCGAGAAGTTATACTGTATTTAAGATTTAGTTAAGAGTGCGAACAGGGGGATTTTTATGGCAGAGAATATTTTAGAAGTAAAAAATCTTGTAAAGCGATATGGAGATAAAATTGCAGTAGACCACTTTTCGTTTGAATTGCGGACGGGGGAAATCTTAGGACTTCTCGGTCCAAATGGTTCTGGAAAATCAACAACGATTAATTGTGTGCTCTCTCTTTTAAACTATGACAAAGGGGAGATTACGATATTTGGCAAAAAAATGACACCGTCAAGTTATGATATAAAGAAGGACATTGGAGTTGTGCTGCAAAATGTTGCAGTGCTTGATTCTCTTTCTGTATATGAAAATATTGATTTCTTTTGTGGACTTTATATTAAGGACAAGAAGTTGAGAAAAGAACTGGTGCAGGAGGCGATGGATTTTACGGGCATTGCGGAATATGCAAAGTATAAGCCGAAAAAATTGTCGGGAGGTTTACTTAGAAGATTAAACATTGCATGTGGAATAGCCCATAAACCGAAATTGATTTTCTTTGATGAGCCGACAGTTGCAGTAGACCCACAGAGCAGAAATGCAATCTTAGAGGGAATAAAAAAACTTCAGGAAAATGGAAGTTCGGTTATCTATACCACACATTATATGGAAGAAGTTGAGCAGCTCTGTGACCGTATTTTAATTATGGATCATGGTAAGAGTATCGCCAATGGTACGACAGAGGAATTAAAGAAGATGATAGGAGGCAGAGAGGATGTTACCCTGAATGATGTATTCTTAGAGATTACAGGAAGGGGGTTGAGAGACTGATGTTCTTTCATGTTTTTAAATACCGATTTCTTTCGATTCTGAGGCAGAAATCAGTGATTGGATGGAATTTACTGTTTCCATTGGTTCTTGCGACTGCATTTTATATGGGATTTGGCAATCTTGTCAAAGAAGGAGATGGCAGATTGCAGGTTATCGATATTGCGGTTGTCAATCACACAGAATCTGAAGAAAATTATTTCAGACAAGTCGTTGAGACCCTCGCAAAAAAAGGAGACAATCAGCTATTTGACATAAAAACGCAAGATGAGCAGGAGGCTGAAAACCTACTTTCAGAGACAAAGATAGATGGGATTTTTTATATTGAAGAAAATATTCGATTAAAAGTCAATGAAAATGGAATGAATCAGACGATTTTATCTTCTTTTTTGAAAAGTTATAACAACAAAGCGTATTTGCTAAAAGATATTTTATCTGGTCATTCTGAGATGAATCCGGAACAGGTATTGCAGGCAGTATCAAAAGAGCAGAGTTTTGTATCGCTGAAGGAAAGCGGCAAAAAGGAAGTATCACCCTATATGAGTTTCTTTTACTCGTTAATTGCGATGGCATGTCTGTATGGAGGCTGGATTGGCAGTGAAGTGCTCAAGGATATTAGGGCTGACCAGAGTGAGATTGGAAAACGTTATGAGTGTGCTCCGATTCGAAAAAGTACATCATTGCTTGCCGGAATATTTGCAGGAGGAATTCTTTTGTCAGTATGTATCGGAATATTGATGATATATATTGAATATGTATTAAAATTACCGATGTATGTTCCGTTTTGGTCTAAAGTTGTAATCGTTGTTTTGGGAACGATGCTTGGAATTGCACTTGGTCTGTTTTCAGGGGCACTTGCAGCAAAGAAACCGGTGCTCAGGGAGGTACTTCCACTTGCAATATCCATGATATGTTCGTTCTTTAGTGGTCTGATGATTGGAAATATCCGACAACAGATAGAAGAAATTGCTCCAATTTTAAACAAAATCAATCCTGCTGCCTGTATTACAGACAGCCTGTATACACTTGGAACTTATGGCACAGGAGAACGGTTTTATATCAACATTTTATGTATTATCGGTGTGACACTGGTACTTCTGATAATTAGTATCCTGAAATTGAGAGGTGAGGCATATGACAATATTTAGAGGATTTATGAAACTTGCCAAAAATCGTTTTGTGTCGATTGTGACGTATATTGTCGTATTCTTTGTCATTGGAAGTGTGATGATTAACAATGCCGATTCAGGTGAAAAAGTATTTAAGGCAAGTAAGATTGATGTGGTGGTGCTTGATGAAGATAAGAGCGAGGCAAGCAAAAAGATAAAAGATTATATTTTAAAAGGGCAAAATGAGACGACATTAAAACACAGAGATACAGAGCACATCAATGATGCACTGAGATTTGGAGTGGCAGAGTTTGTACTGTTTATTCCAAAAAACTTTGAGGCAGATATTAAGAGTGGAAAATTAGACACATTGACTTATATGCAGGCAGAGCAGTCGGCAGCAGGATACCTGATGAGTTCAAAGCTGGATATGCTCATGAATAATATTAATATTTACAGGGAGGCAGGATTTGACTCAGATGATGCCCTAGACCATGCTTTAGAGGCAGTCGCTCAGTCCGATGCAGAGATAGAATTTAGCAAAAAAGTAAAAGACAGTTCGAATCA
>ONXS01000032.1 GCA_900321855.1 uncultured Eubacteriales bacterium | reverse complement strand
TTCTAATCTTTGGCTTTTTAATATTTCTCATTTTTTCTTCCATAATTTGTAATTTAATAGCATTTCTTTTTTCATCTTCTAAATTTTTTTGTTTCATATTATATAATTCACCTCTATAATTAGGAAGTTGATTAGGATGAATCATATCACTAGTACTATTAAAAACAACAGATTTTAAAGAAGGAGTTGCTTATAATTGGATATTATTATATTTTGGTAATTAATTTGTTGGTATTGTATTATTAAAGGCATTTAAATTTATGTTTGCTGGTTTTAATGTTGATGTTGGAATTGGAACTATTGGAGCTTTATATGATGATGTCTTATTAATTCCATTTGATGCACCAAATTTTGCTGTTGTTAATGATCCGAAATTTGTGAAACGAGATGTGTATCCGTTTCCTGTACTGTAAAATTTTGCCACCACTGAGTCCATTTTTGGAAAGTTTTATGTTTTCATTGTCCAATGTATTTTTTTTAAGTCCGTCAATTACCGGATAAAACAAATATCTTCCGCCATGATAAAATACCACATCTTCTGGATAAATCTCTCGAAAAGTCTGTACAACTGTATCCCCATCTTTGAGATGATTCTTAATAATTTCCTTAATCTCACTGTCACTGTATTGCCTGTAATCTTCTTGAGAAGTAACTTCTTGTGTTTTTTCTGATTCATTCGCTGTATTGTTGCTCATCTTGTCTTTGTACAATTCAAAACCTAGCACACCTACCGCAAGCGTTGCAAAACATGCGTAATATCTCAAAAATCTTCGCTTCTTTTTTCTGTTGCGTTTCTTTTTCTTTGTATTGTCAATTTCTTCCTGAACATCTTTTACTTCATCGTATAATTCGTCATAATTATCTTTATCGTTATCCATAAGTCCGTCCTTTTTTATTATTTTTTTACCAAGTTTTGAGAAAATATCTCTCATATTTGAACTCAGCTCTGAAGGGTTATTATATGAAAAAATAGTCAGTAATACTGAATCCAGTATACTGACTAATTTTTTCTATAAGTAAAAGCTAGCAACGGGAATCGAACCCGTGACCTCTTCACTACCAATGAAGTGCGCTACCTACTGTGCCATGCCAGCTAATTTACTTTTATTACTATACTTAATTTTACACTAAATGTCAAGTCTCTGTCTGAGAATTTCATAAGCTAAAACTCCTGTCGCTACAGAGGCATTTAAGGAATCAATATCACCTTTCATAGGAATAGATGCAATAAAATCACATTTTTCTCTCACAAGACGGCTCACGCCATCTCCTTCATTTCCAATGACAAGACCGATTGGACCTTTTAAATCAAGGTTATACATTGTCTCTCCACCCATGTCAGCACATACAAACCAAATTCCCTCTTTCTTGAGATTCTCAATTGTATTTGCAATATTTGTCACCTTACAGACAGGTGTATAATTGATTGCTCCTGCGGATGTTCTTGCCACAGTCGCAGTAAGACCAACTGCATGTCTTTTTGGAATAATAACCCCATGTGCACCAACTAAATTTGCTGTTCGAATAATTGCACCGAGATTATGTGGATCTTCAATATTATCCAGAATAAAAATAAATGGTGGTTCGCCCTTTTCTTTTGCCTTGTTTAAAATATCTTCTATCTCGGAATATCGGTAAGCTGCTGCAAATGCAATGACACCCTGATGTTTTCCAGTCTTAGAAAGACCGTCTAATCTCTCTTTATTTACAAATTTAATCAGAGTATTTTGTTTTTTTGCCTCTCTTAAAATCGAATTGACCGGACCGTCATGGCATCCATCTAATACAAATACTTTGTCAATTGTTTTTCCAGAACGAAATGCCTCTAAAACAGCATTGCGCCCTTCAATTGTTAATCCTTCATTTTCCATTGTATATCTTCCATCACTTTCTATGTTCTATACCAGATTTTCTGTCACTTCTCCTCGGCACTGTTTTGATAATGTTCCATACCATTCTGAATGAGTTCCAACATTCTGTCTGTCTGCCCAGAAAGATATAAATATCCCATCAGTGCCTCAAATCCTGTTGCATTGCGATAATCGGCAAGAGTTGCGTTTTTCGCCTTTGTATAAGACTTTGCATTGCGCCCTCTCTTATAGATGCGCTCCTCTTCTTCTGTAAGTTCCAGCGACTTTATCATCTCCGCCTGTGCATGTGCCTTGACAAGAAGTGCAGACATATTGTGTAACTTGTGTACCGTTGCGGTAGAATCAGAAACAATCTTTGTCCGCACGACAACTTCATAGATTGCATCGCCGATGTAAGCGAGTACCAAAGGTGACATGCCTACCGGGTCTACATCTTTTAAAGATAACTTTTCTCTGATTTCAGAAGCAAAATCTAAGCTCGTTTCCATTTTACTCCTTCTCTTGTGTCCTCAAGAATAATACCCATATCTGATAATGTATTTCTGATTTCGTCAGCTCTTGCGAAGTTTTTGTCTTTTCTTGCCTGCTGTCTCTCCTCGATTAACTTCTCAATATCTTCGTCAAGAAGTTCCTCTTCCTTCTCTGTGATAATTCCAAGAACATCTGTGAGTTTTGTGATTGTATCCTTGATTGACTGTGCAAATGCCTTTGCTGATGTCTCTGCGACATTGACATTGGCAAATTTTACCATCTCAAAAATTGCTGAGATAGCATCTGCTGTATTAAAATCGTCCTCCATAGAGTCATTAAATTTCTTAACAAGCAACTGAATAGTCTCTAAACCACTCTTTTCTTCTGCTGTGAGTTCTTTTTCTTCTAAGACAGGAAGAACTCTGTCTAATTTGTCTACCGCTGTCAGAATACGGTCTAAGCCATTCTTAGCAGCCTCCATGAGTTCTGCACTGAAGTTAATTGGACTTCTGTAATGTGCACTCAGCATAAAGAATCTGAGAACCTGAAGGTCGTATTTCTCACTGATGTCTCTGACTGTAAAGAAATTGCCGAGAGACTTTGACATTTTTTTGTTGTCGATATTTAAAAATCCATTGTGCATCCAGTATCTTGAAAACTGTACGCCGTTTGCAGCCTCACTCTGAGCAATCTCATTGGAATGATGAGGGAAAATCAAATCCTCTCCACCTGCGTGAATATCAATGGAATCACCGAGGTATTTTTTAGACATCACAGAGCATTCAATATGCCATCCCGGTCTGCCCTCGCTCCATGGGGACTCCCAGAAAGGCTCTCCCTCTTTCTTAGGTTTCCAGAGTACGAAATCAAGCGGATCTTCCTTGTCATCTTCGCCTGCAACCTTAATATCTCTGTGTCCAGCCTCTAAATCGTCAATATTTTTTCTTGATAAATCTCCATAATGATCAAATTTTCGTGTTCTAAAATAAACCGTTCCATTTTTATCGTAAGCATAGCCTTTTTCAATCAAGGTGCTAATCATCTCTATCATTCCGGAAATTTCTTCTGTTGCAAGTGGATGCTTTGTGGCCTCTTTTACATTTAAGCCCTTCATATCTTTCTTACATTCTTCAATAAACTTCTTAGAAATGTCCTCAGCTGTCACTCCCTGCTCAATGGCAGCCTTGATAATCTTATCATCGACATCGGTAAAATTCGACACATAATTTACCTGATACCCAGCATACTCCATATATCTTCTGACTGTATCAAATACAATCATAGGTCTTGCATTACCAATGTGAATGAGATTGTAAACGGTAGGTCCGCAGACATACATTCTGACTTTTCCTTCTTCAATTGGCTTAAATTCTTCTTTTTGTCTTGTGAGAGTATTGTAAATCTTCATCTTAAAATCCTCTTTCTATATTCCTGTTTTATATTCGTCTCTGTCCTATTCTAACAGCTTTCAGAGTGTTTATCTGACACATCCCAAACAGCCACTGCAGCCAGATTCCTCCATTGGGTTCATAGCAAAATCTTTTACCGAACTAATTGAAGCAATTGCCTGTGCAGACATACCTTCCATACTGCCGGTAAATCCAAGCCCCTCTTCTGTAGTTGCTTTTACATTGACCTGATCCTTTTCAATTCCAAGAGCGTCTGCAATATTTTCCACCATCTTCTCTCTGTATGGACCAACTTTTGGCTTCTGTGCCACAAGCGTTGCATCAATGTTGTTAATCACATACATATTCTCTTCTAACAGCTTTCCGACATGTTTTAATAACTCAACACTCGATATTCCCTTATATCGGTCATCTGAGTCTGGAAAATGTTTTCCTATATCCCCAAGTGCTGCCGCTCCTAATAAAGCATCCATAATGGCATGTAATAGTACATCGGCATCTGAATGACCAAGCAATCCCTTTTCATACGGAATATCCACTCCTCCAATGATAAGCTTTCTTCCTTCCACAAGTTTGTGAACATCATAACCCAATCCAACTCTCATAAAAAACCTCCTCATATTTTTTATTATGTTTTCCGAACTAAATTCCAAGTAGTTATATTTTCTCGTAATGAAACAAAAAGCCTTACCAAACTGGTAAGGCTTATCTTAGTAGCGGAAAAGGGATTTGAACCCATGACACCACGGGTATGAACCGTGTGCTCTAGCCAACTGAGCTATTCCGCCATATCTGTATCAAACAAAAGAGAATTGAATGGGATCTACAGGGCTCGAACCTGCGACCCTCTGCTTGTAAGGCAGATGCTCTCCCAGCTGAGCTAAGATCCCGTTGCCTTTGTCTTTCATCTGACGACTTGCTTAGTATACACTGTAACCACATATTTGTCAACACTTTTTTTAAACTTTTTTAAAAAATATTTTTTTCTTAAAAATCCCTGTAAATACAATGTTTTTTTGTCGCCTCTTTGTCTGTAATCTACCACAATAATTTATAATATGATAAAAAATTGCCCAGTACAAGACTGGGCAACCTATTTTACTAAATCTGATTCTCTCTCAAGAACTTCTCAATAGCCATAATCTCAACACGAATATTTCTCATATGATCGATATGCTTCTGGAAGTTACCTCTGTCACCTAAGATATTAAGAGCTTTTGAATTCTCTCCTGTATCTGAAAGTGGAATTGTATTGAACTGATTGTTCTCGATATATTCAGCAGCTTTCTTGAGTTCTTCAACGAGGTTGTTCTTATATGTAACAATCTCTTCCTCAAGTCTTACTTTTCTTTCCTGCTCTTTTCTAACTTTCATCTTAATAAGAACAGACTGAATATCAAGAATCTGATCCTCTGGATGGAATGGATATACTAAGACATTTGGTTTATTAATCTTAATAATCTGCTGTCCCTTCTGAAACTCGATATTTGAATTCTTAATGTATGTCTCTACATCATGGTCTACTCGAGGATATGTAAATTCCTCTCCACCAAGATAATAGATACCACTCTGGTTTGACATGATACCTGTATCTGTATCCATATCATATGTTCTAAATCCAATAATTCTGATGTCTTTTGAAGGATCATCCTGAGTAATTACATTCTCCATAATCTCTTCAATGTCGTTTGTCTCAATAGGCTGTGTATTGTTGATAAAACCGAAGCCAATATTGAGAATCTGTACAAAACTTTTTACCATTACGCAAGTCCCCATTTCTATTTTATTTGTAAATATTTATAATCACACATAGTAAACCACTCTGACTACAAATAATCACGGCTTTTATATATAAATAATAGTACAATATGCTCACATTGTCAATTAAATTCCCATTCAATTTATTTATTTTTCACAAATTCAATACTCATTTGCGAGTATTCGCATCCGATTTCCATCAGATTAAGCTCAGATAAAACATTTTAAAAAAAATATAACGAAAAATAAAATTTATTATTTATTATTTTGTTTTTTTGTTATATAATACATAAATGTGTATGTTTTTGACCAAAAACAATTTTAATAAGATTAAGAAAGGAATATCATTATGAGTCAGGAAAAAGTTGATAAATATAAAAAGGACAAAGCGAATCGTAAAAAAATTATTGCAAAGCAAAAAAGAGTTGCTTTTCTTCAGAAAAGTATGGTTGCCCTGATTGGGATTGCTTTTGTCGCATTTGTAGGTGTATCTATATACTTTGAGTGGTTCTATAAAGAAAACTCAGATACAACTGCGGAAGCTGCTACATACAGCTTATCAGAAGAAGAAATCTCAAGTGCATGGACTGCATATGAGGAATCAAAAGCTGCTGAAACTACTGCTGCCGAAGAGACAACTGCAGCTGAGACAACTGCCGAGGAAACTACTGTAGAAGAAGAAACTACAGAGGCTACTGAGAATTCATCTGATGAAGATGATGACGATGATGATTATGAAGATGATGACGATGACGAGGACGAGGATGAAGAATAACTCATAGTCTGTCATATATGACTTCTTGTATCAAATATAATTGAAATACGAAAAAGGACATTCGTTTGATGTTTCTTGTCAAATCGACAATGAGCACATCAAACAAATGTCCTTTTTTATTTGTAACTATTCAGAACCAACCTTATGCGCAAGACTGCCTCACAAATCTTGGTATCCTACATTCTCTCTGGTGCCTCAAATCCAAGCAAATCAATACATTCTTCCAATGCTTTTTTCGCAAGTGAAATGAGGTTGACATAACTCTGTTTCTTATCCGCATCCTCACATGCTAAAATCTTTGTATCATGATAAAATTTATTAAATGCGTTTGAGAGTTCATATATATATGCACAAATCTTATGTGGTGCAAGTTCATGAATTGCATTTTCAATCACATCATTATATCTTGCAAGAACCATAGCAAGTTCTTTCTCACTTCCACTTGCAAATGGAATCATCTTGTCCGATGTAATCTCACTGCTCTCAAGGAACTTATTTAAAATTGATTTGATTCTTACAATTGTATAGAGGATATATGGACCAGTATTACCCTCAAAAGATGAAAATCTGTCCACATCAAAGATATAATCTTTCGATGCCTGATTTGACAAATCACCATATTTCAATGCTGCAAGTCCCACAATCTTCGATGTCTCTCTTGCCTCTCCCTCGGACACACTTCTGTTTTCCATAATCTTACTATAGACAGCATCACTGATTTCTCCAATCAGAGTTTCAAGTCTCATAACTCCACCATCTCTTGTCTTAAATGGTTTTCCACCCTTGCCATTCATAGTACCAAATCCATTGAAGATAAGTTCTGTCTTAGGTGATACGATATCTGCCATCTTTGCAACGCGGAATACCTGCGTAAAGTGCATCTCCTGTCTCTTATCAACTACATAGACAACCATATCCGGATCATAGTCCTGTTTTCTCTGGATTAATGTTCCAAGATCAGATGTCGCATAAAGTGCTGCTCCATCTGATTTCTGAATGATACAAGGCGGAACTTCTTTGGTATCTTCCTCTGTCCTAACATCAACAACCATTGCTCCCTGACTCTCATGAAGCAGATGTTTTTCATTTAAAATATCAATCAACTGTGGAATATATGGGTCTGCATCACTCTCACCCTTCCAAAGGTCAAAGGTAACATTTAAGTTGCCATAATTTTTCTTTAAATCTGTTACAGATACCTGAATGATATGATTCCAGATTGCTCTGTATGGAGCATAGCCCTGCTGTAATTTTAAAGTTGCAAGATGTGCTCTCTCCTTAAATTCTGAGTCTTCTTTTGATTTTGCACTTGCACATGGATAAATCTCTTCTAATTCAGAAATTGTAAATGGTGCCTCTTTTGGGTACTCACCTGTATAATTCTCATCAAAGTACACGAGGTCTGGTTTTCTCTCCTGTAATTCTGTGATAATAAGTCCCATCTGTAAACCCCAGTCTCCCAGATGAACATCTCCAATTACATCATTGCCGAGGTAGCGGAACATTCTCTTGATACTCTCACCAATAACTGCCGGTCTTAAATGACCTACATGGAGTGGTTTTGCGACATTGGCTCCACCGTAGTCAATGACAATCTTCTTTGGATTTTCTTCTATATTGCAGCCAAGTTTCTCAGCCTGACTCTCCTCGTTCACATAGTCTGCGAGAAATGCACTGCTGATATTGATATTAATAAATCCCGGCATCACTGCCTCAATTTTTTCAAATGCTTTCTCATCTTTTAATTCTTCAATTACCGCATTTGCAATATTAATTGGTGCTGTCTTGTACTGTTTTGCCGCTGCCATCGCACCATTACACTGATACTCACATAAATCTGGTCTGTTTGAAATGGTTGCCTTTGCAAATTTCTCATCATAACCCGCAGCCACAAAAGCCTGTTTTAGTTTTTCATCAATTAAATTAATAAATTTCTTCATAATTTTTCTTTATCCTTATAATTTTGTCTTAAATCACTATATTTTATATCTCGTAACCGTTTAACTTTAACAATTCTCTTGCAGATACCACCGAATCTACACCCTCTTTGTTCTTCACAGGTGCAAATTCCTTACTTCTCTCAACTTCATATACCAGACAGTCATCTACCATATGAATCATATCAAGAATTAATGTCTCAAATTTGTATCCATTTGGCTCCTCTGGTTTTACCAGTTCGCCATTCTCATCAATATGAGGAATTTTTTTCTCTACAATATGAGTAATCATTGAATTTCCTGCAATATCCATAAGTTCTTTTACTCGGAACATATAATTTAAAATAACACCATAGTTGTAAGCAGGCTCACCGGAAGCATCTTTTTCATTTGCCATCTCTTCTGTGAGCTCATAATACTCAACAATCGAAGGTTTTCCATTTTTCTTACACATAACACCGACTCTCTCATGCGGATCTGCTTTTTTTACTACCTTTGCAGAAGATGGATAGCCTGATAAAAGTGTTGCACCTACAAATTCAGGTGTTGCAATTCTCTGAAGTACATTGTCTACTGCAAAAACATTGAGCCACTCTACTCCAATCTCTTTCATCTTATCCACAAGTCCGGCTCTGATTAGTGATGAGAACCAGCCACCGTTTCCGTTTGGTGAAAGGCAGATTTTGTCCTTTGCCTCCATATAGAACTTGCCATCATAGCTCATAGATGGTGCCATACTCTGAACAAAGAAGAACACATAATCTTTATCATATCCAAAATAATTTTTCTCTTCAAAGAAAGCTCTTGTATCTTTGTCGTTAATCTCACTTGTCATAATAAACAAAGGAACGACAACTCCTGTCTCATTTACAACGTCCATAATATTCTGGATTAATCTCTCGAAAATATAAAGTTCTTTTGTCTCTCCGATATTAAACATTCCCTTCGGCTTGTCAAATCCAAGTCTTGTTCCCTGTCCTCCTGCAAGTAAAACAGCTCCAACCTTTTTCTGTTTTAACGCATCAATACCAGCCTGTCTAAACTCATCTTTTCTGCTTTCAATCTCTTCAATCTTCATAGCCTGTAGTGGCTCATATACATTGTCCATAGAACTCTCACTGCTATTTCTGTTATTAAAGATGTCTATGTATGAGAAATCCAGTTCTTCCAACTGTCTCTCATAAGAAGCTTTTGCCTCATCATCCAGTTCCTCATAATATCGAAGTAACTGCTCCTGATGATATTTTTCAATATTGTCTAAAATACTCTGTTTAATCATTTTAAATTTATACTACCTTTCTTCTTATTATTTTATGCCACTAGGTGTAAAAACACGATTCCATACAAAACAAGCAAATCTCAAAAGTCATATCATGTTATATACCTACTGAATTTTATTAATTTTATTAAATTGAAAGAAGAACTCTGCTATGCAAAATTCTTCTTTTTTATTTTATAAATATGCATCTAAATCATCGTCATCATAGGAACCATTTTCATATTCCCTTGTCCAGTCAATGTTATTGCTGCGTTTTGGTCTTGACTGTATGCCTCTAGGCTTTGAATTTTTTCTCTCTGCCTGTTTTTTCTGCATCGCTTTCTTTTCTTTTTCAATTCGATTGATGACCGCTGTCTTATCCGGCTGAGCCTCTTTGACCTTATTGTCCTTTGCAGGCTGTCTCTTTGGTCTTACATTTGTCTCTTCTTCATCTTTATCGTATGGATTGCGATAATTATTTTTATCATTAAATTTTTTATATGTTTTATTTCCTGAAGAATTATTTCTAGAATAACTGTTGCCAGAAGAACCATTTCTATACGAGTCCTTTTTCTGTCCTCCAAAGGAACTTTTTCCATCCTGTCTGCCTTTAACACTGCCCTGTGAATCTTTCTTAAATCTGTCCCTGCTTACACTGCCATCTTTTCCATCTTTCTTATATGGCTTATACTCTCTCTTTTCTCCGTTTCGATAACTTTCTCTCTCCTTTGAATCGTAGCTTTTCTTACCTCTACTTCGGCCATCGCCACTGTTACTCGTAATCACAAATGTTCTCCTTCCAATTCTTTTGTAGTAATTACAATTTTATAATATTTTAATAATAAGTCAACTGCTTTTTTTATTTTATCCACAAATTGTATCCATGAATTTATCTCAATTTCAAGTAAAGCAGACATTCGCAATCCGCTTCGCTATTTACTCATGAACACATGCTGCTTTGCAACTTGTCAGAAAGGACTTCCCCCCTCCTGACATAAGCATCTCCGATACCCCGCCTACGTCTTTACACCTTAGAGGCGTGGGACTGCTTATCTGCGTTCAATTCGCCCACAAATCTCGACACTTCTACCTGCTTGCCAAATCGCTCTTTCGGCCAGAAAATATGAAGTTCATCTTTTGCTCTCGTCACAGCTACATAGAATAATCTTCTCTCTTCTTCAATATCATCATCAAGAACTGCTTTCGCATGAGGTGTTACGGACTCAATCGCATCCACGATATAAACCACCTTGTATTCCAGTCCTTTCGAACTATGCATGGTTGACAGCTCAATCGCATTTTCCAACTGTTTCTAAACCTGTGTCTGTCTCTTTAATTCTTCTCCATATTTTTCAATATAGTCAAACCACTCTTCGAATGTCTTATAAGGTTTTGCAGATTCTAGAATTTCATCTCGAATATCATATAACTCCTGTGGCTTAATCTTCCTGTAATCTGCATAATCATCAATATAATCATCATATCCAATACCTTGAAAAATATAGCTGATTGCCCCAAACGGACTGAGCTGTCTGATTAACTTTAAATCAAACTGCAACTTATCCAAGCGCTCTATCATCCATCTTTTATCTGTAAATTCACCCTTTAACTGGTCAATCGTCACCTTGTCACTTCTCAGAAATTCTCTCTTTATGTATCTGTTTGGCTTATTGATAATTCGGAGTAAATCCGCTCTCTGGCCTTCACCGACTGCATAATGAATGTAACTGATAATATCTCTTGCAATAAAATGTTCAAAAATGTTTGGCATACTGTCTTTCATATGAAATGGAAGATTATACTCCATCAGTTTTTCAATAACTGTTCTCTGTCCTGTATTTGTTCGAAACAATATCGCAATATCCTTATATTTCAATCCTTTTTGGATATATTTTCTGACATCAGCCACAATATGCTTTCCCTCATCTGCCTGCGTCTTAAAAATACAAAAATCAATCTGACATCCCGTTTCCCGAACTGCCTTAATATCCTTTTCAAAACGTTTCTGATTGTGAGAAATCAGATTCTTTGCTGCATCAATTATCTTTCCGCTGCACCTGTAATTTTCGCTCAGAAACACCTTTTTGACATTTTCAAAATCGTGCTCAAATCCAAGCATAATTTCCGGTCTTGCACCCCTGAAACGATAAATCGACTGGTCATCATCGCCTACAATAAACAAATTATTCTCTGGTGCAGCGAGCATTTTTATAATCTCATACTGAACTCTGTTAATATCCTGAAACTCATCGATAAGAATATACCGAAACTGCTCCTGCCAGATTTTTAAAATATCCGGTCTCTGAACAAATAATTCATAACATTTGACCAGCATATCATCAAAATCAAGAAGCTTTTTTCGCTCTAAAATTTTATGATACTTTGTATAAATACTTCGAAATACATCATTCGAGCAATTAGAAGAATAATAGTTGTTTAAGTCTATCATATCTCCTTTGACAGTGCTAATTTCTGAGATCATCGATTTTACAAAGTCCTTCTCATCCTCGATATTCAAGTCCTCATCTTCTACAAGTTCTGTGATAATTTTGTATTTTTCTTCTTCACGCAATATGTTTTCAACCTTCAGATGATACGCATACATCAAAATTCGAAAAAAAATAGCATGAAAAGTTCCAAATGCCACAGGATCATTATTTGTTCCCCTGAGTTTTCGAAACCTCTCCTGCATTTCCTTTGCCGATGCCTTTGTAAATGTGATAACAAGAATATTCGATGGTTTTACACGATACTTTTCTATTAAGTTTTTTGTTCTGTGTGTTATCACAAGAGTTTTTCCAGAGCCAGGTCCGGCTAATACCAGACATGGCCCTGTATGATGCTCTATTGCAACACGCTGTGGTTCACTAAACTGCTGCTTCAAGTTTTTCAATACCTACCCTTATTCTTCTGAGAGATTCCTCTTTGCCCAAAATTTCCATAATCTCAAATGCTCCACCCGGTGTCATCTGTTTTCCAGATACGGCAGTTCTGACTGGCCACAATGCCTGACCATTCTTAATTCCCTTCTCCTGCACATATCCCATAATCAAATCGTGTAACGAATCCACACTGTAATCATCATGATTTTCAAGAATTGGAAGTAACTCTTTTAATACCTCTAAAGAATTCTCACTATTTGTCTTCATCTTCTTATGTGTATACATTGCGATATCGTAATCTGGCAATTCCTCAAAGAAATCAATCAGTCCTGCAATATCTGGCAATACTTCAATTCTTGTCTTCACAAGATCTAAAACCTTCTTCAAATCATAATCTTTTGTAATTACTTCCTTGATATATGGCATTGCAATCTCGTAGAATTTTTCATTGTCCATTGCCTTGATGTACTCACCGTTCATCCATTTCAATTTTACAATATCAAATACAGCTGGTGATTTATTAATATGATGATAGTCAAACTTCTCAATGAGCTCCTGTAATGACATAATCTCATTGTTATCCTCCGGACTCCAGCCAAGAAGTGCAATATAGTTTACAACTGCCTCTGCAATAAATCCCTGTTCCATCAAATCTTCAAATGATGAATGTCCACTTCTCTTAGAAAGTTTCTTGTGATTCTCATCTGTAATCAGTGGAAGATGAATATAAACTGGTGACTCCCATCCAAATGCATCATATAATCTCTGATATTTTGGAGAAGAAGAGATATACTCATTTCCTCTTACAACATGTGTGATATTCATCAAATGGTCATCGATTACATTTGCAAAGTTATAGGTTGGGAATCCGTCTGATTTAATTAAAATCATATCATCTAATTCTGCATTTTCCACTGTAATATCACCATAAATATCATCATGGAAGGTTGTTGTTCCCTCTTTTGGATTGTTCTGTCTGATAACATAAGGCATACCACTGTCTAATTTCTGCTGTACTTCTTCTTTTGATAAGTGAAGGCAGTGCTTGTCATACACAATGATTTCTTTATCTCCAATCACCTGCTTTAAACTTGCAAGTCTCTCTTCGTCACAGAAGCAATAGTACGCCTCACCTTTTTCAACTAATTTTTTCGCATACTCAAGATAAATGCCACTTGCCTGTCTCTCACTCTGAACATATGGTCCGAAACCTCCATCTTTATCCGGTCCCTCATCATGTTCTAATCCTGCTGTCTTCATTGTTCTATATATAATATCTAACGCATCTGCAACAAATCTCTCCTGATCAGTATCCTCAATACGAAGAATAAAATCTCCGCCCTCGTGTTTTGCTATCAAATACTCATAGAGAGCTGTTCTTAAATTTCCTACATGCATTCTACCTGTTGGGCTTGGTGCAAATCTTGTTCTGATCTTCATCCTAACTTCCTCCATCATCTATTTTTATTTCTTTCTTTATACGTTACAAATAGCTGGCTTATTCATATAAGCCAGCTATTTATTATAACATTTATGTTTTCCATCTGTAAAGAGCTATTTTGTAACTTGCATCTCACTCGTTACATCCATCTTACATACTTAAATATAATCTTTTTGTACCAGCTCAGGTTCTGATAAATTCCCTGTGATGCTCTCTGAATCATCTGAATTGGAACTTCACTCTCCTCTTCTTTTAACTTCTTTCCAGAGAATTTTTCTTTTTCAATTGCTCTTACAATCACATCTTCCTCCTCTTCACTCACAATTCCATGTTCTATGAGCAATGACCCATACTCTCTGTAAGACATAGAAGGAAGTTTTTTTAGTCCAATAAATTTTGTACACTTGCACAGATACTCATATTGTTTTAACAATGCTTTATTTTTCCGTCTATAATATCTAACAAAAATTCCAAGAAACATCAAAAGTATGATTACACCTGAAATTCCTATTAATACTATATATAATATGCGAACTGCAGTCTTTCGAATTGCTTTTGCATTATCCGATGTAAAGACATTCTCTGCTAAGAACTGCCCAAAGGTCTGTCCTTGCGATTCAGGTGTTTCCTCTTCCTCGTCATATCTTGGCGGTGTGGTATCTACCGGAAGCCATCCGTATCCATCTACATAAATTTCTACCCACGCATGTGCCGAGCTGTCATCAATGTTATATTTCTGTAATCCATATGGATACTTCTGCTCACTGTAATCAGTTACCCAATCCTTTACATCAACCGTATCGAGGTCTATCTGTTCTCCAGACTGAAAATCGTCATAGGTATATACATAACCGCCTGTATATCTTGCCGGAATTCCCAAATGTCTGAAAATCAATGTAGATGCTGTGGCAAAATAGACACAAT
Organism: uncultured Eubacteriales bacterium; assembly: GCA_900321855.1. Lineage (GTDB taxonomy): Bacteria > Bacillota > Clostridia > Lachnospirales > Lachnospiraceae > Bovifimicola. The sequence goes on along the minus strand of ONXS01000032.1, from coordinate 6,894 downwards.
ATCCTTTCTTCTGCTCATCTAAAAAGTAATTTACAAATTCTTTGCTGTCAGGAGTAATTCCGGGCATTAAGGTATATTCGTAATCTTCCTCAAAAATTTCCTGAAGTCGCTCAACAATATGTTCTGTATCTTTTGTCAGATTATATTTTTTACAAAACGCATCTATCACATCTTCATTCATTTCCGGAACATTCATATAGGTATCTCTGACATATTCCGAATACCTTTTTTCTCTGTCCAAAACCTCTAATTCATCCTCATCCTGTTTCTGCCGTGCCTCTTCATAGGCATTGTCATTTTCAGCTTTTATCTTTTCCTGAAACTCATCCACAGAATCATTGTATAACAGAGGAAAATAGTACAGGGTCTGTCTGCTTCCTCTTGGAAGCCCATCTTTGTATTCATCATCATTTATTTTGTCAAAATAATGTTCTGTGTTATATGGATAATATGGATAAATCGATGTGGCATCGATATTTGTAATTTCAATTTTTTTCTCACTTCCAACGTATCTGTCAATCTCATAATACTCGGTCAGGTCATTTGTAATCTGCGCCGCGTTTTCTAAATCAAGTTCATATGATTCGAGAGTGTTCTTTTGTTTTGAATCACTCAAATTCTGCCATAATCCATCACTGTAATTGGTTCCGTTAAATGATTTAAAATAAACTGCTCCCTGATAGTTTTCAAACATGGTATTTACCACAAGGTCTGTTTCATAATCCAGACTCACATATCTTGACTGTCCCATCTTATTCATGGCAACACCGCCGGCACTTCCATTTCGATTCATCATCCCCCAGAATCCAACTAAAACAAGCCTCTGTGTAAAATCTCTCGTATTTTCTTTCATAGAATCTAACGGTGTATTCAGCTGAAACCTGTTTTGTTTTACAAAAACTCCAAAAATAGTAGTAATACACAGAATCAAAACAAATAATGCAATTGAAAAACTCAATGTAAATTTTCCATCAATGACATAGTCATAAACCACTTTATTTTTTCTTTTTTTGCGTAAAAATCCTTTCTTCTTTTTTGTTTCCATATGATAGTGATTTGTATTTTTTAAGAAAAACAAAGCAAGTAAACCTATAAAATATTCTGCAAAATATATGATATTGATATGTCGGTTAAAATACATTCCAATCTGTACAATCGGAAATGTAAACAAAAAAGTAAGTACAAATCCTTTTGATTCTGTAATTGCCATATTTAATAAGAGCATAAAAGCAAAGAAAATAAAAATCATACACATGGTAACAGAGATGCTCTCTTTAAATCCATAGGTACTATACTCTCGCTCTAACTGCAAATTCAGATTTGTCTCCATGATTTTCATAGTATGATTGGAAATATATCCAAATCCACCTTTTATCAAAAATCTTAGATTTACAATTCCATATACAAAACCAACAAGTGAAATTATATAGCCAAAAAATTTCAGCCAGTTGTTATAATACAAAAATGCGGTAAATAATGCGATGACTGCACCTGCAGCAAGCAAAATAAACGTATTATACTGCACCTCAAATGCACTGAGAAACGACAAAAAACAACCTGTCACAATCAGAAAATTGAGAAGTGCATTGGTCAGAATAAACTGAATTTTGCTCGTATCTGTATAATTTAAATGTTCCGAAATGATGATTCCTGTCTGTCGAATTTTCTCCTGCTTTTCCTGCTCGATTTTCTGATATTTTTTCTTAAAAATATTTTTTTTTAATTCAGGCATCCAATCATCACTCCTTTCGCATCTATATTTAACTGTTCTGCATTTATATTGGCAACATTTTTATTTGAGAGATATAATACAATGCCTTTTATTTCCGGATTTAATGATTTATACAGTTCATATGTCAATCCATTATATGCTTGTACCTGACAATAATACAAATCATTCAGTGCATCATTTAAATCATCTGTGTTATAAATTTCTTTTTCTGTCAGATTATATTCTCCATTTTTCCATACCATCTTAAATTTTCTTCCCATATTCAACAGATGAATGGAAAAGGCATACAAAACTTCAATCTCTTCATCAAAACTTTCTGGTGCATCTTTCTCTACATAGGTTTCGACAAGAAGTAGTACCTCTTCGGAATATGGCATACTAAATTCCTTAACCTGCAGCTCATCACTTTTTGCACTAAGTTTCCAGTGAATATTTTTTAACTTATCTCCCGGAATGTAGTTTCGAATTTCTGAAATCTGTGAAGGGTCATCTCCCTTTTTACTCTGTATCTCATCTTCAGAAGAAGAGCCACTCTCTGATAACCCAATCTCATCGAACTTATAGATTTTTGAAGGCAAGATATGAATCTCACAGCTTTCATCCAGTTCTTTCTCTATTTTTACCATTCCAAACAAGTCATAAAAAATCACTTTTTCTATCTTTACTGAGATATTGCCACAGTAAATTCCAGATACAGAAAGTTGTGTTTTTCTTGTCTTTTTAGGAATTGCAGACATGATAATTTCATATTCCTCTTCATTCCCATAAAAACTATTTAAAATCTTCACTTTGAGATGTACATTTTCAATTGGAATATAAGAGTCATTTTTTACAGAAAAATAAACCTGTGACTCAATATCTTTTCCAATGTTTTTCATATCGGAGTCCACATGAAATTCTAATTTTTCATGTCCTTTTTTTATCATAATGTAAGATATGACCGGCATAAAAACAACAATCACAGTGATTAACATCATATAATATTCATGATAAAAAATAAGACCAACCAATACCAGTATTATTAATGTTAAATAATTGATTCTTCTACTCCACATACCTGTCCTTTCAGTTCTCTAAGGAATTGCCACCGTGTTCTTTATCTGTGCAATTATTTTTGCTTCGTCTAATCCATTTGCCTTTGCCTTAGAATTTAGCACAATTCTGTGTGTCATAACCGGTTCAATACTTGTAATAATATCTTCCGGAACCACATAATCTCTGTCATCCATAAACGCTTTACTCTTCGCCATATTTAACAATGCAATTCCACCTCTTGGACTGACTCCCAGTGCAATATATTCATTTTCTCTTGTACTTCGAATCAGTGTCACTAAGTAGTCCATCAGTTTCTCATCTATACTGATTTTCTTTACCTCACTTCTTATCCTGCGAATCGTATCTAAATCCGTTACCTTTCCAACTTCATCTAAAGAGCGATTGCTTCTTCCACTATAAATATCCATTTCACTTGCTTTATCCGGATACCCCATCGAAAGTCTCACCATAAATCGATCAAGCTGTGATTCTGGAAGTTTCTGCGTACCAACATATCCCATTGGATTTTGTGTCGCAATTACAAAAAATGGATCTGGAAGAAAATGTGTCACACCATCCACAGTAACCTTTGCTTCCTCCATAACCTCTAACAGTGCAGCCTGAGTTTTCGATGAAGTACGGTTTATCTCATCTGCAAGCAGAATATTACACATGGCAGCACCTTCTCTAAACTCAAAATCATTGATTTTCTTATTGAACATCGAAAATCCAACTACATCCGATGGCAAAACATCTGGTGTAAACTGAATTCTCTTATAATCCAATGACAATGCTCTTGAAAATGCCAGTGCAAGCGTTGTCTTACCTACTCCCGGAACGTCCTCCAACAAAACATGTCCTCCTGCAAAGATAGCTGCCAATACCTCTTCAATGATATCTTCTTTTCCCACGACAGCCTTTGAAATCTCTCTTTTTATATCCACTACAATGCTATTCGCCATAAACTTCCTCCTATATAAAAATTCACTTATATTGTTCTATATTTAGTATATCAAATATTATTTTTTCACTCAAATACCTATAATCTATATCATTTTATGCGTTTTATACATATCACTCAGGTTTATATTATATTCACTCATAGAATCATCATTTCGCGACTTCTGAATCTTATTGTAATACCCCTCTTACAATCGTTACTTTGCAGCTTTTGATTCGATTCATGTACATTGAGATAAAAAATATGCCATAAGATTAAATCTTATGGCATATTATAAATTTTTCTTAATTACTGTTCAATAACACAATCTGGAAGATTCTTCTTTAAATCATCAAGCTGTGCCGGTCTAATCTCAGTATTCTTTATGCAAAGATATTTTAATTCTTTTAATCCATAGATATCATATAAGTCTGTTACTCGTGTTCCCCATAAATCAAGATATCTTAAATTCTTACAGTTTGCAAGTGGTGACAAATTAGATACCAATGTATTCTTGAGTGCTAAATGCTCAAGTTTTGTACAATTCTTGAGTGGTGTCAAATCGTCAACCATATTGTTATTTAAGATTAACTTTCTAAGTTCATAGCACTCTTCCAGAACTTTGATATTACCAATATCCATATGCTCTACGTCAAGTTCTGTAACATTATAATCAAATCTCACTCTACCTAACTGTAATTTTACAAGTTTCTTAAATGTAGATTTGAAGAATCCTGATTTCTTTTCCTGACGTACTGGCTGCTGCACTGGCTCAATTTTTGGTTCTTCTGCTTTAGGAGCCGGTTTCGGTGTTGGAGTTGGTGCAGGTGTTGGCTCTGGAGCTGGTGCTGGCGCCACTGGTGGCGGAGCTACTGGAGCAGGAGCTGGTTCCGGTGTTGGAGCAGACTCTTCTGCTGCTTTTTTATCTCCTCCAATATTAATTACGATTGGCTCTGTACCAAACTCTTCCTCTTTCTGAACTGGTGCCTGCTCTGCTGGAGCCGGTACATTATCTTTTGTAATTCTGAGATAAGGATTACCGTCCGCATCTTTCTCAAGTACACTGTAATATAATGCATCTACCAAATCATCTACAGTCTGATATCTGTCCTGAGCTTTTAATGAAAGACCTTTCATAATTGCAAACTCAATCTCAGGCCATACATTTGGCTCATACTCAGAAATTGGTCTTACATTATCATCAATAATTCTCTCTAAAGCTTCCTGAGGGATAACTCCTGTAATCATTCGATACATAGTTGCACAGAGGGCATAAACATCTGTCCATGGACCTTGATTTCCCTTTGCCCTGTACTGCTCTTCCGGTGCATATCCACGTTTCAATACAACAGTAATACTCTTTGTATCTTCTGTATCAAATACTCTCGCAGCACCGAAATCTGTTAATTTTACCTGCTTACTCTTTGTAATCATGATATTATCCGGACTAATATCTCTATGGATAATGCCAACTTCATGAATCTTGTTCATAGACTCAAGAACAGGTTTCATCATCTTGATTACATCGTTCTGTTTCATTCTACCGCCAACTTTTGTGAGGTAGTCCTTTAATGTTACACCATTAATATATTCCATAATGATGTAAGCTGTTTCATTCTCATAGAAGAAATCCTTAACGGTTACAATACCCGGAAGATCTGAGAACATAGAAAGGTTTCTTGCCTCTCTTAAATACTTCTCTAATCCTTCACGATATAAATCATTTGCTTCGCCTGAAAATACAGTTATCGTGTTCCCTGTTGATGTGTCTCTTGTTGCAAGCTCTGAAGGAAAATACTCTTTGATAGCTACCGGTAAATCTGTTTCCAAATTGAAGCCGATATATGTAATACCAAATCCACCTTCTCCAATTACCTTACCAACTAAATACTTCCCATTCAATTTTGTAAAAGGTCTCAAACTTCTTGGTGATGGTGAATATGTACTTTTATCAAATCCACAAAGCGGACATGGTAAATCTGGTTCATCCAAAACAGCCATACAGCCCGGACATAAACACTCCGGATTAATTTTACTCATATACTACGCCTCCCATACAATGATGTTAAAAAATCTACTATTAGTATATCATTTTCTGACCGTGGTTGCAATCATTTTCTGTGATTATGCACATTTTTATTGTATTTTTTTATAATAATATGTCAATTATTACTATTTTATCACTATTTAAAACTTATCACTTTCGAAAAATTCTGTACACCGAGTTTGCTCACATGAGTAAAATGGATATAACTATCTTATAAAAATACCAATCGCAGAATTGTTATCCATATCAATACCAACTCCATTTTTATTTACGATTTTTTCCATACGTCTCATCCATTCATGAACATCTTTTGATTTTCTCAGACACCTCTCCATATCTTCATCTTCAATTAGTTCCCAAAAACCATCTGTTGCCATCAGCAATGCCATTCCTTTTTCTGGTTCCATAGGCTCAGAAATCTCATATGCAGGTCTTTCCCACTCCATTCCCATTGCCCTGAGCAATCTGCTTCGGTCAGGATGATTTCTGATATCTTTATCTTCAATCTCACCAATATTTACCAATACCTGAGGAACACTGTGATCCAGTGTATGCAACACTTTTTTCTTATTTTTAAAAAGATATAATCTGGAATCTCCTACATGTCCCCATTCTATTATATTTTCCTTTATACAGAGCAGAACCATTGTTGTCTTATAATCTTCATATTTTAGCTCTGCACGCTGTCTTTTTAACAATAATTCCTCTCCAATTTCGAAAGCATTTCGCATATAAAATTCATCAAACCCGCTTTTCTTAAATAAATCTATTCCTGCATCTACTACCATTCTTGAGGCTACTTCACCTTTTCCATGTCCTCCACAGCCGTCTGCAAGTATAAAGGAATATTCCCCGTTTTTTTCATAAGATCCAATACGGTCTTCATTTATTTCTCTACTGCCTTTATTCGATAATAAATGATATGTAATCTGCATATCGTTATATCCTCCATACTATATTTCAAATATATCATACTGCAAATTGTTTTTTTATACAACTTACTTCTCAATTCCAAGAGCTTTCTTTGCAAGATAGTCAGCCAAATCATTGTATTTATTGTTTGAATGACCTTTTACTTTCACAAAAATTACTTCCACATATTCTTTAATGCTGTCATAATACTCTTTGTACGCTTTTGTA